>NZ_OMPH01000011.1:0-451347 GCF_900312795.1 Ruegeria sp. AU67
CTGGATCATCGAAGTGGTCGATGGTCTGGCCGCCAATGGCGAAGACGGCAATGGCGCGGTTGAAGCCAAGGTCAAAGCCGAGGTTGCAGAGCTTTGCGCTAAATTCCCGATCTATCCAAACCTGTAAGACGAAGGATCCCAAAACCATGAGCTTTCACAACATCGACCAAGCCCCCGCACGCCTGAACCGCAGCGAGCTGGCCGTTCCGGGCAGCCAGCCCGGAATGTTCGAAAAGGCAGCGAAATCGGATGTGGACGTTATCTTCCTTGATCTGGAAGACGCTGTTGCACCGGACGAAAAGGAACAGGCGCGCAAGAACATCATCGAAGCGCTGAACGATATCGACTGGGGCAACAAGACCATGTCGGTGCGGATCAACGGGCTGGACACGCACTACATGTACCGCGATGTGGTGGATGTGGTCGAACAGGCCGGTGATCGCCTGGACCTGATCATGGTCCCCAAGGTTGGAACCGCAGCTGACGTATATGCGGTCGACATGCTGGTGACGCAGATCGAGGACGCCAAAGGTTACAAGAAACGGATCGGATTCGAACACATCATCGAAACCGCGCTTGGCATGCAGAACGTCAGCGAGATTGCGGCCGCATCCAAACGCAACGAAAGCCTGCATTTCGGGGTCGCCGATTATGCGGCTTCAACCCGTGCCCGGACCACCATCATCGGCGGTGTAAACCCCGACTATTCCGTTCTGACCGATGCGGATGCACATGGCGGACGCATGACGCATTGGGGCGATATGTGGCACTATGCGCTAGCCCGCATGGTTGTCGCCGCCCGAGCCAACGGCCTGCGCCCGATCGACGGGCCCTTCGGTGACTTTCAGGATCCAGACGGGTATCGCGCGGCAGCGAAACGCGCGGCCGTACTGGGATGTGAAGGAAAATGGGCTATCCACCCCAGCCAGATTGTCCTGGCCAATGAGGTCATGTCGCCATCAGATGCCGAAGTCACCAAAGCACAGCGCATACTCGTAGCCATGTCCGAGGCTGAATCGGCTGGCAAAGGCGCTGTGTCTCTGGATGGTCGCCTGATCGACTATGCCTCGATCCGTCAGGCCGAAGTACTGGTCGAAAAGGCTAGTCAGATCGCAGCGGCGTGAACCTGTAGTGCCGGGCCATTCAACGACAACGCTTCGCACCACTGCTTCGGCTATCTTTGCCGAGGCAGTGTCGGCAGCGGACCCAGCTACTGCCCTGCGCCGCAAGTTATGCGTCGCTCCACTGCCAACACCTGCAAGTGGCGGGCGCAGCGTCCTGATTGCGGTCGGGAAGGCTGCGCCCAAAATGCTGTCAGAGGCGTTGCGACGCGTTGAAGGCCCGCATGTAGCTTTGGCTGTAACGCATGCTGAAAACCAGACGGATGTATCCGGCGCGACTGTCTTAACAAGCGGGCATCCCATCCCCGATGAGCGTGGGTTGAAAGCCGGGCGACAGATTGTGTCTTTGCTCAGCGAAGCATGTGAACATGATCAGGTCATTGCGCTAATCTCGGGCGGGGGATCAGCACTTATCCCCGCCCCCGTCAGCGGCCTGACCCTATCGGACAAGATAAGGGTTAACGAAGTGCTTCTATCCTCGGGGTTGGGTATCACTCAGATAAATCTGATACGCCAGCAACTCAGCCAACTTAAGGGCGGCGGGTTTCTGAAACATTCGGCTCCTGCGCCGGTCACGGCTTACATTCTTTCGGATGTAATCAGGGATGACCTGCGGGCTGTTGCCAGTGGCCCGACCGTTTCCCCTATCGGCAGCCATGCAGACGCGCGCAGAACTTGCATCGAAAACGGCCTATGGCATGAGTTGCCCAAAGCAGTCCGCACGTATCTGGAACACAGTATTCCTGATCAGAGGCTTAGTGCTCAAGCCACCAACCACCTGATCGGATCTAATCGGATAAGCCTGCAGGCTGCACACGGCTGCGCGTCTCGATCATTCGACGCCGAGATCGTCTCAGATGCGTTGACCTGCAATGTGGACGATGCCGCAGAACAAATTTTGCATGCGACCCGATCCGTGACCGTGGATCGTCCGAAAACCCTGCTGTTTGGCGGTGAGACAACTGTCCGACTGCGTGGCTCAGGGTGGGGCGGTCGAAATCAGGAAATGGCATTGCGTCTCGCCTATTTGACTCAGGAACAGAAAATACCGGGCAACTGGGTTTTTCTCAGCGGTGGCACGGATGGCCGGGATGGACCAACCACAGCGGCGGGAGCCATAGTAGATGCTGGCACTGTCTGTCGGATACGTAATGCCGGGAAGGATCCAGTGGCTTTACTGTCCAACAATGACAGTAATTCCGCTTTGTCATTAGCAGGTGATCTCCTGCAAACCGGGGCGACCGGAACCAATGTGGCGGACATACAGATTATGCTGCTGGTACCATAAACCTGAGACTATTCGTTACACTCGGTCCCGCGTTTGGATCTGACAAAAGCTGCAGATGTCGGGTTCAGCAGGGAACTGTTACAGGGTTTCTTGCTAGCCGAGGAGATTACGGCGCGGTTGCCGGTTAAGGCGCCAGTTATGCGAATTCCTTGAAGAGGCAGAATCTGGGCTCGAAATAACCCTTGCCCAGCAAGGCCCGTGTGCCGATGAAGTCGTTAACTTATCCGGCGGTGGTGAACAAGTCGAGCGATCCGCCCTGACTAACGCAGAAGGCGTGAAGTTTCGTCTTCATGCCTCCCTTGGTTCGTCCGATCAGATGTCCACGCCCCCTATTTTATGCCCATTCTGCTCGCTGTTTGGTGGACTTTCAGATACTTTGCATCGATCCTAACGGTCTTCTCTTCACTGTGACTGGCAACCAGGCCAACCATCATTTGAGCGAAAACACATTTTTCACTTCAGCGCTTCCACCGAGTGTAGAGCGTCTTGTTAGGGCCGTATTCAACAGGCGCATTACGCCATCTTAAGCCATTACGATTGATAACTACTATTCCGATTAACACACGCCGTCCGTCAACTCGCGGTTTACGGTGGGGCTTCCGGGAGAAAGGGCTAAGTTTGGTCATCTAATCGTCAGCCAGCCGATATAGATCACTCATGTCACCGCTCCATTTGCGAGCGGTGAATCACGCCAAACAGCGGAAATCAATGCATCCTGACACTAGTCACGCGTAGGAGCAAAGCTTCGAGGTCGTAAGCTTGGCTTTCACCAAAGCTTCTGCAAAAGTGACGGAGCAGGCGACACCATCGACGACCGGCAGGCCGAACTCTTCTGAAAGTTGCAACATGAGGTCCCTCATCCCCGCGCAACACAGAAGGATGGCTTCAGCCCTGTCTTCATCAAACGCCGCCCGAATTTCAGCCCGTATCGTGTCGACGGTCTTCGGGTCGTTTTCCTCAAGCTTCAGAACCGGCACGTCCGAAGCCCGCACCCGAACACAACGGCGGTCCAGACCATAGCGCAACAGATTTGCCTCCAACCCTCAAGCGACCGGGACAATGTTGTAACGACGCTGAATGTTGGACTGATCATGGATGCGGCGTGATAGGCCGCTTCACCAACGCCAATCACTGAGGCAGACGTAACGGAGCGCACCACATCAACGCCAGTGTCGTCGAAACAGGCAACCACGATTGCATCCACGTCCGGATATTGCGAAACGACGTCCATTAGGCCCGGCACGCAGGCCGAAACATCTAGGTATCCCTGAATACTGGCCGGGCCATCTTGACAGTTGACGGCCACAATCTCAGTAGCGGCATGCGCGACCGCCCGCGCCGCTGCCTCGATCTTTCGGGTCATGGAATTTGTGGTGTTGGGGTTGACGACAAGCTGCTTCGCAACATCCTCACACTTCTCCGCCCAGATAGGCAGTTTTGATCCTCGGATCGGTCAGAATTTCCTTGGAATTTCCTGATATCACGACATTCCCGGTGGTCAGTTCGCGCGCCCAGTGCAAGATCGACAAAACCATTTGCGAGTTCTGTTCGGCCAGCAGCACTGAAACGCCCTCGTCCCGATTGATAGCCACGATCGAACGAGCGATGTTCTGTACCAGTTTGGGCGCAATGCCCAGCGATGGTTGATCCAGCAATAGTGGGGATCTGTTGCAAACTTTGGCCATTGACCTTCATGGCGTTAGCGCCGGTGTGGCGAACGGCATTTTCCATTTGAAGTTTGGTCCATGATTTCTTTCAAACGTGCGCTGTATCTGAAGGACGTGATCCTGTTCGCAGTTTTTCTATGTTCGATACGGTGTCTCCTATCGGAATCTGGAAGATATCATGCACGAGCGAGGCGTTTCTGTTGATCACACTACGTAGAACCGTTGGGTTACACGATATTCCGGCGCGATCGCCGAAACGGCGCGTCGTTGAAACGCGCCATGTGATTGTTCTTGGAGAACGGACGAAACTTACATCAAAGTTAAACGCGCGTGGGTTCACATCTATCGAGCCGTCGACAAACACGGCAAGATCCTCGATTGCATGCTTTCACGACTTCGAAACAAAACAGCCTCCACCAAGTTCTTCGCCAGGATGTTGAAAGACGAACCCGTCCGATGCTCGGCTTCAAGTCCTTGGCGGCAGCTTCAGCCACCCCCACAGGCTACGAAGTCGCATACATGATCCGCAAGGGCAAATTCACGCCCGGACTCTGTCCCTTTCAACAATTCAAAGGACTGGCCGCTTAACACCGCAAGTCAGAAGCATTTCTCCGAACTGCAGGAAACTTCGCAACAGAACCACCCGAAAGAGCCGCACAGTTTGCGACAAACCCTATGAATGATGCCGCGAAAACATTGGCCTTCGCTCCTCTTTGTGCGCAATAGTCAGCCTTTTTGCGCGTTACTTGCTTCACGCAAGAAAATTGAGATCACATCTGATAAGTATCCCTTATCAAGTGTGATTGATTTCGTCTCGAAATGAACGTAGTTTGGCAACCAAGAAGGTTATGTCGCAAACTTTTACCCACCCAAAGAACATCCTCGCGACCGAGCACAGTTATCCGGCGAGAGCAGCAAACTGCGCAATAGCATAACCCTCCAGTTTGAACTGTTTCCTTCGGGTCATCTGAGCGAACTCGAAGCCTGTGAGAGTGGCTGAAGCTGCCGCCAAGGACTTGAACTCACGCATCTGGCGCGCTGGTCTCTTGATAAAACGATGGTCTTTCTCATTTCGATTACTCAGGTTTTTGGATCTCACTGTCATGATCTTGGCTGGGCAGCCATATCGCTTGAGGATCTTGTTCAATTCCTAGATTCCAACAGCATTTGCTCCACTCCTGTCAATCGCGATCCGTAACGGAATGCTGCTATTGGAGAATGCCTTCGCAAAGAATTGCTTTTCCGCTCCAATGTCGCGACATTCGGATAGCATGAAATCAAGGGTTTTCCCTTCGCGAACAACCGTACGATATAGATACTTCCACTTGCCGTGCAATTTGAGATTAGTTTCTTCCATGCGCCAAGAAACAGCGCAGGGATTCTTTCCCTTGTGCGCTTCGACAGTGACGATGGGGGATTTCACCACCCATCTACTTGGCGTCGCATAGTCAACCACGGAGCCGTGCTCGACGAGGATTTGCTTCAGATCTCGTAGAGGGACCGATTTGCGCAGGTAGAAATTGACTACGTGAAGAGTCGCATGTTTTGGGAACCGGTGCCCTTTGAACGAGATCATACTGGGCACCAGCTCGATAAGTTTCGCTCGTACATCAAATCAACCGAGGGTCTTTCAGGCAATCATGTCAAAATGTTTGCGACACAACCATGTTGACCTGTCATTAGAAAACTTTAACATCGTCCGTCTTTCTCGGTTTCGCCACGAAACTAACATAGGTGGCGTGCAATCTGTTCTATCAGTTCCTGAGCATCCTCCTCTGACAATCCCTGCAACCGTACCCGAATACGAACTTCATCTGGTGAGAGTTCGGCCTGTAGTGTCCCTCCGTCAGCCAACTTAACCGTTGTCAATGGTTTCACTAGCTGGGGGCGTCCCCCACGAGTCTTATTGGCAGTCGGCGACGGAGACGATTTCATCGCATTTTCCAGAGCATCCCATTCGGTTTTAGGGTCAATAACCTCTGCCTCTGCCAGTGCACGACGAAGCTTGCTCTGAGCCCCCCCTCTCAGCGCCGATGCGAGTTTCAAACCCGCCTTCTCCGAAAGCGCCACAGGATGTTGCAGCAGGTCACCGAGAGCTTCATGGACCATAGCAAAGCTGCGAACTTTTGATCTCTTGGCTTTGGAGGCAGCTGCAAACAAAACATCGACTGCTGCCTCGGTAGACTCGAATATCCCCTGCCCTACTGCCAGAACTGCGATACGTCCACGCTCGTATGGGCTTAGGTTAGTGCGTAGCTCATTTTCCTCGACCATCGATACGTAAGCCCCCTGCCCCGAACCGGCACCTCTCACGAAGGCAGGAATGGTTGCAAACCGATCATCAGTTTTGGACAAACGTCTAAAAGCGTCTAAGCGCCTGAACCCCGAAATAAGACCATAGCTTTCGCCTTCACGCGTCACTTCAATAGGTGTACGCAACCCGTTTGTTCTCAAAGACTCCAAAAGCTCCGCCATAGCATCTTCGTCTTCGACCATCCGATCTCGACGAATATACTCAGCATCAATCGACTCAATCGGTAGCATTTCAGCCACCAAACCCGCATCCTTTGCGTCTCGCCACCTTGTTGCGTCGCTTTGATCCTTGGCTAATTCCACACGGTCCGTGACAGTCGCCATTCCGCTTAAGGATGCAGCCTCACCTGCTACTTTCGCAATCGGGGGTGTAGACGTTGTACCTTCAAACGGATTCAATGAAGGTTTCGCCGCGAAACCCGCCTCCAACTTTTCCAATTCTGCAGTGTTTGGAACATCAAGTCTTCTACGCTTAGCCATTCGACTCTCCCCCCAATTGGGCATCACGCCACCAACAACCTATTAGAACTTCTTTGAATTCAGCATAGGTACGATCAAAAGTTTCGCGTCCACGGACATAAGTTTCACGGTTAAAATCGCGGTAGTCGGCCTCATAAATCCCGTTAACCTGTTCTCCTGCCTGCCCTACCAAAGCAGTGAAATCTTGTCGGTAAGCATTCATGAAATCGCCAAAATACGCCTGAATCACGTTCGCCATATCCGTCTGTTGGCTGGCATCAAATCGGGTAATGATTGCCCGCACGACATCCCATTCGAACTTCAACTCTGGCAATCCGGCTGCTCGTTGGGCGGTGTTTTCTCCATCTTCAATACTTGCGAATGTCGTATAAAGCATGTCAAAGAAACGGCCGGTTGAATCGAACTCCAGGAACGACGCTCCAAGCGGAACCAAGAGGATGTCCGCTGCAGCCAATGCGTTGATCGTTAGGTACCCAAGTGCAGGAGGAGTATCAATGAAGACGATATCGTAATCGTTGAGAACACCTTCAGTCTCGAGAAAGTTGGTCAGACCATCCCACAATGGCCAACTTTTTAATCCCATACGCCACACAGGGATTTGGAACTCTGCCCAATACAAATTCAGTTGGGCACCAATAAGGTCGATATTGGGCCAATGCGTTTTCTGAATGACGTCAGTTGAGGTTGTATTTAGCGCCTCTTGCAGTGTTTCATCCAAGGGGATTTCGGCCTGTCCTCCAACCTGCCTGACGCGGTTTTCCTCTTGAACAGCTTTCGCGTAATCTTTGGCTAACAGCGGAAACACGGTTTGCCACTCGTCCGCAACTGTTCCGCCAAGAATTGACGTCATCGATCCTTGGCTATCCAAATCGATTACAAGAACTTTATACCCATCCAAGGCCGCAGACATAGCGAGGTGAGCAGCAGTTGAAGTCTTGCCAACACCTCCCTTGAAATTCGCTACAGATACAACTTTCGCAGGCAAGCCTTCCGGGCGATAAGGTAGGTATTCCTTGGTGCTGACACCCTCTGCTGCGAAGTGTTTTCGAAGGGTCAAAACCTCTTCAAGAGTAAACCACTTCGACCCTGCTTCTCCCTCTCCTTGTGGAAGGTCCATATTTGCCTTTAGGACACGTCTTAGGTGGGCGGGTGCTACTGGAATTAGGTACTTGGTGATTTCCCAGATGGAGAAACGGCGTAATCGTTTTTCCCCATCGGGAGCGTACCCTCTCCGAGCCAAGTCTTCGCGTCCTTTTGCACAGAAAGTGGCAGCTTTAGCGAATCGTGAAGTTCCAATAGGATCAGGTAACTTTGCCGCTGCTTTTTCCGGATCGAGATTAAGATAAGGGGGCAGGGGAGGTTGGTTGGTCTTATTCACTGTCGGTACCTCAGGTAATGTTCGCCTTGGCGGCGTATATAGCGCAATGTAGCGAACATTTGGATGAGAGGCTATCCTTCCTCTTTGTTTTTTCCACTGAAGTTGTAGTTGCCACCAGGTTTCGCGACGAAACTTGAACAATCAATAGAATAGAACGCAACAAATTGTTTAGTTTTTTTGTATAATTTAGAATCTTTGCGGTGGAAAACTGTATTAACTACAATAGTTTACATATTGATGAGTAACCGTTTACAGGGTCGAGGGGACCCGCATACGGGATTATAAGTACCCAAGTACAGGATGTATGGCGCCAAGTTACGGTTAGATGGGTCCCGATTCTCAGGACGCCAGTAATTACCTTGAAAAAGGCTCTAAATTGGGGTTCAGGGCACACGAGTTTGCGTGTTCTTTGCTTCGTGCGAATCTTTCGCATGCGTTTCTGTGGATAACTTTTGGGCCTACTTAGAAAGGTACCCATCCACGGGATTGGCGTCATCCTGTATATAGGCACCTAAAATAGATTGCAACTCAGGTACCTATCATGCAAATAATGAGCAAACGAGCAGCCAGGCAGAATCATGCCGGATACACAAGTTAACATGGACAACCTCTCAGGCGCGTTGCGTCGGGAGACAGTTAAGAAAAACGTCGCCGCGATTCACATCAGCGGGAAGTTGACGCTGTTGCAACGCAAGTTGTCGAACGTTTTGTTGTTGAATGCATATGACGCGCTGACGTCCGCCCCGACCCATACAATTGACGCCCGGACGTTGGCGATGATGGTTGGATATAACTCAAACGACTTTGACACGTTGCGAGCAAGCTTGCGCGCTCTGGCTGAAACGGTCGCTGAATGGGACATGTTGGATGAGCAGGGACGCCAGGAATGGGGTGTTTCATCTTTGTTGAGTTTTGCAAAGTTGAAGAATGGAATCTGTGAATACGCATATTCACCAGCATTGGCGCAGAAACTTTATGATCCGAAAATCTACGCGTTAATAAATGTTCAGATTCAGAGAAATTTTAGTTCAGGTCACGGCTTAGCGCTTTATGAAAATTGCTATCGATTTGTCCGGACAGGATCGACGGGTTGGTGGGCGCTGGATGTCTTCAGAAAGCTCATGGGTGTCGACGGAAGCGATTACTATGGCAGCTTCAAGCACCTAAATGCCAAGATCATTAAACCAGCTGTCGCCGAAGTTAACAAAAGCTCTGATATTCTCATTGAGCCTGAATTCCAGAAGAAAGGCCGCACAGTTACAGATATCCGGTTCCTGATAAAGGGTAACCCGCAGAAAGCGATGTTTGAGATTGATGATGAAGATGGCGTTCGCAATCTGACAATCTACAAGACGCTGCGCCAGCAAGGTGTGTCCGACAGGTTGGCGCGACAGTGGATTTCTGAACATGGCGAAGACTATGTTCGGGAAAAGCTCGAATATGCCAAGGGCAAAGATGGAGTTAAATCGACTCTTGGTTTCCTGTCCGCTGCCTTGCGGGACAACTATCAAGCGCCAGAAAAGAAGACGTCGGCGGTGCCAGGCCCATCAGTGGGTGAAGCTGTAAAACGCAGGACCGCCGAACAAGAGCAGCAGGACAAGGAATACGAAGCAAGAACTGTAGAGCGGACCGAACGTGCGCGGCGATTGGCAATTGTTGAGGACCTGGTTTCGCGGCGAAACCCAACGCAACGCGATGCCGACAAGCGGCTCTTTCTATCGGGCCTTGATAATGATCTCGACCGAGAACATTTCAGAGCTCATGGGTGGCGATCAGGGTTGAACGCCACAAAGATATTTGAATTCTGGGAGGAGCTTGAACCGGAAGCTTTCACCTGAGCGTTGTTTCAATAACGTCCATCCAGGGCTATTGCTTTTTGAGCGCAGATTTTAGGGCATCACCAAGCGCGCTGTGGTGCGCATTTTCTTTAGATTTTGCGTATTGCGCCTGTTTCCCTTTTGGGAAGTATGGACGTTTTTCTGAACCCTTGCCGTTCTGTTCTTGACGCGCCGAGGCTCCGCCATCCTTTCGCATTGTCAGAGCAATACGTTTGCGTTGCACGTCAACCTCGACCACAGTGACTTTGACCACGTGGCCCGTTTTCACCACTTCATGCGGGTCTTTGACAAACCTGTCCGCTAGCTGACTGACATGGACCAAACCGTCCTGATGCACGCCCACGTCGACGAAAGCGCCAAACGCGGCCACATTGGTGACTGTCCCTTCCAGCACCATTCCAGGTTTCAGATCGGTAATCTCTTCGACCCCATCAGTAAACGATGCGGTCACGAAACTAGGGCGGGGATCACGACCTGGCTTTTCCAGCTCTGAGAAAATGTCTTGCACAGTCGGAAGGCCAAAATCTTCATTCACGAACTGTTCTACGCGCAGCCCTTTCAAGGCACCGTCATGCCCCATGATTTGGCGAATATCACGACCACAGGCAGATACGATCCGTTTCGCAATTTTGTATGCTTCTGGATGCACCGAGGACGCGTCCAAGGGTTCCACGCCATCCCGTATCCGCAAAAAACCTGCGCACTGCTCATAGGCGCGCGGCCCAAGACGCGCGACGCGCAGCAACTCCTTGCGGGATTGGAACGCGCCGTTGAGATCACGATGCATAACAATAGCCTCTGCAAGGCCGGGCCCAAGACCAGAAACGTGTGAGAGTAGGGGGGCAGAGGCCGTATTCAGATCCACACCCACAGCATTCACAACGTCTTCGATTACGGAAGCGAGCGACTGTGACAGGCGATGTTGATCAACGTCGTGCTGGTATTGACCGACGCCAATGGATTTTGGTTCGATTTTTACCAGTTCCGCCAGCGGATCCTGCAAGCGGCGGGCAATCGAAACAGCGCCACGCAGCGATACATCCAGGTCTGGAAATTCACGCGCGGCCAATTCTGATGCCGAATAGACCGAAGCTCCGGCTTCTGAAACGACAACCTTGGTTGGGGCTTTGACGCCCTTTGGCAGCAGTTTTATCGTGTCGGCAACCATCTTTTCGGTCTCGCGGCTCGCCGTGCCGTTGCCGATAGCGATGAGGTCAATCTTATGGGCTGAGATCAAGCGCAGGATCGCCGCCTGCGATCCGCGCAAATCATTCTTGGGTTGGAATGGGTACAAGGTTTCGGTCGCAACCACCTTGCCTGTTGCATCAACGACTGCGGCTTTGACGCCGGTTCGGATTCCAGGGTCCAACCCCAAGGTAGCCCGCGCGCCGGCAGGTGCGGAGAATAGTAAGTCTTTGAGGTTGCGGGAAAAAACGTGAATTGCTTCGTCTTGCGCACGGCTACGTAAATCGGCCATCAGCTCGACCATCATCGAAAGGGACAGTTTTACCCGCCACGTCCAGCCGGCAACTTTCCGCAGCCATTTATCACCGGGTGCATCGCTGCGTGTCTTCAGATGAGCAGCCACCATAGCTTCGGCTCGCGCGGCGCCAGCTTCGGGCTCGGGGGCGATGTCCAGCGTCACGATCCCCTCTTTCGAAGCTCGTAACATTGCCAGGGCGCGGTGCGATGGGGTCTTGGCCCAAAGCTCCGAATGATCGAAGTAGTCGCTGAACTTGGCGCCTTCTTGCTGTTTACCCTCGATCACTTTCGAGGTCAGCAAGGCCTCGCGTTGCATGAAATTCCGCAATTCACCCAGAAGGGCGGCGTTTTCAGTCAACCGTTCAGTGATTATGTCCCGAGCGCCATTCAATGCGTCCTTTGTCGTGGGAACCGCTTCACTAATGTAACCCTTTGCCAGCCCTTCGGGATCTGCGGAACGGTTCGATAGAATTGCATCGGCAAGCGGTTCCAGCCCGTTTTCGCGCGCAATCATCGCCTTGGTGCGGCGCTTGGGTTTATAGGGCAGGTAGATGTCTTCCAGTTGGGCTTTGGTGTCTGCCTGCGCGATGGATTTCGCCAACTCGTCGGTCAACTTGTCCTGATCCTTGATTGAACTCAGGATGGTTGCGCGCCGCGCCTCTAGTTCGCGCAGATAGGTCAAACGGTCCGACAAAGTTCGAAGTTGCGTGTCATCCAACCCGCCAGTCACCTCTTTGCGGTAACGCGCCACGAATGGAACCGTGGCCCCTTCGTCCAGCAATTTTACCGCTGCACCGACCTGTTCGGCGCGGGCGTTGATTTCGGTGGCGATGGTGCGGGCGATGCGGTCCAAGGGGGCCTCCTGAATTCAATTGGGAGGAACTTCTTAGCCAGCCGCACCGCTAAGGGAAAGAGAAGATCGCGGGCCTTACACCTATTCGGCCAAAACCAGCAAATCTTCGTACAGGGTTTTCGCGATCTCAACGTGTCCACGGGCGGTGTTGCGTGCGCGAGCAGCGAAACGTCTTTGCGACGGCAGGCGCGCACCCTGATCGACGATGTCGGCAAACAAGCGTTCGGCGCGCTCATCATTTGCTGCGGCACGACCACCGCTGAACTGGGCGGGGTCAAAAGCCAGAATGATCTCGCCGTGATAGGGCGCGCCGCCTTGGCCCTCGGCAAACTCCATGCTTTCCAGGCTGGTCAGGTCGTCGATCAACGGACCGGCCAACAGCTCGATCATGATCGACAAGGCCGAGCCTTTGTAACTGCCGAAGGTGAGCATCGCCCCCTCCATCGCGGTCTGCGGATCAGTGGTCGGATTTCCATATTTGTCTATGGCGACGCCTTCGGGCAGGGGCTTACCCGCCCTGTGATAAAGCTCAATCTCACCACGGGCAAAGGCGCTGGTGGCAAAATCAAACGTGAATGGGTCTTTGCCCTGACGCGGCCAGCTGAAAGCCAGCGGGTTCGTACCCAAACTACCCCGAGTGCCCCCAGCCGGTGCGACCCAGCTGTGGCTGGGCACCATCGCCATCGCGGCCAGACCTTCTGAAGACAGGCTTTCCACTTCGGGCCAAAGGGCCGAGAAGTGAAAACAGCGGTTGATTGCCATTGCAGCGATGCCGTGGGTGCGGGTCTTTTCGATCAGCACAGGCAATGCTTCGCGAAAAGCCAGCAAAGACATGCCTCCGCGCGCATCGACACGAACAATGGCATTATCCGAAGGCGCAACAGCCGGGGCCACATGCCCGTCAATCTTGCCGGTCTTCATGGTGTCATTGCACATGAACAGGCGGAACAACCCATGAGATTGGCAATCGTCGACCTGGCAGGTCGTCAATACATCGGCAATGGCGGCCGCGTGTTCCGGGCCAAACCCCGACTTGGTCAGGATGGACAGGCTGAGGTTTCGGATCTCGTCCAGTGTCAGTTTGACCGTGTCGCTCATGCCGCGCGTCTCCCTTGTCTGAGGTCAGACAAGGGATAGCGTGGCGGTGCGTGTAAAGGGAACCCGCTTTATTGGATTGGTTCAGGTTTAACCCTGTGCTTCGGCTTGCAAATAGGCGATCACATTCACGATATCGGCTTCCTTTTTCAGGCCGCGAAACTGCATCTTGTTGCCCGGAACTGTGCCTTTGGGATCCGCCAGAAAAGCAGTCAGGGTGTCAGTTGTCCAGACGATACCCGACCCCTTTAGAGGTTCCGAGAACTTAAATCCGTCAGCCTGACCCGCCGTAGCGCCGATAATGCGGTGAAGCGATGGGCCCACCGTATGGCGGTTTTCGTCCAACTTGTGGCAAGCGCTGCATTTGCGGAAAACCTTCTTACCTGCTTTGACGTCACCTTCGATAGCAACCGCAGCAGTTACGGCGGTGGCGGAAGGTTCCGCTTGGGCTTTCTTTTCGTCCAGGTTGAATATCAGACGCGCTGTAATGGGTACGGTTCGGGTGATGCCGGGCAGGTCGGCCAATTCCATCAACTTTTCCACACCAGCATCGACGCCTGCATCTTCTGTACTGATGAACACCATGTCATTTGTTGAAACCATGACTGATGTTTCAGACAGGCGCGCCACAAACATCTCGGCATCAAATGCTACATCTGTGCCTGCCAGCGAAAGCATCGCTTCGACATCGACAATCGTGGTTTCGCCAACGCTCAGGGCCGTTACATCTGCCATGTCGAACTGCGCCGTCAGCGATGCGCTGCCAGCTTTGCGGAACACGTATTCAACCATTCGTTCGTTGCGAATGTCGATATTGGTTTCCACCGATGACAGGTCAATTTCAATATCGGCTTTCCCGTCCGGTCCAACCTGACCGGAGAGACCTGTGAAAGAGTTTACCTCACCCACGGTGTCTTTTTTGATCGACCCATAGGCCAGATGCGAGCCTTCAGGGTCCAGCGTCCAAGTTTGCGCAAGAACCGGGGTTGCAACAATTGCCGACGCAATCGTGACTGCCTTCAACAGAAGTTTCATTTCTTTCCTCCTCGGGTTATGTCAGTCCTGACCTCGCGGGCCCGGTCCGTGAATGACAAACACACACAGGTCGCGATTTATTCGATGGGTCCCGATATTTCCTCCGAACAGGCCGTGCGCGGCGCAATCCAGACGCATTCCAAACGGGTCTGGCGGTTTGGTCTTGCACTTTCGGGGGCGTCGGATGTTGCCGATGATTTATTGCAATCGACGTGTCTGCGTGCGTTGGAGCGTCATCATCAGGTTACATCGTATGATCGGCTGGACAGTTGGCTGATGACGATTTGCCGCTCGATCTGGCTGAATGAGGTGCGGGCACGCTCTGTGCGTAAGGCCCAGGCGCTGTCCGTTACACCCGAAGCCGAATTAATTTCGACCGGACCGGATGCAGAAACGAATATTTTCGCCGCTGAGGTGTTTACACAAGTGATGGAGTTGCCAGAAGCGCAGCGGGAGACAGTCATGCTTGTGTTTGTTGAAGGATACAGCTACCGCGAAGCCGCCGCGTTGCTGGAGGTGCCAATAGGCACTATCATGAGCCGGTTGTCCAACGCCCGGCAGAAACTGAAAAACGTGATGCAGCATGATGCGGCAGACACCGTTCGACGGAGTGGCAAATGAAGTTTTCCGACGAGACGCTGAGGGCGTATCTGGAAGGCACTGCGGATGCGGCCGAGGCCGCTGCAATTGAAGCGGCGATCGAAACCGATCTTGCGCTGGAACAACGCCTGATGACACTGGACCCGCTGGCACCTGTGGTGCAATCAGTGTTCGAAAACATTCCTGCGGATGCGCCGCAGCTTGAATTGCCGCAGCCAATGCCGGTCAGTACGGCCGACACCTCAGGCGGTCTCTGGCGCTTGATGGCAGTTGCCGCGTCAGTTTCTGTCGTGGCCGTATCCGCAACTTTCTGGGCGACACGCCCAGAGCCAATGGGTTGGGCCGAACAGGCAGCTATCTATCAGTCTCTTTATTCGCCGGACACGATTGAATCGTTGGACAGTTCTCCGGTTGCGCTGGATGCGCAATTTGCGCGGGCTGAGGCACAGTTGGGTCGGTCGCTTAACCGGGACACACTTGAGACGCTGCCCGGGCTGGAATTGAAGCGCGCTCAGGTACTGTCCTTTAAGGGGAAACCTCTGATCCAGGTGGTTTTTGCGGATGATCAGGGCCAGCCGCTGGCCTTCTGTGTGATCCGCCAGGGGGAAGGTGCGCCGGCAAAGGATGTCAAACTTGCGGCGATAAGTGGTGTTGCCACTGCGACATGGGCGCAGGATGGATATGGCTATATGCTAATCGGCAGCAGCGAGCAGACCGATCTTGACCAGCAACTGCACATTCTGACCACAACATTCGCCGGTTGACCGGGGGCAGGGCGGAATACGTCTTGTGGACCGCACGAAATGTCCGAAATATAGCGGGCATGACGATGAAACCTGTGATGCCGGACCCGGATGAGGACGACGACGCGATCGGTCCTCCCAGCATCTATGACACCGACCCGGTTGAGGAAGATGATCTTTGGTTCCTCCCTCCCGATGAAGGTATGGCACAGGACGTATTTCTGCCCCCCGGTCCGGCGGTCGATCGCCGCCTTCTGTTTGACCCAAGGGATTGGCGCGCGGCCCAGGCCGAGCTGTCTTATGAACTGGCGGAACTGGCGGCCACGTTCGGGGCGTTGGACGAACGTTTGCGCGCAGGGCCGACAGGGTGGGGACACCGGTTGGCGCTGATGGATGTGTCTGATCTGGGTTGGTGGACAGGGGATAGGATCGGTGTCGACCGGCTTGCGTTGTGGGTCGGATTACGGATTGGCGCAACCGGCGATGATGTCCAGGCGATGTTCCGGGCAGGCTGGGCTGTGCGCCGACTAACTGCAGGGGCTGGGCCATCAGAGGGCGGCTGGGCGACTGGCCTGACCGCGTTTCTTGATCGCATGGCACAGGGCATCGAAGACATGCCAGAGGCCGTCGCCGATTTGGCTGAGATTATGCAGAATGCGGAAGGCTTGCATCCCGTCACGCAGGCCGCAATCGGGTTTCATGCCTGGCGCGCCCTTTCGGAAAGCCCTGGTCAGGACACTGAGGCAGCGATCATTGCAGCCCGACATGCTGCGTCGATGGGGCGGGGTGGGGCGATCTTCATGCCGCTGGCGCTGTCGGGTCCGGGGGCGTTGCGCGGGGTTGGCGAACCGCAGGAAAAACTCTCGGCCTGGATCAGGGGGGCAGGGCAGTCGATATTGGCGGCTTTGTTGCACCTGGATCGGGTCAGCGCCTGGGATCAGCGTGCCCGCGAGGCGACAAGTGACCTGAGCGGCCGCACGCCACCGCGCCTGATCGACGCGCTGACCGCATGGCCCATGGTGTCGGCGCCGCTGGCCGAGGACCTGACACAGGCTTCGCGCGCTGCGGTGCAACGCAATATCGACCGATTTATGAACCGGGGTTTGATCCGAGAGGTAACGGGGCAGGGGCGTTATCGGGTCTGGACTGCTGCTCTGTAGTCGGTCAAAAGTGTGTGAAATGCCCGGGTGGCAGAACGTGAATCCCAAATCATGTCGACTTTGCATTTCTGACGGACAACAAAGCCCGCGGTGCCTTTGCCGGGAGGTTGGGGGATTAAGTGGTGAGGCTGGAAGCGGCTCAGACTAATAGGCCGGCTCAGTTTTCACTTTATGCGCAGGCCGATCATGAACGAACATTCAAACTGGCCCACGCAAGTGGGGCTGATCGGGCGGTATCGCGGACCATATCGGCCGCCTGTATCGCCGCCAACTTCCGCCCCACGTATTCCCTTCCATCTAATGAATACCTTTCGCGGGGCGAAATGACCACGAGAAACTGAAACACTCAGTCTGGGCGGTTGCAGTAATGCCCGCATTCAGTGAGTTCACTGGTGTCCAATTCTTGTGCCGACAGGGAATATCGGCAGAGAGCCCAAAACCGATTAGTGTCACATCCAGTCACAATCACACAGCGACCAAAATTTCAAACGTCCGGTCGGTTTCACCACTGCAGCAGGCCCGGTTTTTGGGCCTCGAAGCCTTTTGTGGTTGGGAAAAGCGAGCGCATCCGAGCAATAATTTTGATGTCACCATCCAGCATTGTTTGGACCGTGTTCAACCAGTTCTTAAAAGCTACAGAGTCCCAGTGATCCTGAATGGCTGCTTCGTCCCGGAACACTTCGTAGAAATAGAACCGATTGGGATTTGCCATGTCCACCATGATCTGAAACTGGAAAACCTCTGCCTCTTCGCTTACAACACTTTGCGCTTCGAAGATGCTGGCGTTCAAAAAAGACTGCCGGTGCTCAGGTTTGACATTAACTGCGAAGAATCCTCCGCGCATTCCATCGTCCATACTTATCCTCCTTGGCCGCCCGTAAACCCGCCTAATGGCATCAAACGTTTCGACGCTGCCTGATGACGTGAACCTTCTCCACTGCTTTAGCCAACACTAACCTAGGCGGATTTCATATTCGCGTCTGCGCCATCCCATCCTAGGGCAGATGATAACTCATGCGACATTTCGATGAGTGCTTGGCCGATTTTGACCCGTATTGGAGGCGTAAACACCCGAACGGAAGCTGTGGCGCCAATGGACAACGTCGAACCAACACCTGTTTTGCCCAGTGTTGTTGCAACAGAACTTATACCTCTTTCCAGCTCCTCGATACATTCGGCGTATCCTTTGGCCCGAATGACATCGAGTTCTTTTGCCAGATCTTTTCCGCTGGTAATGGTGTGCTCGGTGTACCGCTTGAGCTGCCCGTTCAATTCGCCATGAGACAGCAGCTCTGGAGAAACGGCGGCAATTGCCTTGGCGCAAGAGCACGCGTGCATAGGCCGTTTGCCCACACCCGGGTGAAGATATGACACGCCCGTTTCTGGCGTGGCCACGTGAATAATCTCGACCCAGTTGCCGCGCAGTCGGGAAAGAAAGAACGCAGCCCCGTAGTTTCTGGCGCCGGTGGCCAGGATCGGCGCAATCACTTCCAGAAGCGCAGGATCAGAATGATCACTCCGGGTGATACGCTTCAATCGGGTTCCAATGGCAAACTCCCCTCGCGCAGATGTCTGCAACAGTCCGGACGAAACAAGATCCTGAACCAACCTATAGGCTGTTGGCTTAGGGAGATCGGATTGTGCACAAATGTCCGCGACAGTCGCATGCCCTTTTTGACCTACGACTTCCAATATCAGCGCTAAGCGTTCTAGATGCATTTTTCTCACTATACGATAATAGTATTTTCGATATACGATACCGTAATCGTGATCAAGGGAGGGTTCAACGATGGATGGTGCATGTTGCGGACCGGGCTACGCCAGCCCGCAAGAGGCAATCCAAGCCCCCCGTGAGAAGCTTCTTTACACGATTGCCATTTATACAGGCACGGGCATTCAGAAGCCCGACTATCTTGCGACAGTGGATGTAGACCCGGAAAGCCCAACTTATTCTCAGGTGATCCACCGGCTGGAAATGCCGGGGATCGGGGATGAGCTTCATCACATGGGCTGGAATGCTTGTTCGTCCTGCCACGACGACGGCTCAATGTCGCGAAAATACCTGATCCTGCCCGGTGTGCGTTCCAACAACCTACATATCGTCGACACGGCCACTGACCCACTCGCACCGCGGCTGCACAAGGTTATCGACGGGGCCGAGATTAAGGCCAAGGCCGATCTGTCAGGGCCGCATACAGTGCATTGTCTGGGTTCGGAGATCATCATTTCCTTCCTTGGAAACGCCAAGGGTGAAGCTCCGGGCGGCTATCTGCATCTCGATAAAGAATTCAACATCGTCGGCCGCTGGGAGAACTCGATGGGCGGCATCAAGTTCGGTTATGATTTCTGGTACCAGCCCCGCCACAACGTGATGGTGAGTTCCGAATGGGCCGCGCCCAACACCTTTATGCCGGGCTTCGATCTGGAAGAAGTGGGCCATCTGAAATACGGGCGCGAACTGCACTTCTGGGACTTTGAAAAGCGCAAACCTGTTGAAAGCTTCTATCTGGGTGAAGACGGGCTATTGCCCTTGGAAGTCAAGTTCCACCATGACCCAGACAGCACGCATGGGTTTTGTGGGGCAGCGCTGTCGACCAACGTCATTCACTGGTGGAAGGACGGCGCTAATAAGTGGCAATGGGAAAAGATCATCGACGTCGATAACGAAATGCATCCCGAATGGCCAATCCCATTGCCGGGAGTGATGTCGGCGATCCTGATCTCGATGGATGACAAATATCTCTATCTCAACAATTGGCTTCATGGCGACATGCGCCAATACGACATCACCGACCCGCATAATCCCAAGCTGACCGGCCAAGTATACATGGGGGGGCTTTTGGGCAAGGCGCCAACCATTAATGGGGTTGAGGTCGCTGGCGGTCCACAGATGTTCCAACTCTCTCTCGACGGACGCAGACTCTATGTCACCACCTCACTGTTTTCGACTTGGGACAACCAGTTCTATCCCGAGATCCGCGAAAAGGGCGGAGTAATGGTCATGATTGATTGCGATCCCGAAAACGGCGGCATGAAGATCAACGAAGACTTTATCGTGGACTTTGGGAAAGAGCCAAATGGCCCCTCGCGCTGCCACGAAAGCCGGTATCCAGGCGGTGATTGCACAAGCGACATTTGGCTATGACAACGCATACTGTGACGATCGCCAACAGGGATGGCGCGACATATGAGGTGGACGCACGACGCCCACTTCTGGACACGTTACGCGAACAGGGTGTTGATCTGCCCTTCGGCTGCAAATACGGCGGCTGCATTACCTGCGCCGCGAAACTTAAAACAGGCACGGTGGATCAGCGCCGACAGGTCGCGCTGAACAATAGGCAGATCGCCAACGGCTACGTAATCCTCTGCGTGGCACGTGCGACGTCAAACATCACGTTGGAGATTGGGGTTGAGAGCCATGACAAGCTTTACCGCAATCCGTTCCTCGATCCGCTCAAACCCCACGAACTCAAGGCAGACATTGCGACGCCGAAGGAAGGTTAACCGATGCCCGAAGCAGATATCGACCGTATGTATGAATACGACCCCAAGTATCTCGCCGAGATCTTGAAGTCGGTCAAAACCATTGCAATGGTTGGTGCAAGCGCCGACAAAACGAAATTTAGCTACGGCGTTCTGCGACAGCTCAGCGAAATTGGCTACGACATTCTGCCGGTAAACCCTAACCCGAACGTCAAGGAAATCAGGGGCCTGAAGGTCTATCATTCACTCGAAGAAATCGACAAACCCGTTGATATGGTGGATGTCTTCCGTCCCAAGGAAGAACTCTTTGGGTTTGCCGAGAAGGCCATTGCGATCGGAGCCAAAGTTCTTTGGGGACAGATTGGCGTCTACGACGACAAAGCAGCACAGCTCGCCGAGGATGCGGGCCTCAAAGTTGTGATGAATCGATGTCCGAAGATTGAACTCTTCCGGCCGTTTTGGAAGCCCCGCCTCGATCTGAAGATATGACGGGTTCTAATGGAATGTGGTTTGCTGAGTAGCCAAACAGGCGACCAGCTAAGCCAGTGCTCTTCCAAAAGATCAGGAAAGAAGTTCTGCACGTCCGCTATGAAGGGGTGTTCGTTCTCAACGTCAATATGGCTGCTTTAGTCTCGCGTTGTGTGAGTTCGTCGAGCCCAGTGTTTTGCCAGTTCCGCGACGTCGGCAAAGCAGGCTTTGCTGCCGTTGGTCACTTGCATTCAAAAGCCGCTCTCGTTGTAAAGCGGAACTTCGGCAAGTTTATTGTACTCAGGCAAATAGCTTAGTTTGAGCCACAAAACGTCTCAATCGGACACCTTTAGATGACTGACGTCACCGGCCCCGAAAATTAGCAAGCTCACTCCAGAACAATTCAAGAGCATCCGATGTATTCTGCGACTTGCGCGCAGCGCAAATGTTCCACGTAAGATTCTGTTTCATTGAAACGGGTTTGACTGTCTTTGCACGGAACAGTTCTGCGAACGTGCCCGGCATCCCTCCCACGATGAAGTCAGGTTCCGCCAACAATCCGGTCAGGAGGTTGTAGTCGTCGCATTCGATATGCGGCTGGGCATTGACCTTTTCGACTGCCTCGGCATCGCCACCAAGTGACTTTACAAGGTTGCTTTCCAGTGCTTGTGAAGATGCGGTGAAGCAAAGGGATATTCGAAAATACCGGCCATCGTTTGCGCGCCGCGCTGATGAATCTCATGATCTCGATGAGCAACAAACAGGATTTCCTGCTTTTCCATCACCATGATCTCGACATCTTCGGCGTCCGGAGTGTAAGTCAGATCGCCAAGGAATACATCGAACTCCCCCGCCTGCAACAAGTCGAGCGGGCGGGCGTAGGCACTCACCAGAATTCGGAAGCGCAGGTCAGGCATTACCTGCCGTACAGCACGCAACACGGGCAGGATCAGGGTTCTCGTGGTCAGCGGCCCGCAACCGACCAGCAACGTGCCCGGCCCGGTTTCGCGCAAACCGGCCACACGCGTCGCATATCGGTCCAGGTCTTCGCGCAGCGCTTGGGCGATTGGTAAGAATTCCTGCCCTGCGCGTGTCAGTGTGCTGCTGTTTCGGCTTCGATGAAACAAAACAAATCCCGTATAGTCCTCGGCCTGCCCGACATAGCGGGACAATGACGCGTTGGACACACCCATCGCACGGGCTGCATTTTGGAAGCTGCCGGTTTCAGCCAATGCAAGAAAGGCGGTCAATACGTTTTCGTTCATCATGTGGTCAATTTCATTTCAGGTTTCGTTTTTTAGATTTCACAATATGAAATCCTGGTAAAGCTCTGTTGCGACGCGAAAGTTTCGACCGCTATCCCTGATGGACCCTTCGAAATTCCCACCATCGTTATCGTCTTGTACGTCCACAGAGGTAAAAATGTTCATTCTTCGATCTGTTGCGGTTTCCGCCACGCTGGTCACAGCTTCGGTCTGTGCCATGCCAGTTTTGGCGGAAACCGACCAACCCAATATCCTTGTCATAATGGCCGACGATGTCGGCTGGGCCAGTCTGGGCAGCTACCATCAGGGTGTGAAGAGTATCAAAACCCCCAACCTTGACCAGCTTGCTGCGGATGGCATGCGCCTGACGGATTACTATGCTCAGCCAAGTTGCACCGCCGGACGGTCTGCCTTTATCACCGGACAATTTCCGGTTCGAACGGGGATGCACACGGTTGGCCTGCCCGGAGACCCGGAAAAAGGTCTGAGCGAAAATGACCCTACACTAGCCAACATGCTAAAATCTCTGGGCTACAGAACTGGTCAATTTGGTAAGAATCATCTGGGCGATATGAACAAGTTTCTGCCGACATTGAAAGGTTTTGACGAATACTGGGGTTGGCTCTATCACCTGAACGCGATGGAATACACATCCGACCCCGACTGGCCGAAAGATCAGAAATTCAACGTCACTTTTGGCCCCCGGAACATCATTCACGCCTACGCAACTGATACCCTAGATGAAACTGTTGATCCGCGCTGGGGTTTGGTCGGAAAGCAACGCATAATCGACGATGGTCCCGCTCCGCCCGAGCGGCAGAAGACGCTCGACGATGAAGTAACAGCGCACACACTGGACTTCATCGACCGCGCGGTTGAAAGTGAAACGCCTTTCTTCGTTTGGATGGCCCCTGCCCGCGCGAATGTCTGGACCCATCTGAGCCCCGAATACGAAGCCATGTTAGGTGGCGGGCGCGGTTTGCTGGATGTGGTCATGAAGGAACTTGACGACAACGTGGGTAAAGTCATGGCTCGGTTGGACGAACTGGGCGTCTCAGAAAACACAATCGTCGTCTTCACCTCGGATAATGGCCCCGAAACCATGACTTGGCCCGACGGGGGAACAACGCCATTCCATGGTGAAAAGGGGACAACCTGGGAAGGTGGTTTCCGCGTCCCCGCCATCATTCGTTGGCCCGGACAAATCCCAGCCGGAACCGTGAGCAATGGTATATTTGCCGGTCTTGACTGGATGCCCACCCTTGTTGCCGCCGCCGGCGGCCCGGACGATCTGCCTGGATCATTGCTCCAAGGCTACGAGGGCTATCAGGTGCATCTGGATGGGTTTAACCAACTGACGTTTTTGACTGGTGACAGCGACAGCAACCGGAATGAGATCATGTACTACGAAGGTCCGGACCTGCAAGCCGTGCGGCATGGTGACTGGAAAGCGCACTTCACGATACAAACCGAAGGTTGGGCGGGGCCCAAAGAAGAACTGAACGCACCCCTGCTGTTCAACCTGCGCCGCGATCCCTACGAAAAAGCTGCCGAGGAATCGGGGATGTATACACGGTGGATGGGCAACAAGATGTGGGCATTTGGTCCTGCCGCCAAAATCGTCCAAAACCACCTGTCTACGTTCAAGGAATATCCTCCACGGGGATCGGACATAACCAATCAAAGCCATGTTGAAGAGCAAATTTCGACCGAAGGCGGGATGTCGCAGTAGAAATCAATCCTTGGGAGGCATCAATCGTTGCCTCCCTATCCATACAAAAGTTTGCGCGAAAGCACCTGCTTACGAGGGTCCGCTTTTACGCCCAAACTTGTAATTTGGACTTAGCGCTAAAGCCGCCAACTTGAGCAGGGTCGGCGGTTCTTTCCTAAATTGGAAACTTGACGACGACGAGCTTCCGCTACATTCCAGAAAGGCCTGCATTGGTGTTTAATAGAAACTGGCGGAAAATCGGGCCGCTTGCCGCCCCAATGCCACGGGCGTTCTCTCCGACTGTTGCGGCTTCCACGACCGGAGGGATCAGGCCGCGTTTGTCCTGATTAATCAGATAGCGGCGAACCCTTGCCACCAGTTCTTCTCTTACGTCCCGCGGAAACGCCCCGTCGATAATAATGGCCTCGAAGTCGATGACGGCACAAATTGAAAGCGCGGCCTTGGCCAATTCCTGTGCAGTAGTGCCAATCCATGGTTCGACATACCTGGAAATGCTGCTCCAATCCTGTGGCGATTTCCAAAGAATACCCGGATCAAGACCCGCTTCGATCAGCCTGTCCTCAAGCAAAAACAGCGAAGCGCTATCGATCAATTGCTGGCTTTCGCCCAATGGACCTGTGGTGCGCATCGCACCCAACGCGCCAGCATTGCCCTGATTGCCTTCGAACACAGTGCCGTTCAATGCAACCCCGCCGCCGATCATCGAACCGATGAAGAAGTAGAAATAATCGCGATATTCAGCCCCGCGGCCATAGAGGTGCTCGGCGTGGCAAGCGGCCGTTGCATCATTGACGACAAAAACCGGTAGGTCGCTGAACTTGGCAACCTCGGAGAAGAAGTTCACGTTTTTCCAAGAGCTGAATTTCTTGGCCGCCAGCCCCGACAAATCATGCCATTTCCAAAGCTCGAATGGAGTTCCAATTCCAATACCGCACACGCGATCGCGAAGTTTTTGGGGTTCATGGGCCAGAAGCGTTTCCAAACCTGTTTCCAGAAACCCGAACACGGCGTCGGGCAGCGGATATTCGTAGGTCGTTGAAATCTGTTGGCGGGGCTTGCCGGTGAAGTCGATCAAAAGCAGATCGGCGCTGCGCCGACCGATCTTCATCCCGACTGACAGGATGCCTTCCGGGTTTAGCTCCATGGGAACCGACGGTTTACCAACCCTTCCACGCAGAGGAGTTCCACGCTTGAGAATCTCGTCCTTTTCGAGCTTGCGCAAAATGATTGATACGGTCTGTGGGGACAGGCCCGTCAGCCGCGCGACGTCGGCACCTGCTGTCGGTCCATGTCGTTGTAAAACCGTCAAAATCAGACGTTCATTGTGATCGCGAACACCGCTTTGGCTTACCCCGCCGGTCAGTATTTTTAGCGCCTCTTTCTCCATATCCCTGAACATAACCACCTTGTTTTCTTATGAAAAGACGCTCGGGCAAATTAATAAATAAACTTTATTTATTTATTGACAGGAAGGCCAGAATCACAGTTTCTTGAACAGGACCTTCATTAAGGGATGGAGGCGAGTCTTGCCGGCGCGCCGCGCGGGGCCACAACAATTTTCTGGGAGGAGAATATGAGAAGTCTACTCAAGCTAGCCGCATCTGCGACCGTTCTCACGTTTGGTGCTGCATCTGCTCACGCTGCCGGGGAAACCGTCTGCCTGATCACTAAGACCGACACCAACCCCTTCTTTGTGAAAATGAAAGAAGGTGCGACAGCCAAGGCCGAAGAGCTTGGCATGACGCTGAAAGCTTTTGCCGGTAAAATCGATGGTGACCACGAGACCCAGGTTCAGGCCATTGAAACCTGCATCCTCGACGGTGCAAAAGGAATTCTGCTTACGGCATCCGACACAAGTTCAATCGTACCCGCCGTTAAACAAGCGCGAGACGCCGGTGTGTTGGTAATCGCGCTGGACACACCCCTCAGCCCGATTGATTCAGCCGACGCCACATTCGCGACGGACAACTACAAGGCCGGGTTGCTTATCGGACAATGGGCAAAGGCCAAAATGGGCGATGCTGCCGCGGACGCAAAGATCGCGACGCTGGACTTGAATGTCAGCCAGCCAACCGTGGACGTTTTGCGCAACCAAGGATTCCTTGAGGGCTTTGGCGTTGAGTTGGCAGATCCCAATGTTATTGGCGACGAAACGGATGCACGTCTGGTCGGCAGTGACGTGACCGACGGCAATGAAGAAGGTGGACGCCGTGCCATGGAAAACCTTCTGGCCAAGGATTCAGCGATCAACGTAGTTCACACGATCAATGAACCCGCAGCGGCGGGCGCATACGAGGCTTTGAAATCCATCGGACGTGAAAATGACGTGCTGATCGTTTCGGTCGACGGCGGCTGCCCCGGCGTACAGAACGTACAGGCCGGAGTCATCGGAGCCACAAGCCAGCAATACCCGCTTTTGATGGCGTCATTGGGGGTTGAGGCCGTCAAAAAATGGGCCGACGAAGGGACGAAGCCGGAAAATACACCCGGAAAAGACTTCTACGACACCGGTGTTGCTCTAATCACCGATCAACCCGTTGACGGCGTGGAGTCAATTTCGGTCGCAGAAGGTTTGGAGCTCTGCTGGGGTTAAACGCAGACCTATCAGGTGAGGCGCGCAAGGGCGCCTTACCATTCCTTTCACCAGCAAACTGAAACTTCCTGTAAGCTGATTTCGTGGTCACGAAGCCAGCCACGAAAAGGGGGAGATATGTCCGAAGCGAACCAAAGCGCCCAAGAATTTGAAACTGCCACCAGTCGAACCGACACTGTGGCAGAGTTTGACGATCCTCGGCGTGGTGTGCTGGGCAAGCTTCAGCATCTGCTTCACGTCAACCCGTCCCTCGTACCTCTGATCGTTCTGGTCGGAGCGATTTTGATCTTTGGGCTGCTTTTGGGGTCAAAATTCTTTTCACCCTTCGCAATGACCTTGATCCTGCAACAAGTTCAGATCGTCGGTATCGTGGCCGCCGCACAGAGCCTTGTCATTCTGACCGCAGGCATTGATTTGAGTGTGGGCGCGATCATGGTTTTTTCTTCTGTTATCATGGGACAATTCTCGTTTCGATACGGCATACCGGTGCCTATCGCAGTCATGTGCGGACTTGGCGTCGGAACCCTGATCGGTGCTCTTAACGGCTGGCTTGTCAGCCGCGTCAAACTTCCTCCATTCATCGTCACGCTTGGAATGTGGCAGATCATTCTCGCAACAAATTTCCTGTATTCCGCAAACGAGACGATACGCAGCCAGGATATCGAGGCAAACGCCCCATTTCTGCAGTTTTTTGGCACCAAATTCAGCATCGGCGGTGCAACATTCACTGTTGGCGTCCTATTCATGCTCGTCCTGATCTTTGTATTGGCCTACGCGCTTAAACACACAGCTTGGGGGCGACACGTCTATGCCGTGGGCGACGATCCGGAAGCAGCCGAGCTATCCGGCGTTAACGTCCACAGAACACTCATGTCTGTTTACATGCTATCCGGTCTGATCTGTGCCTTTGCCGGCTGGGCTTTGATTGGGCGTATTGGGTCAGTCTCACCAACATCTGGCCAATTGGCCAACATCGAAAGCATCACAGCGGTTGTGATCGGCGGCATCTCCCTTTTCGGCGGGCGGGGATCCATTCTGGGGTCGCTGTTTGGCGCACTGATCGTCGGCGTGTTCACCTTAGGTCTGAGGCTGTTGGGCGCGGATGCGCAGTGGACCTTCCTTCTTATCGGACTTCTCATCATCGCAGCGGTCGCGGTCGACCAGTGGATCAGAAAGGTATCGGGCTAATGTCAGACACTACGCCAGTCGTCCAGGGCCGTGGGATCGTCAAACGCTATGGGCATGTGACCGCCATAGACCATTCCGATTTTGAACTGCGTCAGGGTGAAATTCTTGCGGTAATCGGGGACAACGGTGCAGGCAAATCATCCATCGTCAAAGCAATCTGCGGCGCCACGATCCCGGATGAGGGCGATATTCTGATCGAAGGGAAAAAGGTGAATTTCACCTCACCGATCGACGCCCGGAACATGGGGATCGAGATCGTCTATCAGCAACTTGCCATGTCTCCTGCCCTGTCGATTGCGGACAACATGTTCATGGGGCGTGAGATCCGGAAATTGGGATTCATGGGCAAGTATCTACGTCAGCTTGACCGCCCCGCGATGGAAAAGTTCGCCCGTGAAAAACTGACCGAACTTGGCCTGATGACGGTTCAATCCATCAATCAGACGGTCGAGACTCTGTCTGGTGGACAGCGCCAAGGCGTAGCCGTCGCCCGCGCCGCAGCCTTTGCAACCAAGTTCATTATCATGGATGAACCA
The DNA here is from genome assembly GCF_900312795.1 of Ruegeria sp. AU67. Lineage (NCBI taxonomy): Bacteria > Pseudomonadati > Pseudomonadota > Alphaproteobacteria > Rhodobacterales > Roseobacteraceae > Ruegeria > Ruegeria sp. AU67. The sequence continues at coordinate 28,322 of NZ_OMPH01000011.1, forward strand.
ACGGCTGCGTTGGGGGTGAAGGAGAGCCGGAAAGTTCTCGAACTTATTCAGGATGTGCGGGCACGTGGCATTCCGATCATACTAATCAGCCACAACATGCCGCACGTCTTCGAAGTCGCTGATCGCATCCATGTGCACCGGCTGGGCAAAAGGCTCTGCACGATTGATCCTAAGGATTACACGATGTCCGACGCCGTGGCTTTCATGACCGGAGCCAAAAAACCACCGGAGGAGGACGCCGCTTAAACGAACAGGACGCAATGCGCGTTTGCGAATTGATATTCTCACGGAGGTAGGTTGGGGTTCGGACATTTGTTGCAATATCAGCCTCCCTGCTTCCGGAAATTCGACACCGACAGAAACCATTGTGCAATCAGTAATTGCACAGTAGAGTTCCGAGGTTCCATTGGCCACGCTGGTACCCATGGACGGCTATTATCTGGACAATCGCGTGCTTGAGACGCGCGTTTTGTTTGTGAAAAAAGACGCGTCGGACACCTCCGACGGACTTGGGTTATGCGATGCAATCAGGGGCTGCAGTCTGCGTAACAAGAGCCCTTTTACCCCAAATTCGATCGCTAAATGGATTTCGCCGGTGTTGTCACATTGCGTCTGAGAAGTTGACTTGAACCGGACCACTAAGCGCCTGCATCTCTGGACGAAAGCAACGCAAGACGCCGGTCAAAAACGTCAAGCGCAGATAAAATCGCCAAAACCGTATCGAGATCATGTTTGGCGGGCTCATGGATAGGAGGCGCGTGGCGACCCTCTATGACGATTGCACCAAGGTCTTCCTCGCGACCATCGCAATCGCGGCAACTGTCATCTGCTGGTTATGAATCCTGCTCCTAACGTTCACCGCGCCGGTAGGGTGCCATCAACGCCGCAGGTATTTCGGCTCTGCGGGCGACGAGGACGAGCGCGACGATGGAAAGCACGTAAGGTGCCATCAGGAAGAGCTGGTAGGGTACGCCTTCAATCGCAGTCTGCAGCCGCAGCTGGTATGCATCGAAGAATGCGAACAATACAGCGCCAATTAGCGCCTTGCCGGGTCGCCAGCTGGCGAAGACGACCAGCGCAATGCAAATCCAGCCCCGCCCCTGAACCATACCTGGGAAAAAGCTGTTAAACGCCGTTGTCGTCAGGAAAGCCCCGCCCACCGCCATCAAAGCCGATCCGACAACGACTGCGACGATGCGGATGCGGATGGGGTTCAAACCCTGTGCCTCAACCGCATGCGGGTTTTCGCCAGTCATACGAATGGCCATCCCTAACGGTGTTCGGGCAAGGACATACGCCATTGCAGCCACAGCAAAGAGCGCCAGATAAGTCGGCAGGGCCTGGGAAAACAGGATCGGACCGAGGACAGGTATATCGGAAAGCCCCGGAACATTGAGCGGCTGGAAAGGCTCTATCGTTGGGGGCAAGTCACCCACTTCGACAAGTAGCCTGTAAAGGTAGTAGGCCAAAGCAGATGCAAACAGCGTAATACCAAGCCCCGATACATGTTGCGAAAGCCCAAGCGGAACCGTCAGCATGGCATGCAGCAAGCCCATCACGGCGCCGCAAAGGGCCGCAATCATCAGGCCCACCAGCAAAGGTGCGCCCATGTAGACGGCAAGCCATCCGCTCATCGCGCCCATGGTCATAATCCCCTCGATCCCCAGATTGAGCACGCCCGAACGTTCGCAGAGCAATGCGCCAAGGACGCCGAATATGAGTGGCGTGGCAATACGCAACACGGAAGCCCACAGGCTGGTATTCAGCAGCAGATCAATTGCATCACTCATCGGCGCACCCGGTAGGTTGTGAAAAGAAGGGCCACGATCATGGTAAGCAAACAGAGCGCTACAATCACATCAGCGATGAAACTGGGAACACCGGTCGCGCGGCTCATGGCGTCGGCCCCGACGAAGACTGTGGCAACGAAAACAGCGGCAGCAACGACGCCGGCCGGATGCAAGGCGGCGAGCATGGCGACAACGATGCCTGCATAGCCAAAACCGGGGCTCATGGTGGTGGTGACCCCAGCTGTAACACCCATGACTTCGACAGACCCGGCGAGCCCCGCCAGGGCTCCCGAAAGCAGAGCTACGCCCATGATCGTCCGGGGCAAAGAAATTCCGGCAAAGGCGGCGGCGCTGGCGTTCAAACCGGCGGCGCGCGTTTCAACACCAAAAACGGTGCGCGCCAGGATCAGCCAAACGGCACCTGCTGCTGCGATGGCAAAAAGCAGCCCGATATGCAGACGCGTGCGCGGGATCAGATCCGGCAGACGAAAATCTCCGTCTACGGGTACTGAAGAGGGCCACCCAAAGGCCAACGGATCGCGCATCGGGCCTTCAATCATGAGGCCCACAAAAAGGATTACGATGAAGTTGAGCAGAAGGGTCGTCACCACCTCATCCACCCCGAAACGAAGGCGTAAATATGCAGGTCCCGCCAAAAGAGCCGCGCCCGCAGCCATGCCTGCCAGCATCAAAAGTGGAATACCAATCCATCCCGGAACCCCGAGCGAATGGCCGATCCAAGCGGTGATCAGCGCACCGACAAAGAACTGTCCCTCACCTCCGATGTTCCAAAGTCGCGCGCGGAAGGCGACCGCCGCAGCAAGCCCCGTGAAAATAAGCGGCGTGGCGCGGGTCAGCATCTCGGTGATCGAAAGGCGGGAGCCAAGCGCACCGGTCAGCATTTCGCCATACGCCGTGAGCGGGTTTACCCCCGCAGCTGCGATGAGACCCGCAGCGAGAAGTAACGCAGTAAAGATCGCGGCCAGCGGCGCAATGATCACAAGGTGCAGTGGCACATGTGTGCGTCGTTCAAGCCGCATTTTCACTTTCCTTCCAAACACCCGCCATCATCAGGCCAAGACGTTGCGGGTCAGCCTCGTTGGCGGATATGGGCTCCGACAAGCGCCCTTTAACGATGGCCTGTATACGGTCTGACAGGGCCACGGCTTCTTCCAGTTCTTCAGAGATGAGCAAGATTGCTGCGCCTTCGGCCCGTGCAGCCAAAAGCTCGGCATGAACGGCGGCAATTGCCCCTTCATCGAGGCCTCGCGTCGGCTGGTTGGCGAGCACAAAACGCGGTCCGTTTGTCAGGACCCGACCGAGGATAAGCTTTTGCATATTGCCGCCAGACAACAGCCTTGTTCGCGTGTCGGGACTGGCACCACGGATATCAAAACGTTCGATCAGCCCTGAGGTGTAATCGCGAGCGGCGCCTTGCCGGACAAAGCCGCGGCGCGAAAACTCTGGTGTGCGCAGCCGTTCGAGCACCGCATTTTCCCACAGGCTCAACTCGCCTACTACGCCTTCCGCGTGTCGGTCTTCTGGTACTCTACCAGCCCCCGCACGGATCATGCCGCGCGGCCCCAGATGACCGATATCTTCGTCCAGAAGTGTCAGCTGCCCGGCACTTGGGTGAACCAGCCCAGAAAGCAACCCGCCGAGCGAAGCCTGACCATTGCCTGAAACGCCAACGATACCAAGGATTTCACCAGTATGGACGGTGAATGACACGTCATCCAGACGCAACTCACCGTCCTCTTCCACGCGCACATTTTTTGCAATCAGAACTGGCGCGCCAATCTTATGGTCATGGCGTACGGGCCGTTCCACTTTGCGGCCAACCATCAGTTCCGCCAGCTCTCCGGGGTTGGTTTCAGAGGTTTTGCGTTCTGCAACCATCTTGCCGCCGCGTAGCACTGCCACACGGTCAGAGGCAGCCATGACTTCATGCAGTTTGTGGCTGATGAAGATAAGCGAAAGACCCTCCTTCGTCATGTCGCGCAGGGTCTCGAACAGGCGCATCGCCTCGGGCCGGGCAAGAACGGCAGTAGGTTCATCCAGAATTAATATGCGCGCGTCACGGTAGAGCGCTTTAAGAATTTCAACACGCTGGCGTTCTCCTACGGAAAGCGACCGAACCTTGGCCTCGGGGTTCACGGGCAGGCCAAACCGCTCTGCGATCTGCAACAGCTTTTCGCGCGCCTCACCACGAGCGGATCGCGCGCGCGTCAAGGGTTCGGAGCCAAGCATGACGTTTTCGAGAACGGTGAGGTTGCCCGCAAGCGTGAAGTGCTGGTGAACCATTCCCACACCCACCTCGATCGCTGCGCGTGGAAGGCCCGGAGGCAGCTCTTCGCCGAACACCCTGACAGAACCTGCGTCGGCTGCGTAGTGGCCAAACAGGATATTCATCAGCGTCGTCTTGCCGGCGCCGTTTTCACCCAGAAGCGCAAGGATTTCCCCCTCCGCCAGTGTCAGGGTCACATCATCATTTGCGGTAAGCGTTCCAAAACGCTTGGTGATACCGTGAAGCTCCAGAACCTTGGTCATGCGGGTAGGCCTGCGATTGGGGACGGAAAGGAAAGTGCGGGCGCGCGGGTCTCGATAAGTGCACCGAGTTTTAGCAGTGCGAAATCGGCGCCGGTGGGACCAATCAGTTGCACACCGAGAGGAAGGTCATTTGCCATGCCAAAAGGCAGCGCCAAGGCTGGCAAGCCCGCAACATTGGCAAGCGCGGCGTTTGGGGCAAAAGCTTCCAGCCGCGCCATGTGTTCATCGGGGGAAGTGCCAGACAGATCCAAAGTGCCGACAACGGGCGGAGCAGAGGAGATGACCGGCATCAGGATGGCATCGGCGGATTTGAAAAGCTTGCGGGAGCGATTTGTCAGGCGTGCCAGCTGTCGCGAGGCCGCAAAAAGCGCGGTGGCAGGTGTCGCACGACCCTCAGTAGCCATGGCGGCTGCGAGCGGTGGAACCTGGTCGTCAGAGACCTTGAGTGCGGTCAGCCACTCAGCCAACGAAACAGCCAGTATGGTGCGGGCGATTTCATGAGCCTCAGCTCCAATCCGGTCGGGGGCACGAATATCATGCACTTCACAGCCTGCGTCGCGCAGCGCGTCGGCAGCACCTTCCGCAGCTTTGCGCTGGTTAGGTCCACAACGATCTGGCAATGCCACCGCGACACGGGGACGTTTTGGGAAATGCACCGGGGCCATAGGTTGGACAACAGCATCAAGGGCGGTCTTCACGTCACGGACCGATCGCGCCAGGATCAACTCAGACGCTATGTCCATCAGGTGATTGGCAAAATCAGGGCCTCCGGGCACCGCACCACGAGACGGCTTGAGCCCGGTCAAACCGCAACACGCAGCAGGTACTCTGATGGATCCGGCTGCATCCGTGGCATGAGCAATTGCAACGATACCACCTGCAACGGCAGCTGCAGCGCCGCCAGATGAACCACCGGGTGTTAACGCGGGATTCCATGGATTTCGGGTCGCAGCCATGCCCTCTGGTTCGCATGTCAGGGAAAGGCCGAATGGGGGTGTTGTAGTCAAGCCAAAAGGGATCAAGCCAGTTTGGCGCAAATCCTGTAACAGGCGACTGTCACTTTCAGGTTTACGCGCTTGTGCGCGGATTGCTGCGGATCCTGCCGCAGCAGGTAGCCTTTTTGCGAAACCACCGAGGTCTTTCACCAAAAACGGAACCCCATGAAACGGACCGCGCTGGTCAGATGGCAATGCGTCTGCTGCCCTTGCCCCGGCGAGAGCCATATCTTCGTCCAGAAATGCCACGGCCCCCAAATCCGACTGCGCGTGGCAGGCAGAAAGACTTGCCTCCATTACGTCGACGGCAGTGATCTGCCCTGCCGTAATGGCAGCCGCAAGAGCCGTGGCATCGTTCACGTCAAAGCCCGCGGGATCAGGAGGGCTCGCTTTCGTCGATCGGAACATCCCATTCGCCGGATTGGATCGCGGCCTGTTTAGCCTCCATCGCCGGGATGGCGTCAGCAGGCACTTCATCGGCGACATAGATCAACTCATTGCCACCATGGGCCATGAAGGAATATTCCGTGTAGTTGCGCCCCGTTGGGTTACCGGCCTGAACGTCGGCTACGATGGCCTCGATAGTAGGACCGTAATTCCAGATCGCGTTGGCAAAGACTGTGCCTGGATAGCGAGGCGTATAGTCGATAAGCGAACCGATGGCCTTCACGCCCCGCGCTTGCGCGGCATCCGCGGTGCCAATGCGCTCACCAAACAGGACATCTGCGCCCGCGTCGATCTGGGCAATCGCAGCTTCTTGCGCGCGGGCCGGATCAAACCATGCTCCGATAAAACCGTTGACGAAGGTGGCCTCTGGGTTCACCTCAGTCACTCCCATTCGGAAGGCATTGATCAACAGGTTCACTTCGGGGATCGGATAACCGCCGACCGAACCGAAGACATTGCTTTCTGACATTTGGCCCGCAAGCATCCCGGCCAAATAGGCGGCTTCGTGGTTGCGGGTGCCGAAGACGCCGAAATTATCCCCTTCCGGCCCACCGGAAGAGCCCATGAGGAAAGCGGTATCCGGGTAATCGCCCGCCACTTCTCGTGCTTCGCGTTCCACGGCGTAGGACTCGCCCCAAATGATCTGCGCACCACCTTCGGCATATTCGCGCATCGCGCGGGGATAGTCGGTCGGAGCCACACCTTCCGAAAACTCATATTCGATCAGACCAGCGTCGGCGGCCTCCTGCATCGCAACGTGGATACGACTGTTCCACGCGTTTTCGACAGGAGACATATGCACGCCAGCGACTCGGGTCGCAGATTGTGCGTTCACGCGACGGACATAAGCCGGCAGGGCCAGCGTGGCCGCAGCGCCGACCATCAATTGACGGCGGGTTGTGGTGAGTTTCATTGGTAGATCCTCTTCTGTTGGTGGCGATTGTTCTTGTTCTTAAGCTTCCTGAGTATTGGGCCTGGGCGCGAAATCTGCCGGATCCAGGGTCGTGGGGCGGCCGGGCAACGAAAGCGCGGCCATTCGGGGTTCTGTACGGGCCAACACCTTGCCGTTTTTGATTACGGCAAGGCGGGTGGCTTTCATGCGAACAGCTTCAATCGGATCACGCGCCTGCAGTACAACCATACTGGCAGGGCCGCCCTCGCGGATTGTCGGGTCGGGCAGGCCCATGGCTTTGGCGCCATTTTGGGTTACCGATGTGAATGCCCATTCCATCGCTTCTCGGGATGTCATCGGTACCGCGTGCACACCCATATGAGCCACTTCCAGCATGTCGGCGGACCCGAGCGAATACCACGGGTCCATTGTGCAATCCTGCCCGAAGGCAACGTTTACACCGGCCGCGCGCAGCTCTGGCACGCGGGTCAGGCCTCGGCGGCGCGGATAGGTGTCCGAACGCCCTTGCAGCGTGATATTGATCAGAGGGTTGGGTGCCACGTTCATACCGCTTTCTGCGATGAGTGGGATTAGCTTCGATGCATAGTAATTGTCATAAGAATGCATCGCAGTGACGTGGCTTGCAGTTACACGGCCCCCAAGCCCAAGGCGCGTAGTCTCAAAGGCCAAGGTTTCTACGTGGCGTGACATAGGATCGTCGCTTTCATCGCAATGCAGGTCCAGAATCAGGTCGCGATCTGCCGCTATCTCGGCCAGTCTCGTGACCGATCGTGCCCCTTCCGACATCGTGCGTTCAAAATGCGGGATCCCGCCCACGACATCGACACCCATATCGAGGGCCTGGATCAGGTTTCTCTCTGCGTTTTCTGATCGGTAAAGGCCATCTTGCGGGAATGCCACCAGTTGCAGGTCGATATAGGGGGCAACCTGTTTACGTACCTCCAAGAGCGCTTCAACGCCCACCAACGGGGCGGATGAAACATCCACATGCGAACGGATAGCCAGCAGTCCCTGCGACACGGCAAGATCGCAATAGCGCATGGCCCGTTCAATCACGGCTTCGGGTGTCAACAGGGGCTTTAGTTCCCCCCAAAGCGCGATACCCTCCAAAAGCGTGCCCGAGACATTCATACGCGGCAACCCTAGGCTCAGGGTCGCATCCATATGGAAGTGCGGGTCCGTAAAAGGAGGGGAAACCAAACGCCCAGCCGCCTGTATCTCCTCATGCGCCTCAGCCTTGATATCAGGCGCAATTTCCGCAACGCGGTCTGCCTTGATCGCGATATCCACTGGCCCGCTGCCATCTGGCAGGCTGGCCTGTCTGATGATTAAATCGAGCATCCAATTCCCCCAAATTTGACCGCATGGTAAAAAGTATTCTGCAAGAATGCTAATAGTTTTTGTTGCACTTCCGGGTCCAGTGTTTCCGCTAGTCTCGGTGTGTGCCTATATCCAAGGCTTGTGTTGACCTTTCTTGTCAGCTGAAGCTGACACAACGATCAACTTTCGCTTTTGGGATTTTGCGTTGCAGAACTGCTAATTTTTTCAAAGGTCGGTTCACGCTGGGAATCTGTCCGTTTCAGCAGATTGCCGATCCGGAACCTTGATCCAGCGGATCCGCAGTTTTCTGGCAAGCAGACAAAACTTCGTAACAAAATCAAATCACTGGGAACCGAGATTTCGTAAACTTCGGCTTATAGTTTACAAAACAACCTGCATAAGGATGGCGAAGATCAGTGCAGGCAAATGTCGTTGCATATGAAACAAAGCGGGATTATAGTTTCGTATGCAACTAGATTCCTTCTTTCCCTATCGCCTCGCCGTGGCATCCGAGGCGTTCTCACGAAAACTCACGGAAGTATACCAGCGCGAGTTCGGGCTATCACGGGAGGAGTGGCGCCTGCTTTTTCTACTTGCCAATGCCAAAAGCCTGACCTCTCTGGAACTCTCCCAACGCACCACTCTGGATAAGGTTCAAGTCAGCCGAGCCGCGCAGAGGCTTGACGATAAAGGTTTGATAACCAGAGCAATTTCCGAAGAAGATCGCCGGATAAGGGTTTATCATTGTACGCCGGAAGGCCATCGGTGTTTCGAACAGTTGCTGCCACAAGTCGACGCTTGCGCGCAAGGGATGCTGAATTCCATGTCGTCCGAGGACCGTGCAGCACTGGACCGAGGCGTGACTGCGCTGCTTAAGGCCGCGTCGGTGACATAGGTACATAAGCCAATCTGCGCAACTCAAGCCATCTGGAGCGCTGGCTGTCGACCGGCGTAGAAATCCGTGTAGTCGGTGACGCGGAAGAGCATTGCCTTCTTGGTTGGGCTAAGGCCGTCGACCTAGAATAGAATGAGGTCTGCCAGTGTATTTCTCTCAGGAGGCGTCGGCCTGATTTTCAGGTCGGGCGGCGTCGAAAGCGGGTAGGGTGAATGCGCGTTCTTCGATCTCAAGCAGACGGTCGAATGGAGCCATATCGACGCCCCAGCGATGTGCATTGTAAAGCTGTGCGACAAGGCAGATATCGGCAAGGCCCGGCTTGTCACCAAAACTGAAGGTGGTGTTAGCTGGCAAAAGCGCTTGGTAGGCATGGAAACCTTCGGTCATCCAATGCCGGAACCACTCGATCCCATCCTCAGCCGTAAGCCCGTACCGGGACTTCAGATACGCGGTGACTCTAAGGTTGTTAACCGGATGTATGTCCATCGCGATGGTATGGGCCGCAGCCTGTACCCGCGCACGCTCGAACGGGTCCTCCGGCAGGAACGAAGGTTCGGGTATGGTGGCGTCGAGATAATCGATGATCGCAAGCGATTGGGTGAGTGCACGACCGTCCTCAAGGATCAGCGTCGGGACGCCCTTCCCGGGGTTCAGCGCGACGTAGTCCGGCGCGCGCTGTTCTCCGGCAACAAGGTCGACGGGGATCGTTTTGTAGGAAACACCCTTGAGATTCAATGCGATCCGGACCCGAAAAGAGGTCGTCGAGCGCCAATAGCCGTATAGTTTCATGACTTCCTTGTTTTGTGGTCAACCGTCTCGGATTTTGCCAAAGATAGGTTCCCGCGCCGGAAACCTATCCGGCACGGGATGCCCGTCAGGCAGACTTGTTGAGTTCTTTGGCATGCAGCCAATCGGCATGTTTCGGAGCTTTCTTGGTTTTCGACCACTCGTCCAACATAAGCCATTTCACTTCGTCCATGCGCTCTAGCAGCGCTTCTTCTTCCGGGTCCGGGCAGGCCAGTTCGATACGATGGCCGGAAGGATCAAAGAAGTAGATAGAATGGAAAATCGAATGGTCGGTCACGCCGAGTACTTCGACGCCATTAGCTTCCAGATGGTCCTTGAACTGAAGCAGCGTTTCACGATCCTTCACCTTGAAGGCGATGTGCTGCACCCAGATCGGGGTATTGGGATCCCGGCCCATTTCCGGCTTCGTGGGCAGCTCGAAGAAAGCCAGAACATTACCATTCCCGGCATCCAAAAACAGATGCATGTAGGGGTCCGGCTCATGCGTCGATGGGACATGATCCTCGGCGATGGCCAGGATGAAGTCCATGTTCAGCATTTTTCCATACCATTCGACCGTCTCTTTTGCGTCTTTGCAGCGGTAAGCGACGTGATGGATCTTCTCGATTTTCATCGATTTCTCCTTTCCGAGGGTGCAGTTTTCAAGGCCAAGGCGACCTACGGTCGCCTCAGGCGGTTACATCAACCCCACCAGCCAGAGTGACAGGGAGGGTACAAGGATGAGCAGGGTCAGCCGCAGGATGTCTGCGATCCAGAATGGCAGCACGCCACGAAAGATCGTTCCAAGTGAGACATCTTGCAACACGCCCTTCAGCACGAAGACATTCATACCGACCGGTGGCGTGATCAGGCTGATTTCAGTGGCCACAACAACCACAATGGCGAACCAGATCAGGGCGTTTTCGGGATCGAGCAGGAGTTCATTGGCAAACTCAAGCTCAAACATCAGCGGGTAAAAGACCGGCACTGTTAGCAAGATCATCGACAGGCTTTCAAGCACACAACCAAGCACCATGTAGGTCAGCATGATGAACACAATGACTGCCCAGACCGGCAATTCATTGTCGACAACAAAGCCTGATAGCGCATCCGGCAGTCCGGCGTAGTTTATGAAGTTGGTGAACAGCTCGGCACCGATGATCACAGCAAAGATCATGGCAGTAGCCCGGATCGAATCCAGCGTAGCTGCGAAAAAGCTGCGCCAGGTCATCGTCCTGAGGGCAATGGCGATCAGGATCGAAGCACCTGCACCCATTCCGGCCGCCTCAGTCGGTGTGAAGAACCCACCATAAATGCCAACCATGATGAAGAGAAAAAGGCCCAGCACACAGATCACGCCTATGACGTCAGCCCGGCTCATGGGTTCGGTGTTTTCCTCCTCCGGAGCCAGAGAGGGGTTCAACCGTACCGCAACCATGACCGCGCCAAGATAAAACAGCACACCAATAATACCTGGCACAATTCCCGCGATAAAAAGCTTGGCAATATTGGTTTCGGTCAGCAGGCCGTAGATGATCAGGATCACCGAGGGCGGGATCAAAATGCCCAGTGTCCCACCCGCGGCGATAGAGCCTGTCGCCAGCCGGTCATCATAGCCAAAACGACGCATTGAAGGCATGGCAACTTTTGACATCGTGGCAGCAGTAGCCAGGGACGAGCCACACACTGCAGAGAATCCGCCGCAAGAAAAGACCGAAGCCATGGCAAGTCCGCCGCGCAGTCTGCCAAAAAGCCGATCGGCACCGGCAAACAGCCCGTGTGCCACGCCCGAGCCGGCCAACACGTTGCCCATGAAGATGAACAGAGGGATGACCGAAAGGGAGTAAGACAAAGAGGTGTCAAACGCCACTTGCCCTGTCATAGCCCAGGCAGGTTCCCAACCACGCATATAGGCAAACCCAAAGCCGCCTACAGCCGCCATTGCGAACGCGATAGGCACGCGCAGTAGTATAAGCCCCAGCAGGATAGCAAAGCCGATCAGAGATTCAATCATGGGGCGCCCTCTAGGTGATCTTGATCGGTGTCGTGTTCGATGGGGGGTTGTAATCCGCGCAGGAATGCGATGAACGCCGAAACCATGCAGGAAACCCCAGCCAGATAGCCGAATGGTGCCAGTGGAATCTCAAGCGCGTTGGTCACCGCGCCGTCATGTGCGGCCTTGGCCGCATGGGTGAAAAGCCGCCAAGAAAAGGTGGCTAACAGGGCTGCAGAGAACAGGCCAGCAAACGCAGACAAAAGACGTTGCGTCTTGCGTCCGAGCGCCAGATTCAGCAAGTCGACTTCGACATGTTCGCGGCGCTCTGTCGTCAGTGGTAAGGCAAGGAAAACGAGCGCTGCCAGCAGTATTTCAGTGAGTTCGAAGGCGCCGGATAGCGGTGCGTTGAACAGGTAGCGCCCAACTACATCCACACAGGTGATGAGGACGAGGCTGAACAGGATCAGTGCGGCCCCGACACCCAGAGATCTGTCGAGCAGCAACCCGATGTCCAGCCCCTCATCAGGGGGCTGGTCGGGGAAACGATGGCGAAGCCGCTCCATGGATCAGAAGTCCACGCCAGCTTGTTTGCGCATTTCTTCCAGTGCCGCCGCGCCGTCGTAGCCGTCAGCCGAGATGGCTTCGGACCACGCTGTTTCTGCATCTGCTGCCTGTGATTTGATCGCATCTACGACTTCGGCTGGCGCTTCGTAGATTTCGATCCCGGCCTTTTCGGCCGCGGCGCTGCCTTTCTCGTCTGCGCCGACCCAAGCTTCGCCAACCAGTGCGGCAAAGGCTTCACCGGAAATCGCCTCGATGGCTGCCTGATCCTCTTCAGAGATCTCGTTCCATTTGTCTTCGTTCATGACCATGAACCAAGTGGTGTTGTAGATGCCGCCGGGGACTTGCATCGTGTACTTGACGTCTTCGGTTAGCTTGAACGCAGCAAGAGCATCGTAGGGGAACGTCACGCCATCGATTACTCCGCGCGAGAGTTTTTCATACACCTCACCCGAAGACATGAAGAGCGTTGTGGAGCCGAGACCAGACATAAGGTCTGAGATGTAGCCACCAGGAACGCGGATCTTGAGACCCGAGAAATCGTCTGTCTTTTCGATCTTACGGACATTGTTGTGCAGCATACCGGGGCCGTGCACAAAGAGCCCCAGAAGCTTGGTGCCCTCATGTTCTTTTTGCGCCTCCAGAGGGCCGGAATAGACGTTCCAGAATGCTTTAGAACCAGCAACGGCATCGTCACCAATGAACGAGAACTGACCGATCCGAGAGCGAGTGAAACGGTCATCTGTGGTAAAGGAATGCAAGCCGTAGGTGATGTCAGCGATACCTTCAGCAGCCATGTCGTAATGTGCCGGGGGCGGGCCCATGGGCTTTGCAAGCACACGAACAGTCACGCGGCCGTCGGTGACTTCCTCCACTTGCTTGGCCCAGGGTTTGATTGCCTCAACGACGATCGGATGGCGCGGCGGCAGCCAGCTCGAAAGCGCCAGCTTGGTCTCTGCCGCGGTAGTCGTTGCGATAGACATTGCAGCGGTTGCAATGCCGGCGAGCAGCAGGCTGTTGCCCTTCAGTTTGATATTCATGGTATCCTCCCTTGGATTATGTGATGTCGGCAGCCCTGAGCGCCTGGCTCAGGACGTTCCGGTCGCCAATGTGGTTGGCCAGGATCAGAATTAACCTCGCGTTGATTGTATCGCTCTCGGCCTTGGTCTTGCCCTCATGCGTTGCCAGCAGGTCGGCGTAGAAATCGTCGGTTCCGTCGATATTCGGTGTCAGGGTCAGATCGCTCATTGGCTTACTTCCTTACCGGCCGCACGGCGCAAGGCAGTGCGCATCAGGGTTTCGTTGTATTCCGCTCGGCGGGCAGCGACATGCTGATCTGGTCGGATCAAGTAGACTGCCGAACTGGCTTCGCCGAGATAGCGTTTCCTGAGTTGACCGGTTGGGTCGTCGCGGGTCGAAAGAGCCAGGCGGCGCGCCGTAATCCCGTCCACCTCCAGAACTTCAGGTGCTTCTGCATCGATTGTCAAAAGGATGAACTCATCACCCAGCTTCGACAACAGGTATTCATCGCCCAGCGGTGCATCGGGGCAGGGGGCACCGGGCTGCGTCCTTTCGGGCCCGCCTGACAGCGCGTCGGCCGAATTTAGGCGGGATTCACTGTAGATGCATGGAACCGACAGCCGACCCGAGTTGACCATCGGTCGTGCGAACTCATACGTTCCGCTTAGGCTGAGCACAGCATCGCGAAATATCCGACTGGTTTCTGATTTCGGCGTGATGAAATCGGTGGACCGTGTAGAGTTCATGATGTTTTCGTCCGCGCCATGAACCCGTTCCGTATCGTAGGTATCAAGCAGGCTCTCAGGTGCTTTGCCTTGAATAGCCAACCCTAGTTTCCAGCCAAGATTGTCCACGTCTTGCATGCCGGAATTGGCACCACGCGCACCAAAGGGCGAGACTTGGTGCGCCGCATCACCAGCAAAAAACACGCGACCAGAGCGAAAGCTGTCCATCCGCTTGCACTGGAAGGTGTAGATAGAGGACCAGACCATTTCATAGTCCGCATCCCCAAGCATCGCATCCAATCGGCGACGGATATTCTCTTCTTTAAGTTCTTCTTTGCGGTCAACATCCCAGCCGATCTGGAAGTCGATCCGCCAGACATCATCAGGTTGCTTGTGCAACAAAGCTGAGGCGCCAGAGCCGTGGGTCGGTTCAAACCAGAACCAGCGCTCAGTAGGGAAGTTCAGATCGCCTTTCAGTTTGATATCGGCAATCAGGAAGCTGTCCTGAAAGACGCGACCGCTGAAATCGAGACCAAGCATCCCGCGCAGCGGTGAATTGGCACCGTCGCAACCGACAAGCCAGTCTGCTTCAAGGGTGTAATGCCCATCCGGTGTCATCACCTTCAGGGTGACGTGATCGTCGTGTACTTCGACCGCGTCCACACGGTTCTTGCCACGCAACTGGATCGGGGCACCCTTGTCCTGCAGCTCGCGCAGGCGATCGATCATGTATTGCTCGAAATATGGCTGTTGTAGATTGATGAAGGCGGGGTATTTATGCCCGTCTTCCGGCAACAGGTTAAATTCGAAAACCTTGTCATCGCGATGGAATACCTTACCGAGGTTCCAGACAACGCCTTTTTCGAGCATCGGTTCGCCGCAGCCATAGCGGTCGGCCACTTCCAGGCAGCGCTTTGCGAAACAAATCGCCCGACTGCCCATGCCGATCCCCTCATGATCATCAAGCACAACCACCGGAATACCCTGGCGGCCGAGGTCCAGCGCGGTGGCCACTCCGATCGGCCCGCCGCCCATGACCACAACCGGGTGACGCACCGGCGCGTCAATATCCTGATCGGGCGATTTTTCGTATGGATAGCTCTTGTGGGCGAGCGTGTAACGGTCATCAAACATTGGAAAATCCCCTCCCTTCAGGCTTTCAGCCTTGCAGTTGCTCCCACATTTCCAGATCCCGCTGCGCCGTCCAGATACGTGGTGTGTCGATGCCGCGGGCTTCGTCATAGGCGCGCGCAACATTGAACGGCAGGCAGTGTTCGTAGATCGCGTAGTCAGCGAATTTCGGGTCGCACGCGTCGCGTACAGCTTCCCAGGCATCTTTCAGGGTGCCGCCGCTAGCAGCGACACGAGCAGCCGGGCGATATGTGCTTTCGACAAAATCCCGGGTGGACTCGATTGCTGCTTCAACCATGTCTTTTCCGAGCAGAGCATCACCGCGGCCGGGCGCGATAGCATCGACGTCAAATGCGGCGATATTGTCCAGAGTGCCACCCCAATCGTTGAAATGGCCGTCGCCGCAATAGCAGGCCGAGTGGTACTCGACGATGTCACCGGTAAACATGACGTTCTGGTCGGGGACGTGAATGACGATGTCCCCGGCAGTATGAGCGCGACCAAGATGCATAAGATCGACGCGTCGATTTCCAAGGTAGACGCTCATGCGATCCTTGAAGGTCGTGGTGGGCCAGGTCAGTCCGGGAATGCTTTCATGGCCTTCGAACAGACGTGGAAAACGCTGAAACTCACTGTCCCAATCTTCCTGACCGCGTTCGACAACCTGCGCTCGGGTTGTTTCGGACATGAGAACCTGATCTGCGCCATATGCTGAAGCGCCTAGAACACGAACCGCGTGATAGTGAGTTAGCACCAGATGTGTGATCGGTTTGTCGGTAACTTCTCTGACCTTCTCAATCACCTTTCCAGCCAGACGTGGCGTGGCCTGCGCCTCGACAATCATGACACTATCATCGCCGATGATCACGCCGGAATTGGGATCACCTTCAGCAGTAAAGGCCCAAAGCCCTTCACCCACTTCGGTGAAGCTAATCGTCTTTTCAGCCAAATCTCCCTGAGATGCGAATGCCTTAGCCATTGTGTTCTCCCGAAGTATGTCGCTCGCGTGACTCGTTTTGTTTCATTTGCAACGAATATCGTTACATATGAAACTAAAGTCAATGCCGTTTCGTTTGGAGTTACGTGTTTGAACTATTGTTGCTGAGTGCATTCGAAGATTTTTTGCGAAGTTGCCGGCGTAAAAAATGTTGTCCATTCCAGCTGTTTTTGCAGCCAATCATGCCGACCGCCGTAAAGGACTACTGTTCCATTAAGTGCCTGATAGGCCCAATGGGGTGGTTCAAGGCTTAGCGCTGACGGCGATCATGGTTGAGAAGCTTCTGAAACAGAAACGACACCGGCGACGTTACATTTTTCGCCATGTGAGCAGGAGACTGCCTCAGTGAGTCACAAGTTTCCGCCCACCATCATCCAGTACCCAGCATTTGGTGCCTTCGAACACAGCGGTGGTAAGGGCGTGGCCATAGCCTGCACCTGTATCCAGATTGATACGGTTTCCATGATGTTCAGGTGCGGCCACGTGGCTGTGGCCATGGACTACCAACCATGGATGTGGATCTGTATGGTTCAGGAATTCCTCACGAATCCATATCAGATCGTTGTGGTCTTGATGATCCAGTTTCACCCCGGGTCGAATACCTGCGTGCACGAACAGCAATGCGTCGTCCTGATGGAACGGCTTTAGCCCGTTCAGAAAATCGATATGAGCCTGAGGGACGGCCTCCTTGGCCTTGGCGTGAACTTGATAGATTCTGTCCACGTTGGTGGCTTCAACCCCGTAGGACTGCAGCGTTTCGATCCCGCCGATCCGAGGATGAAGCCAGTGATACCCGACCAGCAGGCGCGCATCATTGCGCGGATAGTCCTCCAGAAACATTGCGCACATCTGGTCATGATTGCCACGTAGAAAGACCCAGTTCTTACCGTCGGCGTTCCCTCGGACCAGCAGATCCAAAACCCCGCAACTTTGCGCACCCCTGTCCGTATAATCGCCAAGAAACACGATCTTGGCGTCTGGTCCTCCATCCCGTGCGATCCGGTCCAGTGCGTCTTCAAGCATCCCCAGTTGGCCATGGATATCGCCGATTGCATAAATCGGATCTGACATGAGTGGTCCTTTTCTTCGTCTTCAGGGTTGGTCGAGGATCAGCCCGCCCAGTCAATGCCGAAGTCTTCGCGAAAAGCGAACCGGACCAGATGCGCTTCGATGACGTCTTGCCAGCGGCCCAGATCACCGCGAGGGCCGGTTTCAGCCGTCAGCGAAAGGCTGGTTTCTCCAGCGGTCATGGTCAGCCGGTTTCTACCCGGAAATACAACGCTGCCGTGCTTGTCGTCGAAAGACACTTGAGCCTTGTGGGACCAGTGCTTGCACAATTGCTGCAGGTACTTGCTGGCCGCTTCCGTTTTGGCAACACCCGAAACGCTTTGGTCAGGTAGCAACGCCAAGGCTTCATCGGCGGCCCGGCGCACCGCCTGCGCGAACAAAGTAACGTCGATGTTTGTGGCCAGGAAGGTTGCCCCCAGATCCAGACATTTGCGCTGCATGGCCGGATCCAGTGTAAGTATCCCAGCAGATTTGCCTGCGGCGACTACCCGAGTTATCGCGTCCAACACAGCCTCTACCACTTCTGTATGACCAGCATCACCGATATGGCCCATGTCAGCGGCCAGATCGGAGGGGCCGAGAAAGACCCCATCAACGTCAGAGGCAAGAATATCGTCTAGTGCCTCTAACCCGGCGCGGTTTTCCACCTGAACAAGCAGGCAGATCTGTTCATAAGCCGTTTTCAGATAGTCCGGGATCGCCGCAAAGCGCGACGCCCTTGCCAACGCCGAACCCACGCCCCGAACTCCGTGGGGCGGGTATCGCACCGCCCGCACCAAATCCCGTGCTTGATCTCCGCTTTCGACCATCGGTACCAGAATATTCTGAGCGCCGGCATCGAGGTATTGCTTGATCATCCAGGTTTCACCGATCGGCAAACGTGCGACTGGTTGGCTGCCGCTTCCTTCGATGACCCGCACCTGTTCCAGAATTGAGCGAAGATCGTTTGGGGCGTGCTCTCCGTCAACAAGCAACCAGTCGAAATGGGACGTGGCCGCGATTTCAGCGGCATAGGTGTCGGCCATTCCAATCCAGCAGCCGACCTGCGGCTGACCAGCCTGCAGCGCGGCCTTGAAAGCGTTTAGTGGCGCAGGCATCCCGGCCTCCTTTAGGCAAAGTTGATATCGACCGAGCCAAATGGTCCGAAATCAGCATGGATTTCGGTGCTCGGCGGGCATTCGACGGGTCGAATAAAGCTACCTGACAAGACCACCTGGCCCGGTTCTATGCTCTGGCCGTACTGCGCCATGCGACGGGCCAGCCAGACGACGCTTTCGACTGGGTCGTTCAGAACACCCGCGCCCAGACCGGTTTCCTCGATCTCACCATTGCGGAAGGTCAGTGCCCCGACCCAACGCAAATCAAATGCATCTATCGAATGACGTTCGGGGCCCAACACGATGCCGGCATTGGCGGCGTTGTCGCTGATTGTGTCATAGACGGTACGTGTTTGTCCGGTCGCGGGGTCGACACGCTGAATACGCGTGTCGAGGATTTCAATCGAAGGCGCGACGTAATCCGTGGCGGCAATGATGTCGTCACGGGTGACGTTCTCTCCGCCTACCGCAGATTTCATGGCAAAAGCAATCTCGGCCTCGATCCGGGGCTGGATGAACCGGCCCGCAGGAACGGTTTCGCCGTGATCGAACTTCATATCATCGAACAAAATTCCGCTGTCGGGAATGTCGATATTCAGCGCATATTGCATCGCTTTTGAGGTCAGCCCGATTTTCCAGCCGATCACCTTGCGCCCTTCGGCCAATTTCTGTCGATAGATGGCGTTCTGCACCTCATAGGCGTCGCTCATCCCCATTTCGGGATGGCGCAGTGTCAGAAGGCCAATCTGTTCGTGCGAACATTCAGCCTGCAACAAGTCGGCTGCGGCACGGGCATGATCTTCGGGGGTCATACCTGTTCGTCCTCGACTGTGTTGCGCAGCGTTCCAATGCCCTCGACTGAGATTTCCACTACGTCACCCGGAGCCAGGTATTTCGGTGGTTCAAACCGCGCGCCCGCACCCGTCGGGGTGCCGGTGACGATGATGTCTCCGGGCAGAAGCGTCATGAAGGTCGAAATATATTCGATCTCGCGCCTTATCGGGAACATCATGCGATTCAGCGTATCGTCCTGGCGCAACTCACCATTCACATGGGTCTGAATTCGGGCATCGTCCAACTGGGCCGCGTCGGTGAATGGCACTAGCCACGGACCGATGGCACCGGAATTGTCCCAGTTCTTTCCCTGTGTGACGTTGAACTTGGCATGGCGGACCCAGTCGCGAATTGTGCCTTCGTTACACAAGGTTAGGGCTGCGATGTGGTCATAGGCATCTTCCTGTGAAATTCGCCGACCGGATTTGCCAATCACGATAACGACCTCGCCCTCGTAATCCAGCGTGTGGTTTTCTGGAGGACGGATCAGCGGGCGGTCGTGCCCGGTGAAACCGCTGGCAAAGCGCGGAAACAACGACATGTATTTCGGTTGTTCGCTGCCGTCTTTGTATTCTGCGTTGCGGTCGGGAAAGTTCACTCCGACGCAGAGGATGCGGCGGACATCCGGCATCACCATTTCGTAAGTGAATTCCTTGTGGGTTACTTCCCGGCCTGCTGCGGCCTCGGTCAACTGTTCAAACGTGCCCGCGGCGATCACCTCATAAAGGCTGGCCTGATCGGGAAAGGCGTCGTTTAGCGCAATTGCACCGTCCTTGGTGATCGCGCCGAAAAAAGTTGCTCCGTTTGCGGTGAAAGTTGCAAAGCGCATCAGGCCTCCTCGGCGGCGTCAATGCCACCCATGCACAAGTATTTGAGTTCCATGAAGTCATCCAGCCCATGGCGCGATCCCTCGCGCCCCAGACCTGACATCTTAACGCCTCCAAAGGGCGCTTCAGCAGTTGAGATCAGGCCGGTGTTGATCCCGACCATGCCATATTCCAATGCTTCGGACACGCGCCAAACACGGGCCATGTCGCGCGAATAGAAATACGAAGCGAGGCCGAATTCGGTATCATTGGCGGCTGCGATAACTTCGCTTTCCCTGTCGAATTTGAACAAAGGCGCGACTGGGCCGAAGGTTTCCTCGGTCGCCACCGCCATGTCTGCGGTCACGCCAGTCAGGATGGTCGGCTCGAAAAAAGTGCCGCCAAGGGCGTGCGGCTTGCCGCCCAGTGTGACTGTTGCACCCTTGGCGGTTGCGTCTTTGATATGCTCAGACACTTTCGCGACTGCGGCTTGATCGATTAGTGGGCCAAAGACGGTGCCCTCGTCAAAGCCGTTTCCAGTCGGCAGTTTTGCGACCTTGGCGGCCAGTTTTTCGGCGAACGTGTCGTAGACCCCGGACTGGACATAGATGCGGTTGGCGCAGACGCAGGTCTGGCCGTTGTTTCGGAACTTGGCGATCACTACCCCTTCGACTGCCGCGTCCAGATCTGCGTCGTCAAAAACGATGAACGGCGCGTTGCCGCCCAATTCCAAACCTAGTTTCTTGATCGTAGGTGCACATTGCGCATAAAGCATCGCGCCGATTTCGGTGGACCCGGTAAAGGTCAGTTTTTGCACGATTTTGCTCGAGGTCATCTCACCTCCGATGGCGCGCGCTGATCCGGTGATGACCGAGAACAATCCCGCAGGCAACCCGGCTCGCTCGGCCAGAACTGCCAGCGCGATAGCCGAGAACGGCGTCTGGCTGGCAGGTTTGAGCACCATGGAACAGCCTGCCGCCAGTGCCGGTCCCGCCTTTCGCGTGATCATGGCATTGGGGAAATTCCACGGCGTGATCGCGGCAACAACCCCAATCGGCTGTTTGATGGTGATGATCCGCTTATCCGGCGCGTGGCCGGGGGTGACGTCGCCATAGGCGCGGCGGGCCTCTTCAGCGAACCATTCGATGAAGCTGGCACCATAAGCGATTTCACCCTTGGCCTCAGCCAGCGGCTTGCCCTGCTCGGCGGTCAGGATAGCGCCAAGATCATCCTGGTTTTCGATCATCAGGTCATACCAGCGGCGCAGAATTTGGCTGCGGTCCTTTGCTGTGAGCTTGGCCCAGCCCTTCTGTGCACGGTGCGCTTCGGCGATTGCTTCGGCCGTTTCGGCCGCCCCAAGATTGGGGACTCGTCCGATTAGATCACCAGTTGCCGGGTTGGTCACTTCCAGAGTGGTGGATACCTCAGTGGCACCGACCCATTTGGAGCCAACCCGTGCCGCTTCAATAAGCAACGTGGGGTCGTTGAGACGTAAGTCTGTCATTTGCAGGTTTCCCGTGTCTCGGCCTCAGACCGAAAAGCTGATATTTGCCTGACCCGTTCCGGAACTACCGAAATACGGGGTGTAGATGTCGATCTCGCCTTTGTAACTGCCCCATCCCAACGCACCGAACAGCAGCGCAGTGTCGTTCATCGCACACTCGCCCGTACATTTCTTGGCGTAGTCAGGCAAAAGGTCCAAGAATTCTTCGAACCGGCCCTGTTCCCACAATTCGAGAACGCGCATATCCATCTGGCGGTTGAACTCGCCATTCACTGCGTTCAGACCCTCGACCGAGCGCTCATTCGGCGTGAAGTCATGACTTAGAGACCCGGAGGCCAGAATAGAAACATTGCGGTTCGAACGCCGGATGCCTTCGGCGATGGCTTCACCCCAAACGCGGTTCTCAGCGATGGACGAGAACTGGTTGACCGCAACTGGCAGCACCCGGGCATTCACATCGTCATTGATAAAATGCATCGGCAAAAGGGTACCGTACTCCATTCCCATGTCGGGATGCGAATGACCCAGTGCCCGTTCCCCACGCTCTCTCAGAACTTCAAGGATGGTTTCACCAAGGTCGTGATCACCGCGATAGTCGAACTCCATATCCGCCAGCATGTGCGGCAGTTCATGGCTAATAAAGCGGCCCTTGTGGCGCTCTTTTGTGTTCAGGTGAAAGCCCTGATTGGTGATCCAATGTGTATCGAATACGATGAAGGTGTCGACCTCGCGGTCAATCGCGTCCTGACGCAGACGTGCGTAACCATCTATCGCAGGTTGCCGGATACCTTTGTATTTCGGCATCGTGTGGGACATCCAGATGCTCGGCACATGTGTGATCTTAGCAGCCTGTACAATCTTTCCCATGTCAGTTCCTCCTCACTTAAGGTGGCGTCTGACCGCTTTGTTAGGGAGAGCGGACGACCAGACGTCATTTGGTCCGACTCTCAAAGAGTTCATGGACCATAGATGTGCGCGCGTATCTTATCTTTTTACGAGCGGCACCTTGTCCAGACGTCGCTCGAGAGGCGTTACTTTCCCAACTGCATAATCTTGTGCTGACCAGTGGCAAAGCCCACGTGTTTCTGCTCCATATAGAAGTCAAAGCTCCAATCACCGCCGTCGCGACCGATACCTGACGCCTTCACTCCGCCAAAAGGCGTGGGCAGGTGACGAACATTTTCCGAGTTCACCCAGATCATCCCAGCTTCCAACCTATCGGTAAAGCGCAGGGCGCGTGTAAGGTCGTTGGTCCAGACATAGCCGGTTAACCCATAGGGCGTGTCATTGGCGATTTGCAGCGCTTCTTCTTCGGTCGAGAAGGGAATGGAAGTTAGCACGGGGCCAAATATTTCCTCTCGCGCGATGCGCATGTCGTTGTTGGCATTGGTAAACAATGTCGGGCGTACGAAAAATCCGCCATCACCAACCTTGACCCCACCGGCCGCGACGGTCGCACCATCCTCTTTTGCGATGTCAAAGTATGAGGTCACCTTGTTGTAATGCTCCTCAGTGACCAGCGGGCCGATCTCTGTCGCAGGGTCCAGGGGGTGCCCGACCTTGATGTTGTTCACACGCTCGACCAGTTTGGCCTCGAACTCTTCCTTGATAGTGTCCTGCACCAGCAGCCGCGAGGACGAGGTGCAGCGCTCACCGTTGATCGAGTAGATCATGAAAATCACCGCATCCAGAGCCCGGTCCAGATCGGCGTCATCAAACACGATAACAGGGTTCTTACCGCCCAGTTCCAGGTGCATCCGCTTGAGCGTATCGGCACCCTGCTTTGTGATGCTGCTGCCTGTCCGGCTTTCTCCGACAAAAGCGATGGCTTTGATCAAGGGATGCTCTGTCAACGCCTTACCGGCATCAGGGCCAAACCCGTTCACAGTATTCAGCACGCCCTTGGGCAAACCCGCCTCTTCGGCAATTTCCACCAACAGGCGGGCAGATAAAGGTGAGTCTTCGGCTGGTTTGTGGACCACGGTGCAGCCCGCGGCCAGAGCGGGCGCGATTTTCCAAGTCGACAGCATGAAGGGCGTGTTCCACGGAGTAATCACGCCAACCGGGCCGATAGGTACACGAGTGGTGATATTCATCAACGTCGGCGATTTCAGGTGTTGCCCGTCGCGAGCCTGCACGACTTGATCCGCAAAGTAGCGAAAATTCTCGGCACCGCGCAGCGCCGCCTTGGACATGAACCGCAATGTCTGACCCGTATCCCAACACTCACACAGCGCAATTTCTTCTGCCCGGGCTTCGATCGCATCGGCAACGTTTATCAGGATCCGGCGGCGTTCGGTGGCGGGCATGTCGCGCCATTCAGTAAAGGCAGCATGGGCCGCTTTGACCGCCGCGTCGATATCGTCGGACGTACCGTGCGCAACGTCGCAGATCACCGATTTATCCACGGGAGAGGAGGATTGGAAAACACCCGCTGCGCCATCCCGGTCTTCGCCTGCGATGCGGTTCTTGATGCCTGTTTCTTTGAACCGGGCCAGAAAGCCTGCCAGTTTCTCGATATTCGTATCCAGTACGCTCATGCGTCAGGTCTCCTGCTTTGTCGCAGCCAAATGATTCCGGATTGTGCCGGTCTTGGGCGAAAGGTCTGGGTCGATGTCACGCATCTCTAGTGAAAGCGCGATAGAGTGTTTCGAGAAGGCCTGTTCCAGATACGCCTCAACCGCGTCAAAGATACGCTGTGTTGCGTCCTTCTTAACGTCGTCAGGACGGCCAGCGCGCAGGCGGATTGAGATGTCCACAAAGCCATGCTTGGGATCTCCATCCGCAATGGCAAAATAGTCAACACGCGTGGCGCGGACGCGAATTCCCGGCATTGGAAAAGCCTCAATCCCCGCAGCGGTGTCTCGTATGCATTCGCACAAGCCACCGATGTCGACCCGATCGTCCAGATTGCCGGAGTATTCGACGTGGAAGTGTGGCATGACCTCTCCTTTACTACTTAACATGTTTAGTAAATTGTATCGCGACCGTCAAGAACTTGCTTTGTTAATCTTTGCAATTCCTGAAATGGCGTTCTAGAAGGCTGGAATGAACCGACAAAGCCATACCACGAGAACCTCTCGCGCTCTTCCGATCGCCCTGCTGCGCGCACGCGAAACCGTTATGGCCCCAATTCGGGATATGCTGCAGGGGATACAGCTGACTGAGCAAAAGTGGCGTATCCTTCGTGTTCTGGACGAAATGGGCGAAGTGGAACAAAGCACTATTGCAAATGAGGCCTGCCTTTTGCTTCCCAGCCTGACGCGAATTCTACGCACGATGGAGACTGATGGGCAGATATCCCGCCGTCAGGGCAGCACGGATAAGCGCCGCACCATGGTGAAGATCACCGATGAGGGGCGTCAAATTCTTGAAGAGAACCTTGCGACCTCGCTGGCGATTCACAATACGATCGAGGCGCAAATGGGGCAGGAAAAAATCGACAACCTACTGGATCTACTTGAGGAACTGCAGGCCGTAAAGGTTTGACCCCGACCTTGAAGACCGGGGCCAGCGTGATCACTACAGTCTCGCTAGTCCTGTATCCAGGGCTGACAGGATCTTGGCTACGTCATCAGACGTGATGACCAGCGGCGGAGACAATATGATGTTGTTTCCAGATACACGGACCATAACGCCATCTTCATAAGTTGCTTTTTGAACCTGCAGCGGAAGATGTTTGGCAATTGGCGCCTTGGTCGCACGGTCCGAAACCAGCTCGAGCGCGCACATTAGACCTTCACCCCCTCGCACGTCACCGACTACGTCATATTTCTCGGCCAGTTTTTTCAACCCGGCAAACATCTCATCCCCCCGTGCAGCTGCGTTTTCCCAAACTCGCAGGCGGTTGATCTCGGCAAGAGTGGCCAAGGCTGCGGCCGCGCCAACCGGGTGCCCGGAATAGGTGTAGCCCTGATCGACAGAAGCTCTGCCGGTAGTGTCGCTTTCGAACACCTCCGCAACCGCGCCAGAGATCATTGCCGCGCCGAATGGGAAATAGCCGTTTGTGATGGCTTTGGCCGTTGTCATGATATCGGGCTGCACCCCCCAATGTCTCGCGCCACTTTCGCTGCCTGTACGCCCAAAGGCAGTAATGATTTCGTCCGAAATTAACAGAATTCCGTGCTTTGAGCAGACCTCACGCACCATGGGCATAAAGCCCTTGTGCGGCGGGATCACTCCGCCTGCGCCCAAGATTGGCTCCATAATAAATGCGGCGACGGTGTTTGCACCCTGGAATGCGATTTCGGCCTCCAGCGCTTTTACGCAAAGCTGCGCAAGACGCTCGGGGTCCGTCTCATCGAACGGATTGCGATAGGTCCAGGGCGCGGGCACGTGGAAAC
This sequence comes from Ruegeria sp. AU67, assembly GCF_900312795.1. Classification (NCBI taxonomy): domain Bacteria; kingdom Pseudomonadati; phylum Pseudomonadota; class Alphaproteobacteria; order Rhodobacterales; family Roseobacteraceae; genus Ruegeria; species Ruegeria sp. AU67. Next base: position 54,100 of record NZ_OMPH01000011.1, read on the forward strand.
AGCCCGGCATCATCGGCTCATAAGCCGCACGGAACTTCTGATTGCCATTGACCGAGGCAGCCGCGAAGTGGGTGCCGTGATAGCCCTGTTTCAGGCTGATGAACTTGGTACGGCCAGCCTCGCCTTGAACTTTGTGAAACTGACGTGCAAGTTTCAGCGCGATCTCAACCGAATCCGATCCACCCGAAGTAAAGAATGCACGGGTCAATCCGTCAGGCGCAAAGAACTGCGCCAGCTCATAAGACAATTCGATCGCCTTGTCGTTGCTTGTGCCGCGAAAGGTTGAATAATAGGGCAGCGCGTTCAGTTGATCGGTGATGGCCTGCTTTATCGGATCACACGAATAGCCCAGATTGACGTTCCATAAGCCACCCACTGCATCCAGCGCCTTGTGACCATCTACATCAATGATGCTGACCCCTTCACCTCCGGTCAGAATGGTCGGCGGGTTTTTCTGGCTGTCGGCCGGGTGCGCCATTGGTTGCCAGAAATGTCGGGCGTTGTTTTCCTTCAGAAAGTTGGAGTCTTTCATGTAGCGTGTCTCCGGAGATTAAGTCCGCCCGTCAATCATGGGTGGAATTCGGTTGGAAAAGTTTCGGGCATCTGGCCGCCAAAGTTTGCGGTCAGTTCTTTCGAAAGCGTGTGGAGTGAGGTCAAAATCAGCGGCTGCCGCGCGCGGGTTGCACGAATTTCGGGAACGGCAATCGCAATGGTTCCAATCGCGATCTGATCAATACCGAAGATAGGCGCCGCATATCCGAAGACACCATCTTCAAAGCTGCCATTACTATTGGCCCAGCCCGCCTGACCGATTTGTGCAACCCGGTCACGGATAATCTCTGGGTCCGTCATTGTTGCCTCGGTAAATCGGGTGAGTGTGTCGTATTCCAAGCGTTCCAGAAGGAAAGCGGGACCGAAGCTCAGCATGCATAATCCCGAAGCAGTCGCGTTGACCGGAATAATTTCGCTAGGGTCGAGACTTACGCGAACGCTGTGCTGCGTGGTTTCAACCACCAACGCGGTTTGTAGAGTGTCTTTCTCAAGCAGGGTAAGGTGCAGGCTTTCGCCAACCTCATGCATCGCGGCCTGCATTTTCTGGCGTGCACCATCAAGGCCGGGCTTGGCGATTTCGCGCAGGGCGGCCAACCGTAGAGCAGCTGGTCCGATGGCATATGATTTCGTCTGCGGATTCTGCTCGATCAGGCCGAACTCTTCCAGTGCTCGTAAGTGGCGGAGGGCGGTCGCCTTGTTCAAACCAGCCAGGCGCGCAATGTGACTCAGCCCGATTTCCGGCTGAGAGCTTGAAAAGTACTCTAGCATTTTCAAGGCATTAAGTGCGGTGCCCATGTGTTTTGCCTCCTCCCGGTCAGGTAATACTTGACAGAATTAACTTAACAACGCAACATTATTATTGTTAACGCGGTTCATTTATTGAACCACTAACGGGAGGTGTCAATGAAGAAATTTCTAGCAACCGCCGCATTTGTAGCGTCAGCAACCGCTGCACTGGCAGAATATCCAGAGAAGCCGGTAACCTTCGTGGTTCCATGGCCTCCGGGCGATCTTGAGGACGTGCTGACGCGAATGATCGCGGACGAATTTCAAGCCATGTACGACGTCCCGGCCGCGGTCGTGAACAAGCCCGGCGGCGGCGGCGGTCCGTTCCCAGGTGCAGTCGAAGTCGCCACCGCCCCGGCGGACGGATACACTATTGGTTCTTTCGTCATTGGCGTTCCCGTCATTGGACCGGAAATCGGTATCCCTGAACTGAACCCGAACCCGTTCGATCCGATCGGTATTTTTCTGACTTACCCATTCGTAATCGCATCCAGCAAGGATGCGCCGTTCTCGAACTGGGAAGAACTGGCGGAACACGGCAAGGATAACGATTTGGCGCTTGGTCATTTCGGCTCGGTCTTGCCGCCCACGCAGGTCACCTTTGCTGCTGCAGTAAGCAGCGGATTTGATTTTGCAAGTGAAGCAGCCTTTGACGCGTTGGATTGCAACACGCTGGCATCGGGTGACGTGGACGTCATCAACACCACGTTGCAACTTGTTCTACCTTGCCTGGATGACGTGAACATTCTGGCGAGCATTGGTGGCGAGCGGATTTCGCTGATCCCCGATACGCCGACGATCGTCGAGCTCAACCCGGATCTGCCGCTGGCATTGTGGAACGGCCTGTTCGTTCACAAGGATACTCCACCCGAGGCACGCGAAAAAATCACCGCAGCAGCACAAAAGGCGGTGCAGTCGGACAAGGCCAAGCAGCTTGCTGAGGAAACCGGTGCTTTGATCTACTGGCAGGACCCAGACGCATCCAATGCTCAGATTGAGCAAGACAAATCCTCTTTCGCTAAGATTGAAGAAATTCTGGGCGAGTAAGATCCAGATCGGGCGTGGGGCACAGCCTCACGCCTCTTTCAGGTTGGGAGGAAACGATGATTGCAAAGACTTTACAGGACATGTTCAAGAGATATCGCCGACCCGGCGATGTCGTTTTCGCCGTACTGTTTCTGGCATTCGCGGTGTTTCTGTTGTCCCAGCTGGGTGATCAGACCAAGGTCGTCAAACGAACCAAATGGTTCGCGCAGCCGGGTCTTTGGCCCACAATTGCAATCTGGTGCATGGTGGTGTTCGGGTTTCTGCATTGGCTTAGCTCGGCCTTGTCAGACCGGATCAGCGGCCGCTGGACCGAGGTCGGGTTCTGGGTTCGGTCGTTCGAATATGTTGCCTATTTCCTGATCTATGTGCTGGTGGTTCCGCAGCTGGGATATCTGCCCTCAACCATGTTGTTCGCAGTCTTCCTGACCCTTCGTGTAGGGTTTCGTGGTGCAAATGCTATCGGAATAGCTGCGTTGTTCGGCTTCGTCGTCACCATCGTTTTCCGTGGCTTTCTTCAGGTCAAAATCCCCGCCGGAGCGGTCTATGAGTACCTTCCGGATTCCGTGCGCGCCTTTGCGCTGACCTATCTGTAAGGGGCCACTATGGAAACGCTTCTTTCCGGTATTTCAATCCTGCTACAATGGCAGGTAATCGTGGCCCTGCTGATCGGTTCGATCGGCGGCGTCATCATCGGTGCATTGCCCGGCGTGGGTGCGGCGGTGGCCATCGCAATCCTGTTGCCTGCCACCTTTGCGTTCGAGCCCATCGTAGGACTAACCCTGTTATTGGGTATCTACGGCTCGTCCATGTATGGCGGAGCCATTCCCGCGATTCTGATCAACGCCCCCGGCACAGCGGTGAACGCGCTGACCACTTATGACGGATATCCCATGACCAAACGGGGGCAGGGCCACCGTGCGCTGTCTCTGGCGTATTCGGCCTCGTTCTTCGGCGGCGTTTTTGCGATCATCTGTCTGATGGTTTTGTCACCGGTTCTGGCCCTTGTTGCCCCACATTTCGGCAGCCGCGAGATTTTCCTGGCCGCGCTATTGGGCATCATTCTGGTTGTGCTGGCCCATCGGGGGCAGATCTTTGCCGCTGGTATGCTGGCGGCATTTGGCATTTTCCTGAATTCGGTCGGGCTGGAGCCCGTGAAATACACTCGCCGGTTCACCTTTGATCAAAGTTGGCTGGCTTCGGGTATTGATCTCATTGTGGTCGTGCTGGGTCTGTTTGCGATTAGCCAGGCATTTCTGCTGCTATTGGAAAAGAACCACGCGCCAGGCGACACCCATGTAAGTGGCAATATCTCTGCCGGCCTCAAAGAACTTCTGGGCGTGAAACGCGTTGCTACCGTGTCCTCAAGTATCGGTGTTTTCATGGGCATGGTGCCGGGCACGGGCGAGTTTACATCGCAATTTTTATCCTACACCTATGCTCAAAAGACGTCAAAGAATCCAGAAAAGTTTGGTGATGGCTCACCCGAGGGCCTTGTGGCGTCCGAGGCAGCTAACAACGCGGTTCCGGGCGCTGCAATGATTCCTCTGCTGGCTCTGGGTATTCCCGGCGAGGCACTGACGGCGATGATGCTGTCGGTGTTTTATGTCCACAACGTGATCCCCGGACCGCAGCTGTTCGAAAATCAGATGGATTTCGTATTGGCCCTGTATATGGCGCTGATCCTGCTTAACGTGATCGTTCTAGTGTTCCTGCTGTTTTCTACGAATCTGCTGCTGAAGATTATCCAGATCCCGACCCGGTTCCTTGGTGTCATGATCCTGATACTTGCCTTCGTGGGAGTTTACAGCCTGCGCAACTCGATCACCGATTGCGCCATTGCAGCCGGGTTTGGGGTCTTTGGGCTGATTCTCAAACGGCTGGACCTGCCGATTGTTCCAATCATTTTGGGCATGGTTCTTGGCGGCATCATGGAAACCAAGCTGCGCAGCGCAATGGCAAGGGTCAAAACGCCGCTCGATTTCATTGACCGGCCTATCGCGGCCATTCTGTTTGGCCTGATCGTTCTGATCATGATCCTGCACTGCCGAACGCTTTATTTCGAATTCAAATACAAACTGCGGCCGGAACCTACGATGCAACCCGTGGATTCCGATAATCCGAACCAGCAAGGATAAGCGACCTATGGATCAACTTGCTATAGATACGCTACGTGGTCAGCCCGTACCGGCACGGAGCCTTCTGATTGATGGGCGTCACGAGGCTGCAGTGGCAGGAGGGCAACTGGATGTCATTTCTCCAATTGACGGTCAGGTTCTAACGCAAATTGCCGAGGGCACCCCCGAGGATATGGAGCGGGCTATTGCGGCGGCCCGCACGGCGTTTGAAGACGGACGCTGGTCGCGGGCTGCACCTTCTGTACGCAAGAAGGTGTTGTTGAAACTGGCCGATCTGATTGAAGAACACGCTTTGGAACTGGCCGTTCTGGGCGTGCGGGACAACGGCACTGAGATCAACATGGCCATGAAGGCCGAGCCGATGTCGGCTGCGGGCACGTTCCGCTATTATGGCGAGGCCATAGACAAGATCTATGGTCAGATTGCGCCCACAGCTGAAAATGTGCTGGGTCTCGTGCACCACGCGCCTGTCGGCGTTGTCGGGGCGATTGTGCCTTGGAACATGCCGATGATGATCGGTGCGTGGAAGATCGCGCCGGCGCTGGCGGCGGGCAACTCGGTGGTGTTGAAACCTGCGGAATCGGCCTCGCTATCACTTTTGCGATTAGCCGAATTGGCGCTTGAGGCAGGTGTGCCGGACGGTGTCCTGAACGTTGTCACAGGCAAAGGCAGCGTGGTTGGTGAAACACTGGCCCTGTCGATGGATGTTGACATCATGGTTTTTACTGGTTCGGGTGCGACAGGGCGGCGGCTTCTGGAATATTCCGCGCGCTCGAACTTGAAACGCTGCTACTTGGAGCTTGGCGGAAAGTCCCCGAACATCGTGTTCAACGACGCCCCGGATCTCGCGCAGGCGGCCAAGGTCTCCGCCGCAGGTATTTTCCGAAATTCAGGTCAGATTTGCGTCGCGGGATCGCGCTTGCTCGTTCAGGAGGATATTCATGAAGACTTCGTCGCCGAGATTGTCAAACACGCGCAAGCTTTCCGCGTCGGCGACCCGCTGGATTTGAACACACAGATCGGGGCAGTGCACTCATTGCCGGAATTGAAAAGCAATCTGGATTTTGTCGCCCAAGCCGAAGCGGAAGGTGCTGAGCGCCGTGCCGGCGGTGACCGAATTCTGACGGAAACGGGCGGTTATTATATGGCACCCACTGTAATGAACGGGGTCAAACCCACCGACAATCTTTTCCGCAATGAGGTCTTTGGTCCGGTTCTGGCCGTGACACCGTTCAGGGACGAAGATGAGGCACTGCGCCTGGCAAATGACAGCGTTTATGGATTGGCCTCGGGCGTGTGGACTGCAAACCTGAGCCGTGCACATCGCATGGTGGCGGGCATCCGCTCTGGCGTCGTTCACGTCAATACTTACGGCGGTGCTGACGCCACTGTGCCTTTAGGTGGTGTAAAACAGTCGGGCAACGGCCACGACAAGTCTATGCATGCAATGGAAAAGTATTTCGATCTGAAAACAGCCTGGATTCAGCTGTAAGACGATAGCCTGCAAGGAGAAGATTACCATGGGCGAAAAGACTATCTTGCTGATAGGCACCTATGACACCAAAGACCCCGAGATGCGATACATCGAAGAATGCATCACTGCGCAGGGTGGCAACGTGCTGACCATGGACGTCTCGGTTCTTGGGGATCCAACCACGCCCACAGACATTTCCAAACATGATGTGGCCGCGGCCGGTGGTATGACCATAGAAGAGGTGATCGCGCTCGGTGACGAAAACAAGGCTTTTCGCGTGATGTCGCAGGGCGCAGCAACGCTTGTGGCACAGGTCTACGCCGACGGCAAATTTGATGGGATGCTCGCAACTGGTGGCACAATGGGGACCGATCTGGCGCTGGATTGTGCGCAGGCTTTGCCAATGGGTGTGCCGAAATATATCGTCTCCACCGTCAGTTTTTCACCGCTGATTCCGCCGCACCGTTTGGCGCCGGATATTCAGATGATCCTGTGGGCGGGCGGGCTTTATGGTATGAACTCGGTTTGCCGCTCATCGCTAAGTCAGGCCGCAGGCGCTGTTTTGGGCGCAGCCCGCGCGGTTCAACGCCCTCAGCGCGATCGCCCGATGATCGGGATGACTTCGTTGGGCTCATCCTGCCTGCGTTATATGAAAACTTTGAAACCTGCTTTGGAAGAACGGGGATACGAAGTGGCCGTGTTCCATTCAACGGGTATGGGCGGTATGGCATTTGAGAAGCTTGCGGGTGAGGGCGCGTTCTGTTGTGTAATGGATTTCTGCATGCAGGAATTTGCCAACATGCTCGCAGGTTCGCTGGTGTCCTCGGGGCGTGACCGGCTGACAAATGCCGGGCGCGTGGGCGTGCCGCAAATGGTGGCGCCAGGCGCGCTGGATCTTTTGGATTTTGCTGGTTGGCAGGACATTCCCGACCAATATGCCGACCGCCCGTTCCATGAACATAATCGCCTGATCAAAAGTGCGGTGTTTAGTGCAAAAGAGCGACGGGCCGCTATTCGGGAAATGGCTGGTCGTCTGAAACAGGCTACCGGCCCAACCCATTTTTTCCTGCCCACCGGCGGTGTTGAGGAATGGGATCGCGAAGGTCAGGAAGCGCATGACCGGGAAGCGCTTGCCGAAATGGTTGACGAGGCTCGCAACGTGATGCCTGCGGTTGCATCAACTACGGAAATTGACGCCCATATCAATGACGACGCCTTCTGCGAAGCGGTACTCAAACAGTTCGACAAATGGATGAATGACGGGGTGGTTAAGGCGACATGACCAGAAAAGCCAAAAACATCCTGTTTATCATGTTCGATCAGCTTCGGTACGACTACCTGAGCTGCACCGGACATCCGAGTTTGAACACCCCCCATTTGGATGCGCTTGCTGCCAAGGGAGTGCGGTTTTCCCATTGTTATGTTCAATCGCCCATCTGCGGGGCCTCAAGAATGAGCTTTTACACAGGGCGTTACGTACACAGTCACGGCGCTGCCTGGAATAATTTTCCGCTCAAGGTTGGAGAGGTCACTCTGGGCGATCATCTGCGCGAACGTGGGATGGATAGTTGGTTGATCGGAAAGACGCATATGAGCGTGGATCAGGCAGGGATGGATCGTCTGGGCATTTCGCGCGATGGCGTTATCGGAGCACGTGTCGCGGAATGTGGTTTTGATGTCTTCCTCCGTGATGACGGCTTATGGGGTGAGGGGCCGCAAGGCTTTTATGACAAAAGACGTTCGCCTTATAATGAGTATCTGAAAGGGCAGGGGTATGAGGCTGAAAACCCCTGGCAGCACAATGCCAATGCCGGGGTTGATGAAGATGGTGGTGTCGCTTCGGGTTGGTTTATGCGGCACGCTGATAAGCCTGCAAACATCAAAGAAGAAGATAGCGAAACGCCGTGGCTGACGGGACAGGCGATTGAATTTATTAAAACGCAGGATGCAAATTCCGCTGGGCCATGGATGTGCCACCTGTCCTATATCAAGCCGCACTGGCCTTACATTGTTCCAGCGCCGTATCATGACATGTACGGGACGCAAGATGTTTTGCCAGTGGTTCGCTCGGATGGCGAGTTACATAATCCTCACCCTGTCTATGATCAATTCATGCAGAACGAAATTGGCCAAACCTTTAGCAAGCCGGGTGTGCGTGAAAAGGTGATACCCGCCTATATGGGGCTGATCAAACAGGCTGATGATCAGATGGGTCGCCTGTTCAATTGGCTAGAAGAGAGTGGCCACATGGAAGACACGATGATCGTCGTGACCTCCGACCATGGGGACTACCTCGGTGATCATTGGATGGGTGAAAAGGATCTCTTCCATGATCCGTCGGTGCGCGTTCCACTGATCATCTATGACCCGTCACCAGAAGCAGACGCAACACGCGGCACTGTTTGTAGCGCACTGGTCGAAAGTATTGATCTGGCGGCAACATTTGTTGATCTGGCAGGTAGCGATGTCCCGGATCACGTTATCGAAGGCGGCTCGCTACTGCCGTTACTGTATGGTCAAAACCCCAAGGCATGGCGCGAGTATGTGGTTAGCGAATATGATTATTCTGCCACGCCCGAAGCCGCGGCTCTGGGCCTTGACCCCAAACAAGCACGCCTGTTCATGCTGGCGGACAAGGATTGGAAATTCATCTTTGCCGATGGTGGGTTTCGCCCGTTATTGTTCGACCTGAAAAACGACCCTAAAGAGTTGAATGATCTCGGTGCCGACTTGGGCCATGCCGAGGTGATCAACATGTTCATGAAGCGCTTGTCAGAATGGGCGCGCCGTCCATCGCAACGTACAACAGTTTCAAATGAAACGTTGATGAAGAAGCGAGGCGGGAGTGCGGCTGATGTCGGTATTTTTATCGGTGTTTATGATGAGCGTGAATTGCCCTACGACGTAATAGAGAAAACGATCAGACGTCGGTGAGACATGCTGGGGTTTTGTCATGTTGTGGGTCTTTTGCGGATCTGTCGCAAAGTTGTTTAGGCAGTTGCGATGACCCCATTCAACTATCTTCAAGGCAACAACGCAAACAACAACAACGAAAAATGAGAGTAAACGGCCTGGATCCGAGAACATAGTTAATCAGCACCAGGCTTTTCAAATTCGGCAAAAAAAATGGGTGGTATGGCACGTAGTTCTCTCAAAAAAACGACCCATAGGTCATACCGACGTTTATTGGATGGCATTGTCGGGTTATTGAGCAGAAGGTATGTATTGGTTGTTGGTGCACATGCAACATTTCTCCAGCGCAAAGCGGGCGTCGAGTTTCATCAAGCGCAGGCTGGGTGCCACTTGGTTGGTAGGGGTCTCACCACTGCCAGTCGTCGGTTTTCGAAAAAAAGGCTTTGTCTCTAAGTCAAATCTGAGCGTCGCTAAGGCTCATAACACGAATTTGCCGGGAAAAAGTCCGCCTAAAAACCTTCGAATAAGTTCAGCAGAGCGTTGTCGCGAAAAAATCTGCACATCGGTAAGGTAATTTACCCACATACCTTCCAGCAAGGCCAGCGTTCCGCTGGTGGCATCATCCACCAAGTTCGGATCATGTCCGTTTTGTTGGGCTATCTCCATGAACGCAAGTCGCAAAGTCTCGACGAGTTTAGGGTCCTGAGTGCTACTGTAACGGGCAATACCTGGGTGTGAGCTCGCGATGCCGCGGAATGCATGCCAGATTTTCGTTGTTCGTGGATTGAGTAAGGCTTCAGACAGATCGGCCTCAATCACAGCCATCACTCGGTCTTCGGGTGATGCATCCGAGCCCAGATCGGTCAATCTGTCCATCTCGGCATAATACTCGGTACTGAAATGCTGGGCCGCTGCCGTCAGTAAATTGTCCTTCCCCCCGAAATGCAAATGGATCATTCCGCGCGACAGACCGGAGCGCTCGCAGATGCGACTGACCGAGGTATCGGTAACTCCAATATCAGCAATAGTATCCAGTGTAGCCTTGATCAGAAGCTGCCTGTTGGCTTCCGGATCGCGCTTCGAACTACGCTTTCTTCCTTTGGGTTCTGTCACTCTATTAAATGATTCCATAAGCTTAGGGTCTTCTCATGTGGGCGGCTCACAGGAAGATTGACACGAAAGGCCTTTCTGGCGCAACATTAAATGGACGATCGTCCATTAGAGACTCGTAAGTACCGAGATGGGAGATAGGGTGATTTTTCGTAGCGAAGCGTCCCGGGGTTATACCCTCAGCGCACCAGCCACGGCATACGTGGGCTTTCTGGTGGCGGCGCCTTTGGTGATCCTGATCGCCTATTCGTTCTGGACCCAAACCTACGTAACGCTCGACAAGACACCGACGTTGAAAAACTATAGCGACGCGCTTGCTGATCCGCTGGTTCGACACTTAATGCTAAGGTCGATCTGGATTGCCGGAGCAGTTACGGTGGTCACTGTCGCATTGGCCTATCCCATCGCCTACTTCATCGCGATGAAGGCCCGGAAAAAGACTATCTGGCTTCTGCTCATCACCATTCCGTTCTGGTCCAGCTATCTGCTGCGCGTATTTGCCTGGAAACTCATCCTTGGGTTCAACGGGGTGATGAATTCTGCACTGCTGATGCTTGGTCTGATCGACGAACCGCTCGACTTCTTGCTCTATAATGAATTCGCCGTTGTGCTGACGCTTGCTCATGCCTGGGCACCTTTTGCGATCCTGCCGATCTATGTCTCGTTGCAGAAGATCGATCCAAGCCTGTTGGAGGCCGCCACAGACCTCGGCAACAGTCCTTTGCAACGCTTCATGCGGGTGACGCTGCCGCTGACGATCCCGGGGATCATTGCTGCTTGCCTGATCATCTTCATTCCGACTGTCGGCGACTACGTAACGCCCGCACTGGTCGGCGGATCGGACGGGAAGATGATTGCCAATCTTATTCAGGTGCAGTTCGGGGCCGCCAACAACTGGCCTCTCGGCGCCACACTTTCGCTGATCGCGATGCTGTCGGTCGGCTTCGTCGCCATCGTGTTTGTCATTACCGCCACCCAGCTTGGGAGGAGGATCAGATGAAGCGCCCCTCGACCCTGACAGCCTATGCTTTTCTGTATTTGGTTTTTCTGTACCTGCCGGTTCTTTTCCTACCTTTGTTCTCGTTCAACAGCGGTACAATTGTTGCCTTTCCGATCAAGGGCTGGACGCTGGACTGGTATCGGAAGCTGGGCGAGCAGGATACGTTGATTCAGGCCCTTTGGAATTCGCTGGGTGTCGGCACGGTCGTCGCACTTCTATCCACCGCTATGGGGCTGTTCGCTGCGCGCGCCTTTGTTCGCTATCGTTTTCGGGGTCAGCGTGCAGCTGAAGGACTGGTGATGCTGCCTTTGGTTATTCCGGGCATTATCGTAGCTTCGTCAATGCTGGTTCTGTTTCTGTTTCTCGGCCTCAAGCCATCTCTGCTGACCGTTGTTCTGGGCCATACGTTCCTCGCCTTGCCATTTTCCGTTTCGATCTTGAAGTCCGCGTTCGATGACTTCGACGCGTCGCTGGAGGAGGCATCTTACGATCTGGGTGTCGGTGTGTTTGAAACCTTCCGCCGCGTGACGCTTCCGGTTGTTTCCCCAGGTATCATAGCTAGCATGCTGGTCACGTTCACGGTCAGCTTCGATGAGTTCGTCCTAGCCTTTTTCCTGTCCGGCAACCAACCAACCCTGCCGGTCTATATTTGGAGCCAAATTCGTTTCCCGGCCAAGCTTCCAAACGTTTTGGCCTTGGGCTCTATCCTGCTGCTTACCTCGGTTCTGCTTTTGGTATTGGCCGAGTATTTCCGGCGCCGCTCATCCGCATCAGAGGTCCGATGACAGACAGAAACATCATAGAACTCAGGGGCGTCGAAAAGCGCTATGGCACATTCCTGGCGGCCAGCGGGATCGATCTCGATCTCAAAGAGGGTGAGTTTTTCTCACTCCTCGGTCCATCGGGATGCGGCAAGACCACGGTGTTGCGGATGATCGCGGGTTTCCAAGAACCGACCGAGGGCACTGTGCTGATCGATGGTCAGGATATGGAAGGTGTCCCGGCCAACAACCGCCCAACAAACATGGTCTTTCAAAGTTACGCCATCTTCCCGCACCTGAACGTCGGGAACAACGTGGCCTATGGATTACGGGGCAAGGCCCCCAAGGCAGAGATCGACCAGCGCGTATCCGAAGCGCTAGAAATGGTCGAGCTTGGAGGTCTTCAGGAGCGCGGCGCAAGTGAGTTGTCGGGTGGGCAGCGGCAAAGGGTAGCGCTCGCCCGGGCGCTGATCATGCGACCCAAAGTGTTGTTGCTGGACGAGCCCTTGTCCGCTCTCGACAAGAAATTGCGCGAACAGATGCAGTTTGAAATGCGCAACCTGCAGCAATCGCTTGGCATCACTTTCGTGATGGTCACACACGACCAATATGAGGCGATGACCATGTCCGACCGCATCGGTGTGATGTTCGACGGACGGCTCAAGCAGGTGGACACACCAACCACGCTTTATGCCCGTCCTTGTGATCAGCAAGTGGCCAGTTTCATCGGTGAAATGAACATACTGCCTGCCCAGTTGTTGGGTGAAACCGGCGATATGTTGTCGATCGATGCAGCCGCCTTCGGGCGGATTGAGATTGAGAGAAACCCCAACGTTGCGACCAGCTCTAAAGACATGAACATCGGTATTCGCCCGGAACAATTGGAAATCGCTGCTGAAAAGCCCGAAGACTATCCATCAACAGTTCAGGGCACTGTCAGCAACGTCGCATTCTATGGCGAGAACATTCACTACCACATTCAGGTGGCGGGAGCTGAGAAACCAATCTCGGTCTCAGTTCCAAACTATTTTCACACGGTCGATTTCAAACGCGGCGACGCAGTTTGGCTGGGGCTTCAGGGGGCAAGCGTGATCGATCTAGGTACAGACACAAAGTAAAATAGTGGGAGGATAAAATGAGACTTCAGGGAATTGCGGCCTTCGCATGTGCGACGGCGATAAGTACGGGAAGTGCCATAGCAGGTGGCGCCGATCTGACGGTTTTTGACTGGTCGGGATATGAAGATCCCGGGTTCTTTGCCAGCTACATGGAAAAATACGGGAATGAGGCACCAAGCTATTCCTATTTCGGAAGTCAGGAAGAAGCCTTTACGAAACTGAGTTCGGGTTTCACGGCGGATCTGGCGCATCCTTGTTCTGACGCGGTCCGGAAATGGGTCGCAGCCGACCTGATCCAGCCGCTGGATGAAAGCAAACTGACCAACTGGGCCGATGTTCTGCCCGAGATCAAGGAGGTCGACGCCATCGTCCTAGACGGCAAGCTTTACATGTTGCCGTTCGAGTGGGGGAACACGGGCCTTATCTATCGCACCGACAAAATCTCAGGCGACGATATCTCGCTGCAAATGCTGGCGGACCCGGCTTATGCAGGCAAGATCGCCGTCCCGGATGCCGCGTCATCTGCGTACGCCCTGGCTGCGCTGGCCACTGGAAACGCCGACGATTACACCAATCTGAGCGACGAGCAGTTCAAGGAAGCATCTGATTTCCTGCGCTCGATCCACCCGAACATGCGCTTTTACTGGTCCGATGCGGGTCAATTTGATCAGGCCATGACCAGCGGTGAGATCGAATTGGGTTGGGCCTGGAACCAGTCAGAACTGAACCTGATCTGGAACGAAGTGCCTGCCGCGATGATGCGTGATGTCGATAAGGGCATCGCGACTTGGGCGTGCGGCTACGTGCATCTGAAGTCTTCCACGACTCCGGTCGATCAGGTCTACGATCTGTTGAACGCGCTCACTGACCCTGCCAGCGGTCAGTACATCATCGACAACTGGGGCTACCCACATTCCAACGCAAAAGCGTTCGAAGTTGCCGATCAGGCCAACATCGAAGCCTATGGTTTTGCTGACCCAAAAAGCTTCTTCGAAGGCAGTTTGTTCTTTGATGCGGTAAATCCCGAGCTTGAGGCGAAAATGCTGGCAGAATTTGAACGGATCAAAGCCGGCTTCTAACACAACCACATTTCCGGGGCCTTACGGCTCCGGATCCCAGATACAGGAAAACGCGTGAACATGTCGAACGCGAACCCATATGCTCTGCTTTTCGAACCGGTTCAGATCGGACCAGTCACAGCCAGAAATCGCTTCTATCAGGTGCCGCATTGCACCGGGCTGGGGCATGTGCGACCGCGGGCGGATGCCGCCGTTCGTGGGATGAAGGCCGAAGGCGGGTGGGCGGTGGTTTCCAATCAGGAGACCGAAATCCACCCAACCTCAGACTTATCTCCTTATGCCGAGGGGCGGCTGTGGGACGGGCGCGATGTGCCCGCGTTGCGGCTGATGACGGATGCGGTACATGCGCATGGGGCGCTGGCAGCTATCCAGCTGGTGCACAATGGCAACCATGCGCAGAACCTGCTGACCCGGGCTCCGGTCCTTGCACCTTCTGAGATGTCCGTCGATACGACGCATCCCAAGCAGGCGCAGGCCATGGATAAAGCTGATATTCGCGAGTTCCGCCGCTGGCACCGCGAGGCCGCCCTGCGCGCAAAAGATGCCGGATTTGACATCATTTACGTCTATGCCGGACACAACATGACTTTGGCGCAACATTTCATGCTGCCGCATATGAACCAGCGTAGTGATGAATATGGCGGGTCGCTCGAAAATCGTGTGCGCCTGACACGCGAACTACTGGAAGACACCCACGAAGCTGTAGGTGACAGCTGCGCTGTGGCGCTCCGTTTTGCCATTGATGAGATGGTGGGCGCTGACGGCATGCAGGCTTCAGAAGAAGGCCGTGCCGTGGTCGAGCTTTTGGCCGATCTTCCTGACCTATGGGATGTGAACGTTGCCGACTGGTCCAATGACAGTGCCACAACCCGCTTTCAACCGGAGGATGGCTATCAGAACGCGTTTCTGTCGCACGTCAAACAGATCACACGGAAACCTGTGGTTGGTGTCGGTCGCCTGACGTCCCCCGATATGATGCTGTCGATGGTCAAAAAGGGAATTGTCGACCTTATCGGAGCGGCGCGACCTTCCATCGCGGACCCATTCATTCCCAAAAAGATTGAAGAGGGCCGCATTGACGAAATCCGCGAATGCATCGGCTGTAATATCTGCGTCTCATCTGACAATCTGGGCATCCCGATCCGCTGCACTCAAAACCCGACCATGGGTGAGGAATGGCGCCGCGGTTGGCACCCCGAGATCATTGCGCCGAAAAAGAGCAACGCGGATACTTTGGTTATTGGCGGTGGCCCCGCCGGTCTTGAATGCGCCACGCAATTGGCAAGGCGAGGATATCAGGTGACCTTGGCCGAAGCCTCAGCTGAATTTGGTGGACGTGTTGCAAAGGAAAGCAAACTTCCCGGCCTCGCGGCTTGGTCGCGCGTCGTCGACTATCGCCTGAATGACCTAAAGCAGCGCGGCAACGTCCAGTTGTTCACTGACAGCAGGCTTAATGGCGATCAGGTCACAGAACTTGGTGTCGAACACGTCTTTGTGGCCACCGGCAGCCATTGGCGCACTGATGGCATGGGGCGCAACACCCAACGCCACCAGCCCACGATTAAGTCCGATGCCAAAGTGCTGACGCCTGATGATATTATCAGTGGCATTCTACCTCCGGATGGGCCGGTAATGATCTATGATGATGACCACATCTATCTGGCAGGGGTAATCGCCGAAAAACTGGCGACTGCAGGATACCAGGTGGTCTTTGTCACGCCGGAGAGTTTAGTTTCAACTTACGCCGTCAGTACTTTGGAGCAGCCTCGCATTCAGGCCCGTCTGATCGAGCTTGGCATCGACATTCGCTGCAATCAGGTATTGACCGCTGCTGAAGGCGACATGGCGCGCATCGGGTGTGCCTTTACCGGTCGCGAAACGGATATTCCGTGTGCCTCGACAATTCTAGTTACCGAGCGCCATCGAGAGACAGCGCTTTATGACAGCTTGCGCGGGCTCAGGTTGAAGACCCTCGAGATTATTGGCGATGCCGCGTCTCCGGGGTTGATCGTGGACGCAGTCTTCGCGGGCCACCGCGCGGCACGCGATTTTGAACGCCCAAAGGCAGAAGCAGACAAGGATTGGTTTCGCCGCGAGATAATCGATTTGGAGGAGACGTGATGAACAGCCGACCGTTTGCGTTAGATGCTTTGATGGCCTCGCACCAGTACGGCCACGCGCTGCCGCGTGAATTCTATACCTCGCAAGACATCTATAACTATGACATTGCCCAGGTCTGGAACCGTAACTGGCTTTGGGCAGGGCATGTCGGCCAAATCCCAAACCCCGGAGACTATTTTCTGTTCGACTATGGCCCGGAGAGCATCATTATTGTTCGCGACCGCGAAGGCGAAGTTCGCGCTCATTTGAACGTCTGTCGTCATCGTGGATCTCGCGTCTGCACTGAACAGTCCGGCAACTCCCGTGTTCTTGTTTGCCCGTATCACGCCTGGACATATGAGCTTTCGGGAAAACTTCGTGCAGGCCATAACATGGGAGAACACTTTGACCCATCCAAATTCGGGCTCTTTCCCGTTCAGGTGAGTGTCTTCAAGGGCCTGATCTTTGTCTGTGCCGATGCAAATACACCATCGCTTGATCCTGTCCTCAGCCAACTTTCGCCATTCGTCGAACCCTATGGCTTGAACGATCTGAAAGTGGCGCATACGGCGTCATTTCCCGTTCCCGCAAATTGGAAACTAGCAGTTGAGAACTACCTTGAATGCTATCACTGCGGGCCAGCGCACAAAGAGTATTCTCGTTCTCATAGCCTGAAATCGCCGCAAGACATGGCTGGATTGGTGGAACCGCTTAAAGCAAGGGCTGAGGAAGTCGGCCTGACACCTGGTGAATTGGCGCTTGTTGGCGAGGCTGCGCCCACCCCATTCACCAGCGGGTACTATCGGCGCTACCCGCTTTACCAAGGTTACAAAACCGGCAGCAAATCGGGCGAGGCGCTTGCGCCATTGCTTGGAACGCTGAAAGGCTTCGACGGTGGCGCAACTGACTTTGATATTGGTCCATTGAATTGGTTCCTGATCTATTCGGATCACATGGTGGGTTACCGCTTTGTTCCACGTGGTCTGCAGGAAACCGACATTCAGGTGGTCTGGCTGGTTCGCGCTGACGCCGAAGAAGGCCAAGACTACAACAAAGAAGACCTGACTTGGCTTTGGCATGTCACATCTTTGGATGACGAACGCATCATTCGCCACAACCAGTCCGGCGTTAATTCTCAATACTTCCAACCGGGCCCCTTGGGTGAAATGGAAACCGCGATCCAGGATTTTTACGATTTCTATTTCGCCATGATCAGCCCGGAACCAGAACAAAGGATGGCCGGTCATGGCTGAGGTAAAATCACGCCGTCGCGGTGGCGGCGGGCGTGCCGCGCGCATAAAAGTGCAACAGGCAACCACGGGCAACGAGGCCGTGCGTGGAGGCTTAAGCGGCGGGCGCTATAAGCCGTTGACCCAATCAGATATGGAGAATATCCACCAAGCGGCCCTGACCGTTCTGGAAAACACCGGCGTCACCGACCATTTCCCGGAACTGCTTGATCTGCTGCTGCCCAAGGGTGCGGTGATGAATGACCTCAATCGGCTATGCTTCCCGCGCGCCCTGATGGACGACATCCTGGCTGGTGCTGCCAAGGAATTTTACGTCTATGCCCGCGGAGAGCGTGAAGGCAAAGACGACATGCATTGCTCGGCAGAAAGCGTTTACTTCGCCAACTCTGGCACCGCCGTCACCACCTTCGATTCCGAGACCAAAACTTATCGCCCTTCGGTCCTGCGCGACGTTTATGATTTCACCCGTCTGGTGGACTGTTTGGACAACATCCATATGCTGGGCGACACGGTTTTGGCCACCGACGTGACCGATGATTTCGCTCACGACATGAACACCATATATGCAATGCTCGCAGGCAGCCAAAAACCTGCCTGTCTGACCTTTCGCGACCGTAGCCACATCCCACATGCCATTCGCATGTTCGATATGGCGCAAGGTGGCGATGGGGCTTTCATGAAGAAGCCAAGCGTCATATTTGGCGGCTGCCCTATGGTTTCCCCCTTGCGGATCGGCAAGGAGAACATGGAAATCCTGATTGATACAGCCAAGTTGGGCCTGACGGTTGATCTGGCAGTGCCTCCTCAGGCCGGAGCCACAGCTCCCGCGACGCTTGCGGGAACACTGGTTCAAACCGTGGCCGAAACACTAGCCTGTGTTGCCATTGTAAACCTCATCAAACCGGGCTGTCCGGTCTGCTTCGCCGCCTGGCCTTTCATCACTGACCTGCGCAGCGGATCGTTCACCGGCGGCAGTGGCGAACAGGCACTGATCGGGGCGGCAGCCATTCAGATGGGCAACTTCTATGGCCTTCCCACATCCGTTGGCGCAGGTATGACTGATGCCAAAATACCCGACGCGCAATACGGGTTGGAAAAGGCGCTAACCTTCACGCTTGCCGCCCATGCTGGTGCCAATCGGCTGTGCGAGTTCGGCGGGATGATCGGCAGCCTGATGGGATGCAGTTTTGAAAGCATGGTCATCGATGACGAAGCAGGTGGTATGATCCTGCGGTCGTTGCGCGGGATAGAGGTCACAGATGAAACCATGGCGGTGGATGTGATCCACCAATGCGCCATCGACCCAGGTCATTTCCTCGGCAACCCACACACGCTGAACTATATGAACACCGAATTTGTCTACCCGCGGCTCATGGATCGTGAGCGTACAGATACATGGGAAAACGAAGGCAAAACTGATCTGTTGGACCGCGCCCGTGACAAGGCCAATTCCATTCTCGACAGCCATTTCCCCAACTACTTCGGCGCTTCAGACGCTCAGGTGCGTGAAGAGTTCCCAATTGTGATGAGTGCAGAAAGTATGGCCCGCCGTGGATAACTCTAACGCCAAGCACTGGGACAACGACCACTTCCTGCACCCGTGGGAAGGGATGGCAACCTTGGGCAAAAACGACCGAACATTTATTGAAGGTGCCAGCGGCATCCATGTGGTGAACGAAAAAGGCGAACGCTTGATCGACGGACCGGGAGGCATGTGGTGCACCTAGATCGGTTATGGGCGAGAGGAGATTGCAGAGGCCATGGCTGAGCAGGCTCGGAACCTTGCTTATTTCTCGCCCTTTAACAACTCCAACTCGACTACCGCGCGGTTCGCACGCGAAATCGCCAAACGTGCGCCGGGCGACTTGAACAATGTCTTTTTTACCACCGGCGGTTCTACTGCGGTTGATACGGCCATCCGGTTTGTCCATTTTCCGCAACAACCTCTTGGGACGCCCCGAGAAAAAGAAAACCATTTCACGGCAAAAAGCTTATCATGGAAGCACTTATCTGGCGGCCAGCATCAGTGGAAAAGAGCGCGACAGGCTTTGGCTAGACAAGGCGGATGACCTCGCACATTGCCTGCCAGACGAGAATCCGCTTTATCTTGCGCCAGGTCAAAGCGAAGAGGGCTTTCTGAAAGAGAAAGTTTCGGATCTGGAAAACGCCATTGTGACGCTGGGTCCAGAAAATGTTGCCGCGTTTATCACCGAATCGGTTCTTGCCTCTGGTGGCGTGATCGTGCCGCCAAAAAAGTATCACGAAAGTTGCCCAAACATCTGCAGGAAGTATGATGTTCCATACATTTCCGACGAAGTAGTGACGGCTTGCCCAGGCCTCCAAAAGCGCCATCGTGTCACCGGAACCATGAACGATCATCCACTCGTCTTCGCCATTGTTTGACACGATGGTATCATCCGCGATGTCGCCCGCTTCGGTCAGAATACACAGACAAGCCGCCTTGCCAGGCGTGATAGGCAACAGATCACGTGTAGTCAGGTGAATCCAGCACAGCCTGTGCATCGGCGCCGCGCACTGCCTCATGTTCATCATTCGGGTTGGAATCGTAGCTCCAGGCCGTACACATTCCGTTCCAATCTTCTAGGCCGGATCCAAGCGCCGTGTAGCGGGAAGGGAGCGCAGATGTGAGGCTGAGTTCTTCGGTCATCTATGTTCCTTCCTAGTACCATTCGTCGGGCATTGCGGCCTTGCGCTCAGAGACAAACGCCTCAAGCGCGGTTTGGGTGCGGGTGTTCATTTCGGGTTGTTGGTAGTCTGCCAGCATCTGCTGCCAGCAAACTGAAGCCCGTTGCTCTGATGTTTGGAAACCGGATTCGACCCAAGCCGCATAAGGCCCGGCGTCGGATATTTGTGGTTCGAAATTGGCCGAGGTGTAATGGCGCAGGGTGTGACTGGTAGACAGGAAGTTTTTACCCGGTTCGGTTTCCAGATAGGCGTCGCGGCCAAAGGCCTCGTCGTCGGTCTCGAACCCCTGCAACAGTTTAAGCATTGCACCGCAATGATCGAGGTCCATGACAAATTTCTCACACGACATCACCAGCCCACCTTCGAGCCATCCCGCCGCATGCCAGACCTGATGCCCGCCAGACAAAAGCGTCGCCCATATCGCGCCGGCACTGTCCTGCATGGCCTGCCCATCGGGCGAATTAGAGGCGGTAATCTGCCCTCCGCCAGAGCGCACGGGAACACCTAACCTGCGCCCTAGTTGGCTGAGCGCCATGGTCGTCATATTCGCTTCGGGGGACCCGAAAGTCAGCGCACCGCTGCGCAGGTTCATCGTGGAATGAAAGCTGCCGAAGACGACTGGGCAGCCGGGGCGAACCAGTTGAGTTAGTGCGATGCCGACCATCGCCTCTGCCAATGTCTGTGCCGCTACCGCCGCTGGGGAAAGTGGTCCCATCGCACCGGCAAAGATTGCGGGGGACACGCAGACGCATTGATTGGCCCTAGCATAAGGTCTGGAATGGGCCAATCTAGGACAGTAGCGACAAAACCTGTTGGGTTTCGGTTCTCTGTCTGGAGGCATCAGGGATTTGGTAAAAAAGAAAACGGCCACTGAGGCATGAATGTTCGCTTGCCGGTCTAAGCGAATTATTGGCCAAAGCATCTTCGATTAAGCAGAGATGTCCCATCAAAACACCTGCGCCTGCCTTCGCCTCTTCTACGGCCAAACTATAGAGCGAAAACTGCGGGCCGTTTCGTGATTCTTTCAGAGTAACGCCAGTTGCCTCTGACCAAATGGTCCAGTCATCGGCCCATGTCTGATCGTGAAGAAGGACCATTGTATCAAGCGCATCCCTGCGCTCCAAAAGTTCTGGTGCGCAAACGGGAACGATTTCATCGGCACAAATGGGGATTTGCGTGTCAGTTCCGTCAGGATCTCCGATGAAAATCGCCAAGTCGAACAGTTCCCGTGACAGGCTAGGCGGATGCTCCACTGCCGTGACCGAAAAGTTGACTTCGGGAAAATGCACCCTGACCCGGCTCAACCTTTTCGGCAACCAAAGCTGCGCGACAGATGGCAGGGCCGCAATATGAAAATCTGCTTTGGGCTTGAGGTTGCGCAGCGCGCGCGTGGCATCCGCCAGCCCGTCGAAGGCGGAGGTGAAGCTTGCTTCCAAAGACGCGCCTGCCTTGGTCAACGCGATGCCCTGCGCATTGCGGCGAAACAGCGGGGTGCCCGCCCAGCTTTCAAGTGTTTTGATATGCTGCGATATCGCGCCGGGCGTGACGTTCAACTCCTCTGCCGCGGCGACAAAGCTGACATGTCGCGCCGCGGCCTCAAAGGCGCGCATGGCATTTAACGGAGGCCCTTTGGGACGCTTGGGTGCAACACTCACTTCCTTAGCCTTAGTTTTTCTACGTCAAGAAATAGCAAATCTAATTTGCGCTGTCACGGTTCCACCGTCAAAACATTCTGAAAAGGAGGACGGCCAATGACACTTGCAGAACGACACTGGGTGCCAAGCACAAGCGAAACACTGGTTCAGGACATCGCTCGGAAAACATCAACTGCCACATCTGACGGTCTTCTGGCGCGGATCGAAGCACTGGCCGAACAGAACCGCATGATCCACGAGGAAGAGTGCTTCAACCTCAACCCCGCAACCAACGTGATGAACCCCAAGGCCGAGGCGCTTTTGTCCTCAGGTATCGGATCACGCCCGTCTTTGGGCTATCCCGGCGACAAATACGAAATGGGGCTGGAGGCGATTGAGGAAATCGAAGTGATCGCCGCCCAGCTCTGCGCGGATGTCTTCGACGCCAAATATGCAGAGGTGCGTGTGCCTTCTGGCGCGATTGCCAACCACTATGGCTTCATGGCGACCTGTAAACCAGGGGACACGATCATCGCTCCCCCCGCTTCGATCGGAGGCCATGTCACGCATCATGTTGCTGGCTGTGCGGGGCTCTATGGGCTACGCACTATCGAAGCTCCGGTCAACGCTGATGGCTATACCGTCGATCTAGAGCAGTTGCGTGCTTTTGCCTTGGCCGAGACGCCTAAGCTGATCACAATTGGTGGCAGTCTGAACCTGTTTGAACATCCTGTGGCTGAGGTGCGTGCGATCGCGGATGAGGTTGGCGCCAAGGTCATGTTCGACGCCGCGCATCAATGCGGTATTATCGCGGGGCGCGCGTGGTCAAACCCTCTGACCGAGGGCGCGCATTTCATGACAATGAGCACCTACAAGAGCCTTGGCGGACCCGCGGGCGGGCTGATCGTGTCCAATGATCCCGCAATCGCACAAGCCTTGGATGCGATTGCCTTTCCCGGCATGACCGCCAATTTCGACGCAGCAAAAACTGCAGCATTGGCCGTCACGATGCTGGATTGGAAAGACTTTGGTGCGGCCTATGCGAAAGAGATGATCGCCATGTCGCAAGCCTTGGCTGTCGCGCTGGATGCGCAAGATGTGCCTGTTTTTTCGGGTGCCCAAGGGCTCACCAATTCTCACCAATTTGCAGTCCTGGCAGAGCCCTTTGGCGGCGGGCAAGCTGCCTCGAGGATTCTGCGCCAAAACGGGTTTCTTGCTTGTGGAATCGGCTTGCCGTTGGCGCCGGTTGAGGGGGATATGAATGGTCTACGGATCGGCACACCAGAGCTTGTCCGCTGGGGTTTGACGTCGGCGGATGCCGAGCATCTGGCCGCTTTGATCAAACGCGGGTTGAGAAACGAGCAGGTGGGCGTTGACGTTGCGTCCTGGAGGCGCGAGCTTCGAAAGCTCTGCTTTGTCCATTAACAGCATCCGGGCACCTTAGCCGTCGCAGCAAGCAGTAGAAATGTCACAAGTACATAGAGTCGGAGTATGTCCAGAATTCGCACTCGCGGCGAATGGCAATTAAGCGGGTTGAAACCGCAGTGATGAAATGACGTGGTCAATGTCCGGGTTGGGCTGTGATACGACGTTTTGGGCTCAACCGTTGAACAAAATCGGAGCATCGCCTTCTGACCAAGTTGCGTATTTATTCATCACGAGCAAAAATACTTCACTGTCCAGGAAATGATCCAGCCACGCCGTTAAATTCGGCCAATCCTGTGCACCAAACCACGCCCGGTCTATATACGCAAACTGGCGAACAAATGGTAGAATCGCCAGATCGGCAACGGTGGGGTGATCTCCGAAAAGCCAGGCCTGCCCGACTAACCGCTCGTCGAGGCTGAGTAAGTAGCCTGCTGCTTTCCTGCGTTCCTGTTTGGCGTCTAAATCCGGATACCGCGTGGTGTATTTTGCGTGATCTAAAGCCGCCTTGAATGGACCATCATTTACCGTAATCAGGCCCCAACCTTCTTGAGGCATGTTCAAAAGCCGTTGAGGATCATTTTGTTGGAGCGCCCAAACCATGATTTCCAAGCTTTCATCAATAACTTTGTCTGGAAGTCGAAGCGTGGGCACTGTTCCGGATTGGGATGTTTGTAAGAAGGCCTCTGGTTTATTCCGTAAGAGAATTTCGCGCAGCTCGACTGTAACTCGAGAACTCGCCAATGCGAGGCGGGCCCTTATCGCGTACGGGCAGCGACGGAACGTCCACAAGATTGGTTGGTGAGCCATATGAGGATCTATCTCCAATCTACCAGCTGGGTCAAACCTCACATCGTTTCCCAATTGGCACTCTTGCTTAAACGCAATCATATTGTGATATAGAGTCACGTGACACTAAATGTTATGATCTTTTGATTTTTCTCGATTTGAAAAAATTCAACGCAGCTAACCGCTGACGATGTCCTACCAATGGTGTGTTGAGACCCGTGCGGCCCACGTTGATCATTTGACAGGGCAGGGGGTCGACGCGTCATAGCGCACTCACCCCGACCCGACATTAAACTATGCGATAGCAGACGGCCTTGCGGTCTGAGGTGTTTGTATTCGCCGAGCGTCAGGGGGCCAAAAATCTCTCGTATCTGATCCGGTCCATGGGTAAGGCTCGAAGAAAAAGCCGTACCCTTGGTCCGGTTCAAGCCTATCTTACTCATGTGCCTCAAGCAGAAATCGCGAAAATCTCGGTTCTTCCCACACGGCTCGCGTGGGTCCGTCCAAAATTTTCCAAATTTCAGCCTGACCCCCAGCCCTCGGAGCTGAGAGGCCGGGATGCCGGATACCGCATCGTCGAAAGACGACGTCATCATGAATGCAAAAGTCGCAGAAACCACAATGTAACAAACGCAGATTACCTATCGGCGCGACATGCGTAAGTTCAATCACTGATGTGACCCACATTTTGAAAGCATCCGACAAATCGACAGAAAGTGGCGAAACAACAGGAACAAAAACGAACACGCTGCGCTTAAGCGTCTCCTGGGCTTCCGGCAAAGCTTCCGATCTTTGCGATCGGCAAAGGCGACCTTGAGCAGGATTGAGACCATCCGAACCATCAAACACGGCCAGCTCTATTACAAGCAACGAGGTGTCAGAGGTGAGATCGAGTTCATCGACAGGCTTTCAAAGCCGTCGCGTGAACCCAAGTATCACCCGCTCTCAATGCAGACTAAAAAGCTAACGCAAAAGCTCCCCTCGGCCATACCGGGTGCGAACGAGGCCGTGGGTGCAATAAAGGGCTTGCATCGAACAAAGAACACCTTGGGAAAACGGGTACTGCAAAAGCTTCAATACCCGGTTCGGGGATGAGTTTTAGAATGGTGAGAATTTCTACAGCCTAAGCGAAGTCCAATTCCTGATCGAATAATGGAGGAACCCTACAACACCAAACGACCGCGCAGTGCTCTGGGCTACCGCCCTCCGGTTCCGGAAACCATCGTCCAGATAGACCAGAGGTCAATCATTCACTAGTTGTCAAAATGGGCCACTCAAGGGTGGGTAATCAATATCCTTTGTATCGATCTATCAAAGCTCGGGCTGCGCTGACGCCTCATCGTAGACTGGTGTTTGCTGATGTGACACGAGCTTCCAAACATCTGCATCGTTCAAATAGGTCGACGCACATAGTGCGTGGTAAATCGGAGCGTCAGGACGCTCGGCTGAAACCCGATATGCCAGAACAGCTATCTCACCTTTGAGATTGAAATGTCGGTCGCTCATTCGAACCGTCCGCCATCCTGCCGTTCCTTGTGCACCAGTCGTGCCGCGTTGTATTTTCGCCGGGTACGGGAAGATCATCATTGCATCTTCAGACATTTCTGAATGTGCGGAATCGAAACCGTTTAACCATAGCCGCTCTTCTGTTGCCCAAAGTTGATCTTCAGTGGTCATTTCCCTCTCCTTTATTGCGTTTGCCTCAATGGAATATGGCGCTTTTTGAATTCAGCTTTTGAATCGACCCCATGAATTTGGAAACAAGAACAATTTCTTTCATAGGTTAGGCGTTCTGGACCTAGCCGTCACCTCAAATGGTGTTCTGGGCGCTATCGGGTCAAATTTCCAGGGTCTGCGAACCATTAACGCCACTTCAGTTGATCTAAGCGAGGAGGCGAAGTCGGCTTCGTTCGGACATAACCGAGTGTTGAAAGCGTTCGGTTTTCCATTCCTTGGTGCAATCCTATTCAACCAGCAGGAACCCCAAAAATAAAAACCGCTCCGGAAACAACACTTAGCGCCAAAAAGGCAGCGGCTTTTTTCTCGTCACCCTTACGCTTACGTGCAGCTTCAAATGCGACCAGGCATTGAAGGGCATAAAACAAGGCAAAGGCACGGCTTGCCAAGGCAATCACCTGGTCAACATCAGTCGACCACAGAATGCCGATTCCAACCAGCGCAATTAAACCATAGGCGTGGTTGGGGTTTACGCGATCATGAGTGATCTCGCCGATCAGGCCGGCATCCCCAATACTGTCTGCAACAGATGCGCTAAATTGGCTGGCTGTCGCAGCAATTGTCAAAGAAATCGGCAGTATGCCCGCGACCAAAGCCGAGACAGATATAACAGCAGCAACTCCCTCTCCCTGAGACAGATCTATCAGCAGCGGCGAAAGGAGTATGAAGAAGAAAATGTAAATAATCCCGGAGAGCAATTGCGCATTCCACATCGCCTTAATTCTGGTCTGCGCATCAAATTCCTCGCCCATGAACCTTGTCGTTTCAAATCCCTGCACAACAATCAGCAACCCGAGAAGAACAGGAAGTGACTTAAGCTCGAATTTGCCAGCAGCTGACAGAAAGTCGCCCGGCCCGACGATCTTCCCGAATGCAAAAACCGCAAGAGCCGCAAGAAAACCAGCTATCACTGATAGATTTAAAGCTGTCGCATAGCGTTCAACGCGGGCAACTTTTTGCGCTCCACCGCTCCAACCTAATAGCCCAATCACTATCAAAAGACTTATCGCGATGGGTTTTGCTAACTCTGGCCGGTCGATATTTGCGCCCTGTAGGACAAAGTGCCCGAGAAGGGCAAGGTAATAGGAAACGGAAATGAAGTAGGCAAATGCGAGAACAATATGACTGAGTTGCTCAATCGAATGCAGAACATGATCCTTGTCAGCTGCCAATTGTGGTTCGACAACTCTGATGTTGTAGCGAATTGTCCATCCAATCAGCATTGCCACAAGAATTAACAGCGCCATCGCAAGCGCAGCAAAGCCCCCGAACTCCCGGGCAAGCAGAGGGGCGGAAACCAGAAAACCACTCCCGATGATTGAGGCGAGTGGGGTAACAGTGGCGCGCCAAATCGCGGTTCGTGAAAACGGCGCGAACAGCAATCCCACAAGAACGACTGCTCCAATGGCCACAAAGGCTATTGTCGGTATCAAATCAACAGACCTTTCCGCTTCAGGCGTGTTCTTCGCCTCTTGAGAAATTCTATCCGAGTTAATTTCTTCTAGCTGTGTTTCGGCCTTTTCCCTATGATTAATCCAAGCACTGATTTTTTTGTCTGTTGTTGAGGAAATATCCTGAAAGGCTCCATTGCGCGTTGCGGCCATCCATAGAGATGCCACTCTCAGACGTGCGGTGAGTGACCAATTTGACGAAGCGGCACCACAGTACTAGCGATGACCATGAAGGTCGGCTTTGGGACGGATCTGTAACATGTTGCTATTACTTTACAGGAGCTTTGTTGCGATCTTGACGCGGCGACTTGCCAAATTTGCGAGAGTATTCCCGGGAAAACTGTGCCGAACTTTCATACCCAACCCGCAATGCGATCACTGATACTTTCGTCTTTGTAGTCCGAAGCGCATCCCGCGCCCGAAGCAAACGCAAGTCTTTCTGGTATTGTAAAGGCGACGTCCCGGTTATTGCTTTGAACTGTTCAAAAAAAACGGAGTTACTCATACCGATACGCTGTGCCAGATCGCCGACTACAATTGTCTCCGACAGGTTGCTTTGAATATCACGGGTCGCCTCTTGAATACGACTGGCTGCGCTGTCGTGCCAAAGAAGCCTTAGGAGGACCTCAGCGTGACGTCCGATTAACAGTCGGGCATGGATCTCGCGGGCCGTGATCGGGGCCAACAAATGACGCGTGTTCTTTGCTTTGCACTGCACAAAGTATCGCAACAGTGCATCTTCCAGGCCTTCATCCATGTCGCGTCGGAAAATGGAAAACGGGTCTGACGCAGCTCTATCAAAGGTTGGAATTACGGCGGGTGCCAAAGACCGCAGCTGATCAAGGTCTAGCGGGAAGACCAGCGCGATATAAGGCCGATCAGGCGATGCTTCCGTAATCCGGGAAACAACCGGCAAGGCATGGCTCACGATCAGGGATTGACCGGCACACACTTTGAGTAGTTTAGCGCTGGTTCCAACTTCCTTCGCGCCTTGCAGGATCAGGCAAAAAAGCGGGCGATAGACTGTTGCATCCAGATTGGTTGTCACCTCATGCCGCAACAAGTGTGTGTTGGAGTGCTCGTCGTGCATTGAGCCCCGCTTCACACCAGCGGCGTCCAGGATTGAGGCCACATGTGACAATAACGTCTCGCTGATCGTTGCCTTTGCCATGTGGCGACGGATACCACAGTTGGATATTCAGGTATATCAAAAAACTAAAGTTTGTGGAGGATTGTGCAAGAAAAATAGATAATTCTAAAAGATTAACACGTTCTTTTAAAGTATTGTGCTTCGATCAAGTCGAAGAGGGCTATGACATGATTACAATTCTGATCACTGGTGCCTCGTCTGGCATCGGGGCGGCAACCGCCAGACAATTTCAGGCAAACAGTTGGAATGTGGTCGCCACAATGCGCGATCCTTCTGGCAGCGTCGAACTTGGCAAGCTCGACAATGTTCACCTGACGCGGCTCGACGTAACAGATGCGGGGTCAATTGCTTCATCTGTTGCAGAAAGCATTGACCGATTTGGTAAGATCGATGTCCTTCTCAACAACGCGGGCTACGGTGCCTACGGCCCGCTTGAGGCATTCCCGATGGACCGCATCCGGCGACAGTTCGACACCAATGTAATCGGCCTTTTGGAAGTCACAAAAACCGTTTTGCCTCATATGCGCGCAAACCGCACGGGCACTATTGTCAATATCTCATCCATCGGGGGGGGTAGATCGCGTTCCCGCTCGGCATCTGTGTTCGTATTGTCGAACCGGGCGTGGTCAATACAAACTTCGGAGGCAGTTCGTTTGATTTTGCTATCGACGACAGCCTTAAGGACTATACGCCGACGGCCGAAGCCATGGGTCGCCGGTTTGGTGAACTGACCTCAAACCCATCCGCACCCGAAGCCGTGGCCGAAGTAATTTGGAAGGCAGTCAACGAAACGGGAAATCGCCTGCGTTTCCGAGCTGGTCCGGATGCTGAAACGCTTCTTGATAGACGAAAGGCCCAGGACGATGCGATGTTCATAAACGGCATTAAGGGCTTTATGGGACCGTAACCACGCCCAGCACTGCAGGAGTTTCAGATGATGTATAGAAGAGCGATTGAACAAAGTGGTTTGGCCGTTGTTACCGGCGCCGCAAGCGGTGTTGGAAAGGCAGCAGCTCAGAAGTTCATGGAAGACGGGCTGGGCGTTGTGCTAGTTGATCTACCCGGCGAGGCGCTGGAAAACGCTGCTGCGGACCTGAATGCGATATCAGGGGTGTCTGTTAGCGTGGCGGCAATACCAACCGATGTCAGTGACGCAACCGCCATGCGCGATACGGCAGATCAGGTCTTTGGGCTTGGTGAGGTTGCAGTCCTGATGAACAATGCCGGGATCGCAATTCCATCCGGCAGTTGGGAGAATTCGGAGAACTGGCGCAAACTGCTGGAGGTGAACCTTTTCGGAGTCATGAACGGCACCCATGCCTTCCTGCCGCGGATGACAGCGGCAAACCGCCCTGCTGTCGTCATCACACCGGTTCAAAGCAGGGGATCACCACACCACCCGGTAACCCTGCATACAATGTCAGCAAAGCTGCGGTTAAGGTGATGACAGAGATGCTGGCCCATGACTTGCGTGAAGCAGGTGCATCCATCTCCGCCCACCTCTTCGTGCAGGGATTTACCTATACCGGTATGATACAACGGTTCATGCCCGAGAAGCCTGATAGCGCCTGGACCAGCGAACAGGCGGTCGAATACCTTGTGCGGCGTATGTCGGTAGGAGATTTTTACATCCTTTGTCCGGATAACGATGTCTCTGCGGAGCGCGACGTCAAACGCGTAGAATGGGCGTTGGGAGACATCACAAATAATCGCCCGGCCCTGTCCCGCTGGCACCCTGAATTTTTGGATGCATTTGCCCAGCACGAAGCCTCTGGCTAAGTGTCCCAAACGGCGGTGCTAATGAGAAAAGCTCGTGATTCTTGGAATCTCTGCGTTGGAGTTCAGATTCCATGAAGGTAGCAGTCCCAGCAAACTGCCAGTTTGCCGGGTATCCAATTTTGCGATTGCAGCGAAAGCCCGGCCTGAAGGCCCGCACCGTAGAGTCGGAGATGGTCGTTGGATGCTGCCATTGGGCCTATTACGTGGGCCATTGACCCTGGATTCTGCTCTCGTTTCTGCTGCAAAGCAAAGTAGTTTCAAGCCTTGAATTGGGCGGTTTGAGCAGGATAGGAAGCTGATTGGCACATCCCCCTCTATCTCTGCGCATGTGGTAGGAAATGACGAAAGCAACTCGCGCCGGACCAAATGCCTCAATTTTAGCTGCGTGACGGAGATATATGGCGACGGGGGAAACCCAGTGAACCCTGTGGGACTTTGTTCGAAAGATGGAACGAAATTGACGAGTTCCATTGCTGCGAACATAAACACTCCCAGCGATAACATTTCATAGCAACTTCATTTGAGTTTTGTCCGACATCTAATCTGAGAACTGCCACGGGAGAATTCTCCTTGGCCAGATACTTAGTCCCGGCGTCTGTTGGATCAGATCAATCTGAAGCGTCGGTTTCACCACTGCCCGATACCATGACGTCGTTGAACGTGCTCTGAACTTCGAAGTAGGCGCGGATTTCCTCATCTGTGAAACGCTCAACAAACTGCGTCATACGAGTCATCTAGGTCGCGCGTATCCCTTCGATTGCCGCTTTACTCTCTTTTGTGAGGCGATGGAAGTTCAAAGTCCGGTACTGAGGGTTTGGAAAGACTTTCAAGAGTTTTCGTCAACAAGATCTTTAAGGAGTCGCCCAACCAGTTGGCGCTTCACCTGCATGATTTGAGTTAATTCAGGCGCCGTTGCTTGTTGCGCCGATAGCAAAACCTCGAGAATGGCACGTTCTCCGACACTAACGCCTGTGCCATCCAGGCCCGCTTCTACGCGTGTTTTTATGTAACGCAACAAGGGTCGGGTCAATTGTATCCCGGCAAACAGCATCTCAGCAGGCGACATGTTATCGGTGTCGGTAGCGATTTGCGAGCGCCCTTCAAATTAGTTGTCAACGGAGATGACGCTTTCCTCTAGCACCCTATGTACCCAACAAGGCCCCAAAACTCCAGCGGTGGAACAAACTGATGCCTGATGATATGCGTGTAAAACTCACAGATCCAAGATCCCGGAACCCGCTTGTGTTTCCGGATGGCACTCAATGATCCTGCGACAGTGTTTTTGTCGGAGGTCATAGATCACCCTAATATCAAAATCGGCGACTGGACATACTAAAATGATCGCAGTCTGCCGGACGATTATGTTGAAACCCTAGCGCCCTATCTGTTTCTAGGAGCGCCTGAGAGGTTGAGTATCGGCCGCTCCTGTCAAATTGCTCAGGGTGTGCAATTCATAACCGCGACAGCCAATCACCCAATGGCCGGTATCTCAACATTTCCGTTCGCCGTCTTTGACCGTGACCGGATAGGCGGCTACCGGGCTTCATTGCCAAGGGGTCGAGACACCAAAATTGGTCACGATGGCTGGATAGGCAGAGAAGCTGTGTTGATGCCCGGTGCAGAACTCAGATGTGGTGCAATCGTTGCTGCAAGAGCAGTGGTTCGCGGAAAGATATCAGACTTTGCAGTTGTCGCTGGAAGCCCGAAAAAGGTCATTCGAATGCGGTTTTAACCTCCTGAAATTTCAGAACTTCTCGAGATCGCCTGGTGGTTTTGGGATCCCAACAAGATCGCAAAAACCTGCATTTGATTGAACAGGGCAATGTCGCTGCTTTGGCAAGGTGTAGCAAAGATAGGACTCTAGAATAAAAGCCACTTCAGCTTAGTTCATGTAATATAGCTTCAGTATCACAACGCAGAATTGGTGCTGCATGCTTGTGGGTTTCGGCCCGCAATAAACCGGGCGCCACGAAGTTCTTCGCCCGGATGCTGGAAGTTAATGAGTTGCCACGGTCGATTGTTATCGCCAAAAGCGCCTCCAATACTACGGGCCTGAAGGCAATCAACAAAATGCTGAGCAGCTTCGGCTGCCCGATACCAATCGAGATGGTGAGGCGAAAGTACTTGAACAACATCATCGAGCAGGGCCACTGTTTCATCAAATGGCAAACTCGGCTAATCCTCGGTGTCAAATCACTAGCCTTTGCCGCTTCGACATTAGTAGGCATCGAAGTGCCAAACATGATCCGTAAGGGACAGCTCATGCCAGGAATCTGTCCTTTCAATCAATTCGTTGAACTGGCTGCATAAGTACGATCCGGTCACTGAAATAACGCATCGCGTTCAAAATTTTTCGAAAGAGCTGATCCGTTGTAAACCCTTTGCCATTGACGGTCGAGCCACCAGCGGATGAATGAGTTCTGATAGAATGGACATCCACTGATCTCTCGTCTGGCAGGATTTTGAGATGGAAACCATCAAGAGATTAGCAAGAAACTTCGCGACAGAACCGCACCCAGGTCTCCCGCATTTCAAGATCATTGCCGCCTTGTCACAGCATTCGTAGCATAACTGTGGTTTCGGATTCTATGCCTAGAACAAAGCGAGGCATCTGCGATAAGGTAGGGACTCATTGAAGTTGCTATGGGTCTGATCAGCATGACAATGCGCATCTACGTCGTCGCCATGGTCGTTGCTGGGATGTGCCCGGCGACCTCGCTGGCAGACAAAAACAATAATATCGGTGCAGTAACGCAGTTCAAAAAGCCAGCTGTAGTATCTGCTGCGGGGGTCGACTGGACCGGTTTTTCCGTCGGTTTAGAGCTTGGCTATGCTCCTGATGTGGAAGACTCGAGTGGACCGATTTACGGTGCGAAATTTGGTTGGGACTACGATTTTGGCAAGGTTATTGTCGGATATTTCTTGCAATACACCCGGACGGAACTGGACATTGACCCTGGTTTCGAACTTGGTTCGTACACTCGTTTTGGTGCGCGCAGCGGCTTCGACAGTGGGTTGAACATGTACTATGCCAGCGCCGGCTATGCAGAACTCGACACACACGCTAGTGGCGATATTAACCCCGGCGAGGGTAGGGGTTATTTCGTTGGTCTTGGTTATGAACGTTTCATCCGCGAGAAGGTCACGCTCGGCGCTGAGTTGGTGTATTCTGAATACTCGGATTTTGAACGTGAATTTAAAGATTTGGGTGTGGCCACACTCTCTTTTTCATTGAACTACAGATTTTGAGTCCCAGCGGTATTATTTTCGGTATTCGTGGCTTCGCTTTGAGCTTTGTAGTATCAGCGCAGTATTGATGCCCGTTGAGAAAGGACGGCCAAATAGAAGAACACATCATGATATCATGATAATGCGCTTTTCTTACTTGCCGCCGGAGTGTAGCATCGGGCTAGCGCAGGTTGCGCGAGTTTTTCGACGCACTTGCGCCCTACCTGTTCTCGGCAAGGAGGCGCAGAACGTCGGTGCCAATCTATCCCACGCTAAAGACCGCCTTTGTTCATATTCCAAAAACCGGAGGATCAACGATCTCCACTATCATGCGTCGTCCGAAGTTTGGAAGTCTGACTAAACAAGAGCCTTGTCCCACGGTAAACAAACACGCGTCTGTGTTTGTACATCTCGATCAATTGGGGCTGGAAGCGCAGAACTACTTCAAATTTAGTTTTGTTCGAAACCCCTGGGACCGATTGGTATCCGCCTATCACTATATTATCGTACGGCGTAAGGAATTGGACTTGGTGGTGAATCACGCCACGTTTGAGAGCTTTTTGGGTTCGTTTGTTGAAGAGCCGTTACATTACCTCAACATACCGTACTTCAAGCCGCAATCTAGTTTTCTCGTAAATGACAATGGAGATATGCCATTGGACTTCCTCGGTCGCTTTGAGACATTTGAGAAAGACCTCAGCGAAGTGCTTAGAGAGATTGGCAGTAGGCGTATGTTCTTCCGGCACCGAAAAAAATCTAAGAGACGCGACTACCGAGAATACTATTCTGCTGAAAGCAGTGAAGCAGTTGGCGAGATATACATCCGCGATGTCCAGAATTTCGGGTATGACTTCAATGACGGCTTAATTCGCAGCAAAAACTTCTCTCTTCGAAAATTGTAGAACCGGGTAGTGCCCGCAGACGAAGCGCCGACTTGTTTCTGCTCGAATTTGAAGCCTACCTCTGTGTTATGGACAAAAGGCGGATGTAAAGTGCGGATGGGATTCCGGCTCAATGCCGAACTTGCTGCGCTGATCTGCTACAATCAGGTCCAAAAATTCTAACACCATGATCGAACAGGATCACAGATTCATCAAACGACGTGTACGGCACATGTGTGGGTTCAATTCTTTGAGATCGGCTTCAGCCTCACTGGATGGCATTGTGGTAGCCAACATCATCCAGAAGAAATAACCCTCTAGTGATACAACCTCTGTCTTTCGGATGTTTGCTGAGATCGCAGAATAACTGCGTCTACCATAACGCTGACTCTGGTCTATCGAAAATCTTGCGACACAACCGGTGTTTATCCTAAAAAACGAAAAACTGATTCACACGACAAATGTCAGGGATTGTACCGAGGTCAGTCGACCGCACTCACCGCATTGTAAAGTCGGCGAAACAAATTTAGCCTGTCGTGCAGCGCTCCGAGATCAACTGGTTCAAACCTGTCTTTTGTTTCGGGCTGAACCGCCAGATCGGCAATACCAAAGGTACCAACTCCACAGGCGGCCAAAAGGGCTGCGCCATAGGCGGGGCCAGAATCCGATCCTACTGAGCGTATCACCGGCTTTCCTGTCACCGATGCAATCAGGCCCAACAAGAGGTCCGATTGACTACCGCCGCCGATGGCCGCTAGTTCCGGTAGATTTTCTACAGTGTCTCCGAAGCTCTGCGTGGCATCAGCAAAACAAAAAGCAATTGCCTCGACCACGGAACGACAGAGATCCGCGCGCGTTGTCGAATCCTCAAGACCAAAGAAACAGGCACGAATATGCGGATCCCCGAGGGGGCTGCGTTCACCCGTCAAATACGGCAGGAAAATCGGCCCGCGATCACCGCTGACAGTTTCAGCAAGCGCAACAACTTCGGCAGCGGACAGCTCCAATTGACCACCAATCCACGAAATCGGCCTTGCGCCGTTCAGCATAGCGGCCATTTGATACCAACGGTCGGGCAATGTGTGCGCAAACGCATGCACATAGCGTTCAGGATTGGGCTTGAACCGACGGTCCGCCACGAACAACTGGCCGGACGTCCCCAGAGAAATGAACCCACGTCCCGGTTCGGTGGCGCCCAGAGATACCGCCCCTGTTGCTGCGTCTCCGCCTCCGGCAACGACGGGCACGCCGGGTTTCAGCCCGGTTTCAGCTGCGGCTTGCGCCGTCACGGTTCCGACGACGACGTGACCGTCGAAAACCTGCGGCAGCCAATCGGGCGCGACATCTGTGGCTTCGGCAACTCCGACATGCCATTTTCGCGATGCCTGATCGAGCCACATTGTACCGGCTGCATCGGACGTGTCGGTTGCCAACTCTCCATGCAGGCATAACCCGATGTAATCCTTGGGCAGCAGGATATGAGCAAGTCGGGCATAGTGTGCCGGCTCATGTTGTTTCAACCAGGCGATTTTGGGTGCCGTGAAACCCGGCAAAGGGAGGACGCCAGAGATATGACCAATCTGCGGCTGGGCTTCGCGCAGTTCATCGCATTCACGTACCGCTCTGCTGTCATTCCACAGGATCGCCGGGCGGATCGGGCGCAGATCGCGATCCAGCAAAACGGCCCCATGCATCTGACCGGACAACCCGATGGCCTGCACCTCAGACAGCGTGACTTGTTTTGCAAGTTGGCTCAATGCATCGCGTGTCGCCTGCCACCAAATATCCGGGTGCTGCTCTGACCAACCAGGCTGCGGCGAGGAAGTCTTTATGTCTATTGAAGACGTTGCAAGAATTCGATCGGTATCCGCACAGACAAGTTTGACCGCTGACGTTCCGATATCAATCCCGAGAAACATTCAATCCCCTTGCCCGCAGAAACGCCCGGACCTTGCATGGCTATTGATTTTTTAGCGCGCGCAAAGAATATGTAAAAATATGATAAGATCAAGGCGGCTCAGATCCGCAGGCAGACTGACATGACCAAAATAAAGAATATGGAAGAGTTCGCAGCCCTCAGTGGCATCTCGCGGCCTACGGTATCCAAGTACTTTCACGATCCCGACAGCGTTCGCCCGACAACGCGGGCCCGTATCGAAGAGGCGCTGGAGCGGTTCGACTATCGCCCCAATATTTATGCGGTGAACCAGAACCGGAAGCTAACCAAGAATATCGGCATCGTGGTGCCCTATCTGGCTGATCCGTTCTTTGCTGAAATCGCGCGCTATTTGGAACAAAGCTGTATCGCGGCGGGGTATCGTCCGTCCCTCTTTAGCTCTCATGGTGAACAAAAACTGGAAAACGACATTCTGGACGGGCTGCAATCCATGAAGCCTGCCGGGGTTTTGTTGGCGCCATTGGGACGGACCTCAGACCAATCAGTGATCGAGAGATTCTGCGCGAATGTGCCGACTGTTTTGTTCGACAGTAACCTTGATGGTCTGGGTGCCGCGTTTATCGGGTCGGACAATTTCAGCTTTGTGTCGCAAACCGTGGAATACATGATCCGGACGGGCGAGCCCCCGTCATTCTTCGAAATGCGAACGCCTGCAAACCCGAACGCCAATAAACGCCGAAAAGCCTATGTTGAAGTCATGGAGCGTCTCGGGTTCGAGCCGCATATCATCAGAGTCGACGGTAAGGGCTGGGCGTTTGAAGAGATCGGTCACAAGGGCGCGCTGAAAGTTCTGGCGGAAAATGAGCTGCGAACAAACTCGGTCCTGTGCAGCAATGACCGGCTGGCAATCGGTTTTCTGGCGGCTTGCTACGAACAAGGGATTCGAGTCGGTCGACGGGAAGATTGCGCGCTGCGTCTGGCTTCAAATGACGATCATCCCTTCGCGAAATTTACGTGTCCCTCTCTGACCACGGCTGCGCATGATTATGACAACGTTGCCGGGCGTAGCGTCGAAACTCTGTTCGAACTCATTGAAAGTGGAGGGAAATTTGAAACACGGTCGGAAACGTTGTTCCCTGCAAGGCTGGTTTTGAGGGATTCCGCGTAATCCTAAAATTTAACGCGCGTAAAGTTTTCATTGACGGCGCGACAATTTTTGCATTACGTTCTCTGTACGACATCCAAGCTCAGGGAGGACAGGGATGTATTTGAGAAACGCACTTCGTGCGGCGACTGCAATGACACTCGTCGCGACGGCAGCAGCTCATGCGGATACCTTAACAATAGCGACCGTGAACAACGGCGATATGATCCGGATGCAAGGCTATACCGATAAATTCACCGAGGCGACCGGCATTGACGTCGAATGGGTGACGTTGGAAGAAAACGTGCTGCGTCAGCGCGTAACTACCGACATCACGACCAAGGGCGGTACGTTCGACATCATGACAATCGGCATGTATGAGACGCCGATCTGGGGCGCGAATGGCTGGCTGGTACCGCTGGATGGCCTGTCCGAAGAATACGACGTTGGTGACATTCTGCCAGCGATGGCAGGTGGGTTGAGCCATGACGGAACGCTTTTCGCGGCGCCGTTCTATGGTGAAAGCTCGATGATCATGTACCGCACTGACCTTATGGAAAAGGCGGGCATGGAAATGCCTGATGCGCCGACCTGGCAGTTCATCAAAGAAGCCGCCGCCGCGATGACCGACCGCGACGCCGAGATCAACGGCATCTGCCTTCGCGGCAAAGCCGGTTGGGGTGAAGGCGGAGCCTTTATCACTGCGATGTCCAATTCATTCGGTGCCCGCTGGTTCGACGAAGAATGGAAGCCTCA
The DNA here is from genome assembly GCF_900312795.1 of Ruegeria sp. AU67. Lineage (NCBI taxonomy): Bacteria > Pseudomonadati > Pseudomonadota > Alphaproteobacteria > Rhodobacterales > Roseobacteraceae > Ruegeria > Ruegeria sp. AU67. The sequence continues at coordinate 92,002 of NZ_OMPH01000011.1, forward strand.
GTTCGATCAGCCCGAGTGGGCAGATACACTGAATTTCTACGTTGCAATGATGAACGAATCCGGTCCTGCCGGCTATGCCACCAATGGGTTTAACGAAAACCTGTCGCTGTTCCAGCAGGGCAAATGCGGCATGTGGATCGACGCGACAGTTGCGGCGTCTTTCGTGACCAACCCTGACGACTCTACAGTCGCGGATCACGTAGGATTTGCGCTGGCACCTGACACCGGATTGGGCAAGAGGTCCAACTGGCTTTGGGCGTGGGCACTGGCTATTCCTGCTGGCACACAGCAAGAAGATGCTGCCAAGCAATTCATCGAATGGGCGACCTCAAAGGACTACATTGAGCTAGTGGCCGAAAGCGAAGGATGGGCAAACGTTCCCCCGGGTGCGCGTACGTCTCTGTACGAGAATCCGGAATACCAAAAGGTTCCGTTCGCCAAGATGACACTGGACTCAATCCTGTCAGCTGATCCGAACAGCCCGACGGTGAAACCCGTCCCGTACGTTGGCATCCAGTTCGCCGCAATCCCGGAATTCGCAGGCATCGCCACACAGGTGAGCCAGGAGTTCTCGGCGGTATATGCCGGACAGCAAACGGTTGAGGAAGCACTTGCCAAAGCGCAAGCTTTCACAGCCGAAGAAATGGAAGCCGCCGGTTACTGAGGCATCCTCCCAACGGGTGGGCAGAGGTCTGCCCCCCGTTTCAACCCTTCCACAATTCGCGTTTTTCTCGCAGGCTGAGTTATGCCTGAACAGAGAGGGTTTGCCTAATGGCTACTCAACATTCCCGATCAGTTGCCCGCCTGATGATGGCACCAGCAGTGGTCCTGCTGCTTGGCTGGATGCTCGTGCCTCTGACGATGACGCTGTATTTTTCTTTCAAGAAATACCTGCCGCTGCGTGGAGGCGATCTGGGTTGGGTCGGGTTCGACAATTACGTTCGTTTCGTATCCTCCAGTTCCTTCTGGCCCGCGGTCCAAGCAACATTGGTGATCGTTGGCGGCGTGCTGGTGATTACGGTCATTCTGGGCATTCTGCTGGCCATGCTGCTGGATCAACCCATGTGGGGGCAGGGCGTTGTCCGCATCCTTGTGATCGCGCCATTCTTTGTCATGCCGACCGTATCAGCTCTGGTTTGGAAGAACATGTTCATGGACCCGGTGAACGGTTTGCTGGCCCATCTGTGGCGCTTTTTCGGGGCTGAGCCGATTTCGTGGCTGTCCGAGGCTTCGATGACCTCGATCGTTATGATCGTTTCCTGGCAGTGGCTGCCCTTTGCGACGCTGATCCTGCTGACCGCTATCCAGTCTCTGGACAGTGAACAGCTGGAAGCGGCCGAGATGGACGGTGCGCCGGTGCTTAAACGCTTTTATCACATCATCCTGCCGCATCTTGGTCGCGCCATTACGATTGTGATCCTGATCCAGACGATCTTTCTACTGTCGATCTTCGCCGAGATTTTCGTGACCACCGGCGGCGCCTTCGGCACCCGTACACTTACCTACTTGATCTTCCAGCGCGTGTTGGAAAGCCAGAACGTTGGCCTCGGATCAGCCGGTGGTGTCTATGCAATCATCCTGGCCAATATCGTTGCCATCTTCCTGATGCGCATCGTTGGCAAAAACCTGGACGCGTGAGGAGACAAAACCATGGCCCGCACCGTCACGACACAACGCAAAACACTAAACACCGCCCTTGCCTGGGCCGTAGGTCTGCTGATCTTTTTCCCGATCCTCTGGACGATCCTGACCAGCTTCAAGACCGAGGCACAGGCGATTGCAAGCCCACCGATCTTCCTCAACTTCGACTGGACGCTCGAAAATTACGCCATCGTGCAGGAACGCTCTGACTATATGCGGTTCCTGTGGAATTCAGTCATCATCGCAGGCGGATCAACACTTTTGGGTGTAATCGTCGCGATACCCGCAGCCTGGGCGATGGCGTTTGTTCCGTCCAGACGCACCAAGGACATTCTGTTGTGGATGCTGTCCACAAAGATGTTGCCCGCAGTTGGTGTTCTGTACCCGATTTACTTGCTGTTCATTCAGCTGGGATTGCTGGACAGTCGCGGCGGGCTGGTCGTGGTGCTGATGCTGATCAACCTGCCGATCATCGTCTGGATGCTCTACACCTATTTCCGCGAAATTCCGGGGGAAATCCTCGAAGCGGCACGAATGGACGGTGCGACGCTGAAAGAGGAAATCCTTTATATCCTGACGCCCATGGCCATCCCCGGCATTGCATCGACCGTTCTACTGAACTTCATCCTTGCCTGGAACGAGGCGTTCTGGACCCTAAACCTGACGGCCGTCGATGCAGCCCCGCTCACCGCATTTATCGCCAGCTATTCCAGCCCTGAAGGCTTGTTCTTTGCCAAGCTCAGCGCGGCCTCGACCATGGCGATTGCACCCATCCTGATCCTTGGCTGGTTCAGCCAGAAACAACTTGTCCGCGGCCTGACTTTCGGCGCTGTGAAATAAGGAAGACTTCGTATGGGACGTATACAACTCAAGTCCGTGACCAAAAGCTTCGGCGACGTAGAGGTCATTCCCCCGCTGGATCTGACCATCGAAGATGGCGAGTTCACCGTATTTGTCGGCCCCTCGGGTTGCGGCAAGTCCACTCTGCTGCGCCTGATTGCGGGACTGGAAGACATGACCTCTGGCTCCATCGACATTGACGGCGCCGACGCAACCGACGTGCCGCCTGCCAAACGCGGGCTGGCGATGGTGTTCCAATCCTACGCCTTGTATCCGCACATGACCGTTCGCAAGAACATCGCATTTCCGCTGCGCATGGCGAAACTGGATCAGGCTGAGATCGACAAGCGAGTTGAAGGTGCGGCGAGCGTTCTGAACCTGACCGACTACCTGGATCGTCGTCCCGGCCAACTGTCTGGCGGGCAACGTCAAAGGGTGGCCATCGGTCGGGCCATTGTACGCGAGCCGGCTGCGTTCCTGTTTGATGAACCGCTGTCGAACCTGGACGCCGCCTTGCGCGTTGGCATGCGGCTGGAAATCAGCGAACTGCACGAACGTTTGGCGACTACGATGATCTACGTCACCCACGATCAGGTCGAAGCCATGACTATGGCCGACAAGATCGTTGTGCTTCAGGCAGGTGTGATCGAACAGGTAGGCAGCCCGTTGGAGCTGTACCGAACGCCGCGCAACCTGTTTGTTGCAGGCTTCATCGGTTCGCCCAAGATGAACTTCATCGAAGGCCCCGAAGCAGAAAAGCTCGGTGCCCAGACCATCGGAATTCGCCCTGAACACATTGCGGTGTCTGAATCTGAGGGAGACTGGTCCGGCGTCGTAAGCGTTTCTGAGCACCTAGGTTCTGACACTTTCTTCCACGTCCACGAAACAGGGTTGGCCGAGACCATCACCGTCCGAGCAGATGGCGAGGTCAGCTTTCGCCACGGCGACCGTATCCACCTGACGCCACGCTCGGATGCCATCCACCGGTTTGACGCGAAAGGTCTGCGGTTCGAATGACGCGTCTGACCGGAAAAACTGCCCTGATCACCGGGGCCGGGCGGGGCATCGGACTGGCGTTTGCCAAGGCTTATGTGGCTGAGGGCGCGCGCGTCGCCATCGCGGACATAGACGGGCAGCGCGCGCAGGAGGCAGCAACTGAGATCGGCGCAGCCGCGTTGGCCGTCGAGATGGATGTGACCAGCCAACAAAGCATAGAAGACGCCGTCGCACGAACGGCTGCACATTTTGGCCCAATCGACATTCTGATCAACAACGCGGCCATCTTCTCCGCTGCTCCAATCGTTAAAATTGAGCGTGCTGACTACAATCGCGTTTTTGACATCAACGTTGCTGGCGCGCTGTTTACGATGCAGGCCGTTGCGCGCCACATGATTGATCAAGGGACCAAAGGTCGGATCATCAACATGGCATCGCAGGCGGGGCGTAGGGGCGAGCCGTTGGTCGCCGTGTACTGTGCCAGCAAAGCCGCGATCATATCCTTGACCCAATCGGCCGGGCTGAACCTGATCTCTCATGGGATCAACGTAAACGCCATTGCACCTGGTGTTGTTGATGGCGAGCACTGGGATGGTGTTGATGCGTTTTTTGCAAAGCACGAAGGCAAACCACTGGGCCAGAAGAAACGCGAAGTGGCTGCAGCCGTTCCTTATGGCCGAATGGGTCGGGCCGAAGATCTGACCGGGATGGCAGTATTTCTGGCTTCTGAAGATGCAAAGTACATCGTCGCACAAACCTACAATGTTGATGGCGGAAACTGGATGAACTGATGGACCCTGTGGCGAATGCAAAACCTTCGGTACGGCTACGGCGTGACAGTCTTTCAGACCTGCCAGAGATTGTCAGGACACCGACCTATGCCCGCTCTGACCTGACACCGGGCATTGTCCATATCGGACTTGGCAACTTTCATCGCGCGCATCAGGCCTGGTATATTCACCAGTTGATGCAGCTGGGCCAGGCCCATGACTGGGCAATCATCGGGGCAGGTGTTCGAAGCTATGACGCAAACATGCGAGAGCGACTGTTGGCGCAGGACTGCCTGACAACGCTGATCGAACTGGACCCAAAAGGAATGTCCGCCGAAGTGATTGGTCCGATGATCGATTACCTGCCGATCGAAGACGACAATACCGCGCTTATCCGGACAATGGCCGACCCGGCCATTCGGATTGTTTCGCTGACTGTAACCGAAGGTGGGTATTTTCCAGACGCCGACACTGACGCGTTCGATACGGATCACGCAGATATTCGGCACGATGCCGAGAACCCGGAGCAGCCGCGTACGGCTTTCGGCGCCATGGTCGCGGCGCTCAGGCAACGGCGTACAAATGGTTTGAAACCCTTTACCGCTCTCAGCTGCGATAACCTTCAAGGTAACGGTGGGATTCTGCGAAACTGCGTTGTTGGTTTGGCGCGTCTATCCGATCCGGATCTGGCCGATTGGATCGATCAGAATGGAGCGTTTCCGAACTCGATGGTGGACTGCATTGTTCCCGCAACGACCGAGGAGGTCGTAGCGCAATGCCGGGCACTGGGCGTCGACGACCGCGCACCGGTCACGCATGAGAACTTTCGCCAATGGGTGATTGAGGACAATTTCTGCGCTGAACGACCGCCCCTTGAGCAAGTTGGAGTAACCCTGACGCAGGACGTCCACAGCTATGAGGCGATGAAGCTGCGTATATTGAACGGCGGCCACCAACTGCTCGCAAATGTCGGGGAGATTCTGAATGTGCCCACAATTTCAGACTGCATGCAGGACCCGGACATCGTGGCGTTTTTCTGGAAAGTTCAGACGGAAGAAATTCTGCCTCAGGTGGAAGCCGTCCCCGGAACCACTGCCGCCGAATATCTTGAGTTGGTTGAGAGGCGATTTTCCAACGACACCATCCACGACACAACACGACGCGTGGCGTTTGATGGATCTTCACGACACCCGGGTTTCTTAATGCCGTCGCTGCGCGATGCACTTGCGTCCGGGTCGTCCGTAAATGGGCTTGCGCTGGCCGAAGCATTCTGGTGCCGGATGTGTGCAGGCATTCGCGAAGATGGTTCAGAAATTGCCCCAAACGATCCCCATTGGGAGCATTTGCAAAAAACCGCACTGGCTTCCAAGGCCAATCCGATTTTGTGGATTGAACAAAGCCAGTATTTTGGTGACTTAGGCCGCGACACGCAGTTCACAGACGCTTTTTCCACCTGGCTGGCTGCGATTTGGCAACGTGGTTGCCGCGAGGCGATAGCTGACTTTACCGCTCTTGAGCCAAAGTCCCACTGATTCTGCGGCAGGCATGCTTCAAGCCAATCTCTGTGGTAGAGGCCAGTTTGGCACGAGGTTTAATGATGGCTGAAAAATAGGCACTCTTTGAGCGTTCTATTCTGGCTGTCCAAAATGCGTAAGCGCCGTAGGCCATTGTCTTCGACATGCCCGTGGAACTTATGGAATCTGACCATCTTGTACAGGTCAGATCCAGGCACGGATAAGGAAGGTCACAAAAAGCCCAAAATCACTTGTTTGCGCATAGCAACACACTGGCTTTTTCACCGATCATGATTGCTGGAGCATTAGTGTTGCCGCTGACGATTTCCGGCATGATTGAACAGTCGGCAACGCGCAGATTTTCGATTCCTTTGACCTTCAGGTTTGGATCCACAACAGAGCTTTCCGAGGTACCCATCGCGCAGGTTCCTGTCGGGTGATAGATCGAGACGGAATTAGAGCGCGCCCAATCCAAAGTGCCTTCGTAGTCATCGCGGGACAGATCAGAGGTTGGCCGGAACTCTTCTGAAATCTTAGAAGCCAGTGGATTATGCCGGGCGATGTCCCGCGCGATGTTCACGCCGTCGACGATCGTTCTGCAATCAGTTTCCGTCGACAAATAGTTTGGAATGATCTTGACGTAACTGGCCGGATCGGGGCCATCCAGACGCAGTTCTCCGCGGCTTTCCGGCCTCAGCTGACAGACGGACATTGTGAAGGCAGAAAACGGGTGCACGCCCTCTCCGGGGCTGTCGGCGGACCAGGGTTGAACGTGGAATTGAATGTCAGGAGTCTGAACTTCCGGGCGGGTTTTCAGAAATCCGGTGGCCAGGCTGGCCGCCATTGTCATAGGTCCGGCCCGGAATAGCGCGTATTTCAGCGCGATCCGTGCCTGATTGAACAGGCTGCGCACTTCATCATTCAGCGTTGGCTCGTTGCATTTGAAGACCAGGCGTGCCTGCAAGTGATCCTGCAGTCCTTTGCCGACGCCGGGCAGCGAATGAACGGGTTCAATGCCGTTGGCCTTCAAGTGATCCGGGTCTCCGATGCCTGACAACATCAAAATCTGAGGTGAGTTGATGGCACCACCGGACAAGATGATTTCGCGGCGCACTTTGATCGACTTCACTTCACCTGATCGGTCGCGATAAAGAAGACCGGTTGCTTTTTTGCCGTCCAGTTCGACCTTGGTTACCAATGCACGGGTGATGATGTTCAGGTTTGGCCTGTTCCTGATCGGTTTGAGGTATGCAATGGCCGCACTGCAGCGACGCCCGTTCCGAGTGGTCAACTGGAAATAGCCAACGCCTTCCTGATCGGCCCCATTGTAGTCAGGATTAAACGGGTAACCCGCCTCTTGGGCGGCGGCGACCCAGGCGTCACAGATCGGTCTTTGAATGCGCATGTTGGATACCGACAGCGGGCCGCCTGTACCGTGAAATGCGTCTTCGCCGCGCTCTTGATCCTCGCTGCGTTTGAACAGAGGCAAGACGTCATCCCAACCCCAGCCGACGTTACCCATCTGACGCCAGCGGTCATAGTCCTCTTTCTGACCGCGAACATACAAAAGCCCGTTCAACGAGGATGATCCCCCAAGAACCTTTCCGCGTGGCCAATCAATCGAGCGTCCATTCAAACCTGGGTCTGGTTCAGTGCGGTAACACCAATCCAATGAGGGGTTATGCATGGTTTTGAAGTATCCAACCGGTATGTGAATCCACGGGTTGGTGTCAGGTCCACCAGCTTCCAACAATGCCACTGTTGTGCTGGGGTCAGCGCTTAGCCGATTGGCAATGACGCAGCCCGAAGAGCCTGCTCCGACGACTGCATAATCCACCTCCATGACGGTCTCCTCTCAAGGTAACTGAAAAAAACACTATGCAAATTGCCGGAACTATACTAGCATTTTTTGATACAAAACGTCTCAATAATTGCGATCAGGGAGGTAAGCAATGGAGATCGGTAAGAAACTAAGCGGTGTCTCACGGCGGGATTTTTTCCGCGTAGCCGGGCGCTATGGCATGAGTTCAACGCTGCTGGCGGCAGGTGGATTTGGCGGCGCGATGAGTTTGGCCAATTTGGCGCAAGCCGCAGAATCAACTTATGAAAAACGGTTTTCGAAAGAACCTAAACACACGCTGAAATTCGGCGCTTCGGGCTTCAACACGCGCAACCTGCTGATCGAACGGGCTGGGGCCATCGAATTCGCCCGAGATCTGGAAGAACGCACTGACGGTGAGATTCGGATCGAGTTCATTGGCGACAACCAGATCTGCGGACAACTGAGCTGTGTTGAGAAGACTCAGCAGGGAATCGTCGACATCTATGCGGCGTCGACCCAGAACTCTGCGGGCGGTGCGCCATATCTGAACGTGCTGGACTATGCCTATATGTTCCCCAGCAGGGCGGCGCAGTATCATTTCTTCTACAGCCCCGACAGCCAGCGTATTCTGCGAGACCCCCTCGAAAAGCGCCACGGGCTGAAATTCCTGTTCACCCACTGTGAACTGCGCGGTCTGCAAATGGGCTCGACCTTCTCTGACAAGCCAACTGTCACCAAACTGGAAGAACTGTTCGGGACGAAGAACCGTGTGACAGGGACACAGCTTGGCCGGATCGCCATGCAGCTGCTGAACCTGAATCCCGTTCCGGTGGCATGGGAAGAAACACTGGACGCACTGAAGACCGGCCTGATCGACGGAGCGGAAACTTGGGCATCAGCCGTTGCCTACGCAAACATGGCTCCGGTCGTCTCGCAATCCGTCAATCTAAAATTCTTCTGCGGTACTGAACATACGTCAATGTCGGCCAAAGTGTTTGACGGTCTTGGCGGTGAACTTCAGGACGCGGTTATGGAATCGTCCTATTTCACGCAGGCCCTTATTCAGGGTGCAAACGAAGCTGCACTGCTGAACACGGTTGGTTTCTCGGAACCACAGCTGCCTAACACCATCTTTGCGGAAAACGGTGTACGTGCAGCATTCCTGCCGGACGATCAGATCAAACTGGCCGAGGAAATGTGTGCGCCGAACTTTAATCCTGAACCCTGGGCGCAGTGGCGCGAGCGGCTGAACAAATGGGCCGGTGGCATCGACACCTATCAGGAAATCTACGACATCGCGCGGCAGATCCCAGCAGACACACTGCCCGAAAACGTTGAGCCCCGCCGTTGGTGGAAAGGCGCGGCCTGATCTAACATTTCGAACCGGCCCCTCGCGGGCCGGTTTCTCTAAACACCGACTGGGAGGACGGGGTTCATGTCACTATGGGCAGATATCGGGGCAATATTCAGCGCCTTGCTCACTCGCGATTCATTCGAAATCCAATCCGCATTGGAATCCGACGCCGCCTGGGTTGTCGGCACTGTTGCCGCCGCGCTCGGCGGTTTTCTTGTAATGCTGATCTATCGCAAAGTGCCCTTTATTGAACGCCACTTCGAACGGTCGATCATGGTCTATTCCTACCTTGCGATTGCGCTGATCATCTTCTGGGGTGTGATTGACCGCTTTGTCTTTAACGATCAGGAACCCTGGTCTACCACCATTCCTCCGCTTCTGTTCATGATAATGGCCTGGTTTGGTGCGTCCTATAATGTCCGCCTGCGCACGCATCTTAGCTTCAGCGAGTTTCGCACCGCGATGCCACGCGGCGGTCAACTGGCGTGTTTGTTTTTGGATGCCATTTTGTGGTTCATCTTTGCAGTAATCGTCATCGTGACCACAACACGCCTCGTTGCGCTGTCAGCATCGAATTTTCAGATCGTACTTGGGACAGACAACATCATGCAGTGGTGGTTTCTGTTGGCCGCGCCTGTGTCCTTCTTTTTGATGGTCGGTCGCGTGTTTCAAAACCTTGCTGACGATCTGCACAATTGGAAAACCGGAGAGCCGCTGATCAAGCAGGCCGTGATAGGGGCAGACTGATGACAGACGGAACTTTAGTTACACTTATTTCGCTGGGCGTGACGTTTCTGTTCATGTTGGGCGTGCCGGTGCTGCTGGTCATCGGATACTGGGTGATCGGATGCTCATTCGTTCTGGGGCTGACACTCGACAATATGGGTGCAGAGCTACTGAACGTGTTCAACAAAGGCTTCGCCTTGTTGGCGATGCCGCTGTTCATCCTGACCGGCGACCTGATCAACAAATCGGGGATCGCGCGGCGGCTGAGTGATTTTGCCTATTCCTGTTTAGGCTGGATACGCGGCGGGCTGGCTATGGCATCGCTTGGGGCGTGTGGATTGTTTGCCGCGATTTCCGGGTCGAACTCTGCAACGACCGCAACGATCGGTTCAATGCTGCACCCTGAGATGGTCAAAGGCGGCTATGACGAACGCTTTAGCGCGGCCACGGCGGCGGCGGGCGGTACGGTTGGGATCATCATTCCTCCATCCATCATCTTCATCGTCTACGGGTTCTTGATGAACCTGCCCATTTCTGAGCTGTTCGTCGCCGGTATCATACCTGGTGCGCTTATGGTTTTTGGTATGCAATTCGCGTGCTGGATCATCTGTCGGATCAATGGATGGGGGCACCTGATTCCGCTGCAACTGAACCGGATTCTCAAAACGGCATTTGGTGCATGGCTCGGCTTTTTCGCCATCGGCCTCGTGCTATGGGGCATCTATACAGGCAAGTTCTCGCCGACCGAGGCGGCGGGTGTAACCGTTGGTTTCTGTGTCATCGCGGGCTTGGTCAGCTATCCGATCAACCGGATCATGGGCGCGCGGGATAATATCTCGCCCACAGACAAAAGCTTTGCCGAAATGCTGGTTGTCGAAGGCTTCACGATCCCTGAGATCCCCTCGATCGTGATCCGCTCCGCCCAGATCACGGGTATCCTTGCGCCGCTGATTGCGATCTCGGTGGTCATGCAGCAAATTCTGTCGCTGCTTGGAGCACAACAAACGATCGGAGATTTCGTGACTTCGATGGGGGGATATTACGCGGTCCTTTTCACATCGATGGTCATCGTCTTCTTCTCAGGCATGGTGCTAGAAAGTCTGCCGGTCACGATTATCCTTGCGCCGATCCTCGCGCCAATTGCTGCGTCGGTAGGGGTCGATCCGATCCACTTCTCGGTGATCTTCCTTGTGGGTGCGTCAATTGGGTTCATCACGCCGCCTTATGGCCTGAACCTCTATGTTGCGTCCGGTGTGACAGGCGTGCCTTACTTCCGGCTGCTGCGCTACACTGTGCCGTACCTTGTGGCGTTGCTGTCTGTGTGGATTTTGGTCTCTCTGGTGCCTGATCTGGCCTTGATCTTGTTGCCAAACAACTAGAGTTTAGCGGGATGGCAAACGCAGACACGCGAGAGAAAGAATCCCAAATCCCGACGAACCTGCGTTTGCTATTGATCCTTGAAGAGGTTGCAAAGCGCGGGGTCGCAGTCAAACCGTCAGACCTGATTGAATCATTGGGTCTGGCGAAACCGACAGTCCATCGCCTGCTTCTAACGGCTGAGGCCGAAGGGTTCCTACAACGTGATCTGGATGGCCGATCCTATGGTCCCGGGCCACGTTTGCGGCAACTGTCGGTGAACACGGTCTCGTCGGAGCACCTTCGAACGGCCCGCCTTGCGATCCTTCGAGGTGTCGCCGATGAAATTGGCGAGACCTGCAACCTCGCCATCCCGGATCGGGAAAGTATGATTTATCTGGATCGGGTGGAAACAAAATGGCCCTTGAGGATTCAATTGCCGATTGGCACTCAAGTTCCGTTTCATTGCACGGCCAGTGGAAAGATGTATCTTTCTACGCTTCGTCAGAACACGCTGGACGGGTTTCTCTCCGCTCGCAAACTGAACCCAAGTACAAAAAAAACAATAACTGACCCTGATGCCCTACGCGCCGAAGTCATGGACATTGCAAAAAGAGGGTACTCAACGGATGACGAAGAATTCATGCACGGGATGGCCGCCGTAGCTGTCCCGGTCATAGATAAAAACAACAGACTCGTGGCCACACTGTCAGTTCACGCTCCAACCCAGCGCCACGATTTGGAAAGTTTAATGCGGTTCGTCAATTTGCTGGAGGTCGGAGCCAACAAAATTTCGGGATTGCTCGTATCATAGATACGTTTTGAAAGAGTCATCACTTAGTGAATCATCAACAATATTCTGGAATGCCCAGTCAGTGACGGTACCTGTATCTAGGTCAGACGTGACCATGCCTTCATGCCAGTTGAAAAACGCTCTCTCGCCGCGTCTAATTTCAAAACCATCGCCTTTGGCTATAACGTGAGGCTGAAGGGTCAGAAGAACTTTTGATGTTTGTAGCGCACGGGCTGCGGGATAACTGTGTCCGCCCGATAAACCTGACCATACGCGTTTTATAGCGAGAGCCTAAGTGTCTGCTATCGATAGTGGATACCACGAGGAACTCTAAGAGAAAGCGGAAGGCGTGGTTAAAGGCCACTGCAGTGCCGCGTGAAGCAAATGCAAGAAAATTCCGCGATGGCGACTTCTGCATAGATTTCGAAGCATAAGGTGCTCCTAGAGTTGTAGACGCTTTGCGGCCGATTTGTGAGGCAACTGTCAAACGGTATCGCTGCGAAAGCCAAGACCAGGTTCGCTCGAATTTGAAATACTCCCTTGATGCCTTCAACTACATCCGCCGTTTGAAGTCACTGAGCGGCTTCAAGGCAATCAAATACTTCCGCAAAATCTGGACTTAAGAACCGTACTGATTCACTATCGATACGTTCCGCAAGATGCCGGTACTAAATGTCTGGTTTCGGCATCTGGTTGTCGTCAAACATGAAACGGACTAATTGAAGACTTTGGTTTGAGAGTATCACTGTAATCGGTGATCTTCTTTGTTAGGATCGGCAAAACAACATGATAAACTTAAGTAAAATTCGGCCATTGCGAAGAAGCCGCAACTACGAAATTTATCAGCATCCGTTTATTGAGCGCGCGCTGTTGAAAGTCCGGGTGGATGAACCGGTGCGTAACCACGTAATTCCTCGTTATGCCGAGAGGCGCTATGGCAACCTCCGTCAGTGGAACCGGGAATCAAACGAATACTTAGCCGCGTTGACACGAGGCTGCCCCGAGATTGAACGCCTTGCGGATTTTATGGGGTATGCTGCAACATCTCAAGGACCAGCACTAGTGGTCGAAAAGATGACCGGTCCTGATGGCGATTTGGCGCCAACGCTGGAGTCGGAACGGGCCGCATTGGGCGATGACATGTCAGAGCGCAAGCAGTTGCACAGTGAATTCATGGAACTCATGGACGACCTTGAACGTGGCCGGATTATCGTGGGCGACCTAGGTTTTGAAAACATTGTACGGGCGCAAGAGCGCAATGGAAAACTGGTCGTTATCGATGGCTTGGGCGAAAGAGTGTTGTTTCCGCTGACGCTGGTTTCTGACTTAGCATTCCGCAAATCCATCGAGCGCCGCCGGACGCGCATGGGCCAGGCATTTGGCCTGGGCTGATAGAACCCTCTCTACGGCAATTAACTGGGCTAGTCTGACGACTAGCCCTTTGCGGCGTCTATCAAGTCAAAGAACTTTTTTCGAACTTGGCCAAGCTTGCGGTCATTGTAACTGCGAACCCATCTTCGCAGAGGAATGACTTGTTTAGACCCAAAGCTGTCAATCCAGACCCATCGCCCGGCTCCGTCGGGCCAAGTTTGATAGACAAGATTGCCAGTGTTCTTGTTGCTTATGATGACACGTTCATCTGACAGTTGGTCGAAGTGACTATTGAGATCGCTCAAATGCTGAGGGGTGAGACGATCTTCCGCAATCAACTGACCCAGGCTTGGGGAAAGCTGTCCATCCGGATCAGAAATGCGTTCATATACCAACGCCAAACCTTTGTCTGTTGGTGCTGTGCCAAACACTCTGCAAACGGGCATGACGTCCGGATTTTTCTGATGGCGGATCATCAGAAAAAAGGCTTCATCAAACTCACGCATGAAACCCTTAAAAGCGGTAGCTCTGCGAAACAGTCGGTCATACCACTTGTCGGTTACAAGCCTCGAACCTGCATCCATTGTATGAGGTTGCGGAACCTTTAACAGCAACCCCTTATCAAATGGGTGTTCATATACGAATTGCCTGTTTCCCTTCGCGATAACAGGGCTGTTTCCTAGTTCAAGCAGAATGGGATTTTGGTGGCATTTCATATTTTCTGTTTAAGTTGATTCCGGACCAGCGCAAGTTGTTTTTTGACCATTGATATTGTTACGTTAAACGCCGGGGACAATTGCGATCATGGTGCTTGGAATTCAAGCTGCACAGGGACGGTCAACATCTTGATTGTTGCCGGGAACCTATGGGGTCGCCGCAGTACCTGTTGCTACGCCCCAGCGGATGCGCCAGATTTCTGGAAGGGTCATGTCCAAACGCTGACCACTTGGCTGAACCATCCGACACTGCCTGCAAGCAATGTTATACAACTTGGAAATACCGGTGCGGTGTCCTGAACTTTTCAGATCTTGCGACCCTTTCGCGCGCCCGTAGTTTTCCAATTCGTTGGGGTTTCAGGTTCAGCGCATGGCACAGTTCGCGCTCCATTGCTTTCAGCTCGGGGGTTGTCCGGATCGAGAGGTATCCAAGCGGTTGGGCGTCCACACGCATTCTTTGCGCAAATGGGTGAAGCAACATTCAGACCCCTGCCTGAAGACGCACGGCAAAACTGGGGGCGATAGCAAACGGGTCTGAGTGGGACTGTCTTCATCTACCGTAATGGTTTCCGCTGGCGACACGCGCCTGCTGAATATCGGCCTCACAGGACGCTACATAGCTGGTGGAAACGCTGGAACGAGAACGGTATCTTCGCTCGGATGATGACCGGGTTGGCCGATATGCATAGCAAGAAAAAGTCGTCAATGATCGACTCGATCTTTCTCAAAGCACAACGCACCCCGACTGGCATGGCTGCAAAAAATGAGGCGTGGCTGCCTGTTCGGTCGAGCCAAGGGCGCCAAGAACACTATGCTGCACGCGATCTGTGATAACCATGGGCGTCGGCTCAGCCTCTTCTTTACCGCAGGGCAAGTCCGCGATTACATCAATGCTGGGGCTCTGCGCAGCAGAATGCCAAATGTGGGCCGGCTTCCAGGAGATCGTGGCCATGATGCTGACGGGTTCCGAGACGCGTTGAAAGACAAAGGGGTACACGGCTGCATCTCTGGTAGAAAACAACGCAGGACATTGATAAAATTTGAAAAGCGAAGATACAAACTGCAAAACCGCATCGAGATCATGCTTGGTAGGATTAAAGATTGCGGGTGAGTGGCAACCGCCATGACCGGTGCCCAAGGTTCTTTCTGTCAGCCATCGCACTCGCAGCAACCGTCATGTACTGGTTATGAATACTGATCCCAGTGGATGGCACTCCACCTCATCCCCAAATCCGACAGATGCCTTTGAACCCGGCCGGGATAGTCGGATACGATTGCGTCCACGCCTAGATTAGTCATCTTGCCAATGTCTTCGTGTTCATTGACTGTCCACACTGCGACGCACAGGCCCAGCTTTTTGGCCAGAGCCACGCTTTCTGCAGTCACATCCGCAAAATACGGGCACCAAAGCGCACCGCCCGCTTCTTTGACCAAATTTGGAATTTCATCGCGACGGCCACGAAAATCCGGACAAACTGCTTTTGATGAGTCCTCGCCCACATCATCCGCGTTATCGGGAAGCTGCGTCAGGTACGAAGACGGCATATCAGGGGCCTGTCGCTGACATTCCTCCAATAGAGCCCAGTCAAAGCTGTGCAGAACCGCACGCGACGACATATCCTTGGCGCGAACGTCTTGGAGAACCCGCCCGACGAAGTTCTGTCTGTAAAACGCATCGTGTGTCAAATCAGGATCAGACTTTAGTTCGAGCATCAGACAGGCATCGCTGTATTTTGGGTCATCGACCAGTTCCAGCAGGTTTATCAGCGTTGGAACACGAACACCGTCCATTTGGGCCTGGTCTGGAAAACGACGACCATAGGCCGAATGCCCATCCAACCGTCCGATGTCGAATTGCCGAATCTGTTCGAGGGTCAACGAGGAAACCTTTGGCTCCTCTCCCACCAAAAATCGACCATTGGCGTCACGAAATGTCGGTGCGTGCAGTCGGTGGTTATGGGTTATGACCGGAACGCTATCTGCGGTCAGAACGACATCAAATTCCAGAAGCGGGACGCCGATGGACAGCGAAAAGTCAAAGCCAATCATGCTGTTTTCAGGTAAAACGCCGCGGGCACCCCGGTGCCCCACAACCCGGATCAGGTTTTCACCGCCGCGAAAGGCTTCAACCTGTGGAAACGTCATCAGCTTTGCAGCCTTTCGCCGGTTGATTGGTCAAACAGGTGCATATTCTCTGAGGCAATCGAAAACCGCATGTTCGGATGCTGGCCTTCGATTGGGTGGACACCCGGAAGGCTTATCGTAATCGCGCTGCCAGAGCCTATGAGCTGACCGTGCAATAGAGTGTTTGCCCCCAACGGTTCCGCAATCTGGATTGCTGCTTCCAACGGACCGTTTTCGTCCAATAACAGATGCTCTGGTCGTATCCCCAACTTTACCGCGATATCAGGCCCCTGGGATGCGCCGACCTCAATTTCTCCGATCCTGACCGTCCCGTTTTCACGTCGGGCATCAAACACATTCATCGCAGGGCTGCCAATAAACTGCGCTGCGAACAGAGTTCTGGGAGTTTCGTAAACTTCCAAGGGGGTCCCGATTTGCTCGGCGATACCGCCATTCATCACGATCATTCTGTCGGCCATCGTCATGGCTTCGACTTGGTCGTGCGTAACGTACAGGGAGGTGACTCCAAGCTTTTCCTGGAGCTCTCGGATTTCCAGACGCATCTGAACACGCAGTTTGGCATCGAGGTTCGAGAGCGGCTCATCAAACAGGAAGACTGCCGGTTCGCGGACAATGGCACGGCCCATGGCCACCCTTTGGCGTTGACCGCCAGACAGTTGTCTGGGCTTACGATCCAGCAAAGGTTCCAACTGCAATAGCTTTGCCGCGGCAGTCACCTTTTGATTGATCTGATCTTTGGGAAGTCCGGCAATCTTCAGGCCGTAACCCATATTCTGACGCACGGACATGTGCGGGTAGAGCGCATAGTTCTGGAACACCATCGCGATGTCCCGATCCATTGGCTCTTTGTCGTTGGCCCGTTCCTCGCCGATCCGGATTTCTCCGGACGTAACCGTTTCCAGCCCCGCCACCATTCGCAGCAGCGTGGATTTACCGCAGCCCGAGGGGCCGACGATCACGATGAACTCTCCGTCTGCGATATTGACATCAATACCGTGGATCACATCCGTCGGGCCAAAACTCTTTTTGACGTTCTCTAGGGTTACTGTTGCCATTTCTTATTTCTCGCTATCGACAAGGCCGCGGACAAAGAGCTTTTGCATCGACACCACCACGATGACCGGCGGGATCATTGCCAGAATTGAGGTCGCCATGATCGTCGGCCAATGCGCAAAATCATCACCCGACGGGAACATCTGCTTGATGCCCATCACGATGGTGTTCATTTCAGGGTCTGTCGTGATCAGCAGCGGCCACAGGTATTGGTTCCAGCCGTAGATGAACAAGATCACAAACAGCGCCGCGATATTGGTCCGGCTCATGGGCACCACGATGTCGATGAAGAACCGCATCGGTCGCGCGCCATCCACGCGGGCAGCTTCGGCCAGTTCATCAGGGATCGTCAGGAAGAACTGACGGAACAGGAAGGTCGCCGTTGCCGAAGCGATCAGGGGAAAGATCAGACCGTAATAACTGTTGAGCATGCCAAACCCGGCAACTACCTCGAAGGTTGGAACAATCCGCACCTCGACCGGCAGCATCAGGGTCAGGAAGATCAGCCAGAAAAACGTCGTACGGCCTGGAAACTTGAAGTAGACAATCGCAAACGCTGACAGCAGCGAGATGATGATTTTGCCCACCGCGATGCCAATTGCCATCACCAGGCTGTTGAACAGCATCGTCGCAACGGGCACGTTTACACCCGAGAACAGCGCCGCTTTGTAGTTCACCCAGAACTGATCACCCGGCACTACGGGCATAGGTGGCGAAACGATGTCTGCCTGGGTCACGGTCGAGGCTACAAAGGCCAGCCAGATCGGGAAAAAGATGATCAAAACGCCTAGGATCATGAATGCATGGGTAAACCATATGCCTACGCCGCGTTTTTCGACCATTCCGTGTTGTTGGGCTGCCATCAGTAATGCACCCTCTTTTCCACGTATTTGAACTGAATGACGGTCAGTAGGCCGACAACAATCAGCAAGATAACAGATTGCGCCGAAGATGACCCAAGATCTTGCCCGACAAACCCATCTGAGAAGACCTTGTAGACCAGGATTGTTGTCGCCTGTTGCGGGCCGCCGCCGGTGATTGTGTGAATCACCCCGAAGGTTTCAAAGAAGGCATAAACAACGTTTACCACCAGCAGGAAGAATGCAGTCGGGGACAGCAGCGGCAGCACAATCGTGAAGAACCGGCGCCAGAAATGCGCGCCGTCAATCGCCGCCGCTTCGATGACCGAGCGGGGAACGGATTGCAGCGCTGCAAAGAAGAACAGGAAGTTATAACTGATGCGGCCCCAGGCCGAGGCGACAACAACCAACCCCATAGCTTCGGTATCGTTCAGGACATGGTTCCAATCATAGCCAAGCTGGCTGAGATACCACGCCACCACACCAACGCGTGTATTGAACATAAACAGCCACAGCACACCAGCCACGGCGGGGGCCACGGCATAAGGCCAGATCAGCAATGTGCGATAAACACCCGAACCTTTAATGAGCCTGTCCGCGATAACTGCCAGAAATAGCGCCGGTATCATTGAGCAGAGCGTCACAAGCGTCGAAAACACGGCGGTTGTGACGAAAGATGCGCGATAATACTTGTCGCTCAGCAGGAACTCAAAGTTGCCGAGCCCCACAAACTGCGACGACAGACCGAACGGGTCGGGAATGAACAGGGACTGCCACACCGCCTGACCGGCGGGATAAAAGAAGAAGACGGCGGAAATGATGACCTGTGGGGCGATCAGCGCCAATGGCAATAGCCAGCCGCGAAAGGTGACGCGTTTTTCCATCCTGAATTTCCACCGAAGAAAGATAATGCGGGCCCGAAAAGGGCCCGCATGAAGTTATGACTTATTGATTGGCGGATTCGAAGCGGCGCAGCAGCGCGTCACCACGTTCCTTCGCGCTATCCATCGCTTCCTGAGCAGTTTTCTCACCGGCCCAGACGGCCTCAAGCTCTTCGTCGATGATACCGCGGATCTGGTCGAATGATCCCAGACGCAGACCTTTGGAATTTGCTGTCGGCTCTTTCGCGGTCATCTGGATCACAGCGATGTCGGTGCCGGGGTTTTCGTCATAAAAACCTGCCGCACGTGTCGCATCACCCGCTTCGGCCGTGATTGGAAGGTAGCCGGTGTTCTGGTGCCAGGCCGACTGCACGTCGGACGATGACAGGAAGCTCAGGAACTCTCCGACGCCCTTGTACTCCTCAGGGTCATGACCTTCCATTACCCAAAGGGATGCGCCACCGATTATGGTGTTCTGCGGCTCACTTGTGACGGCTTCCCAGTAGGGCAGCGGACGGACGTCGAAATCGAACTCGGCCTCTGCCTTAATGCCCGCGTAACCTGCCGAACTTTCAGTGAACAATGCGCATTCGCCTGACCGGAAGTTCGCGCCACCTTCGTTTCTGCGACCGGTATAGATGAACTTGCCATCCTTGGCCCAATCACCCATCGCGGTCAGGTGTGCCACTTGCGCCGGACCGTTCAGCATCAGCTCGGTATCCAGACCGGCAAAACCGTTGTCCTGAGACGCGAATGGAACGTCGTGATAGGCCGACATGTTTTCAAGATGGATCCAGCTCTGCCATGCCGTGACCAGCGGGCAGTCTTCGCCCCCAGCCTTGAGCTGTTCAAGTACGTCTCCAACCTTTTCCCACGTGGACAGATCCGTGTCTGGATCAACGCCTGCCGCTTCGAACGCATCGCGGTTGACCCAAAGAACTGGTGTGGATGAGTTGAAGGGCAGCGAAAGCATGTCCCCGTCAGTGGTCGTATAGTACCCTTTGACGGCACCGATATATGCGTCGGGATCAAAAGACGCGCCACTTTCAGCCATCACTTCGTAGACCGGTCGGATCGCACCTTCGGCTGACATCATCGTTGCCGTGCCGACCTCGAATACCATCAGGATTTGCGGCTGCTCACCCGCGCGGAAGGCGGCGATGCCCGCGTTCAGGGTTTCCGAGTAGTTGCCCTTGTGGCTTTCGACCACGACAAACTCGTCCTGACTGGCGTTGAACTCTTCCACTTGGGCTTTGACAAGCTCACCAAGGCGGCCGGTAAAGGCGTGCCAGAACTGAACCTCGGTTTGTGCCATTGCCGCCACTGGGGACAATGCAGTTGTTACGGCGAGAGCGCCGAGAAAATTCTTTTTCATGATTCCTCCCATGCATCAGGTTCGATGCTTCGTTGAATACCGACCGCAACGGGTAAACGGCACACATGACGATTTCACGACGTTAACGTTACAGAAATATAATTCAAGCCCAATTTACTGGATAAAAAAATAACATAGTGTTATGAGGCGAGGGCGGTAGATTGGGATCGGTAATGAGTCAAATTCTTAGGGTCCGGCAGTTAGAAGCCCTTATGGCTGTCACCACCAACGGCTCTGTTACGGCGGCAGCGACCGACCTGGGGGTGAGCCAGCCAGCCGTCAGCAGGTTGCTTTCGGATCTTGAAAAGTCACTTGGGTTTCAGCTTTTCGATCGCCGCGAAGGCCGTTTGATGCCGACACAGGAAGTGCGGTATCTTTTGCCCAGCGTCGAGCGCGTTCTGGAACTGATGAAGCAAATTTCTGACGTCAGCCAGGACATCACACAGCGTAAAGCAGGGCACATCCGTGTTGCATGCCTGCCCGGGTTCGCCACCAGCCATTTGCCCGATGTTGTCGCCAGATTCTTGAAGGATCGGCCCGGCGTCACCCTGACGATCGAACCTGACAGACCTGAGCGCATTCTTGAATGGATGATCGGCGAGCAGTATGATTTCGGGATCACCGACAGCTTTAACGGTCACCCCGCTGTCGAAAGCTGGGATATCGAGGTCCGGACGGTTTGTGTGTTCCCCACCGGAAGTGAATTGGAAAACCTCTCTGAGGTTACACCGACGGACCTCGTAAACAGCAAAATTATCCACACCCGACGCGACAGCGACTTTTTCGGACGGCTCTCAAAAGCATTTCAAAGTGCCAATGTGGAATTGAATTCCCATATTGAAGTCAGGCAGTTCACGGCGGCATGTGAATTGGCCGTTAAAGGCGTTGGTGTCTCCGTCGTGAGCGAACTTGACGCCGTCCAATACGCAGCGCTCGGATTAAGCTATCGACCGTTCAAGCCATTCTTGCCGCATACTCTCTCGCTTGTTCGCCCGATTTTGAAACAACCTTCACTAGTGACGTTGGAATTCATCGAGCAGTTCCGAGACAGCCTTGAGCCTTTCAAAGCAGAATAGGGCCGTCGAAATTAATTCTTGCAACCGGTTGCAAAAAAATTGATTGTGTCACCTGAGAATTGATTCGGGGGACCGTATGTTGAAGATCGGATTGCTGGGGGCCGGACGTATCGGTCGCGTGCATGCGGAAGCGATTTCGGCACACCCCAAAACCGAATTGACAGTTATTTCAGATGCGGTGAATGATGCCGCTGTCGGATTGGCTGCTGAGTACGGGGCCAGGGTGCAAAGCTCTGACGAGATTATCGGTGATTCTACGATTGATGCGGTTCTGATCGCAACGCCAACAGATACGCATTCCGACCTGATCGAAGCGGCAACGCAGGCCGGCAAAGCGGTCCTGTGCGAAAAACCCGTCGATCTAGACCTTGAGCGAGCAAAAATTTGCCAAAAAGCTGCGGGCGCGACTGGTCAACCGGTCATGCTTGGCTTCAATCGTCGCTTCGACCCAAATTTCCAGGCGCTCAAAGCCGCCTATGATGCGGGCGAGGTCGGTAAAGCTGAACTCTTGTCCATTACGTCGTTTGATCCGGCGCCGCCTCCGGTAAGTTATGTCAAGGTATCGGGCGGGTTGTTCCGGGACATGATGATTCATGATTTTGATATGGCCAACTACCTGACGGGGCAAATTCCTGTCACCATTTCAGCCGTGGGAACCTCGGTCGTCGATCCGGAAATAGGGCAGGCCGGTGACGTGGATACGGCTGTGGTAACAATGGCTTACGCGGATGGTAGCCTCGCTGTTATCAAGAACTCGCGGCGGGCAGCATACGGATATGATCAACGGGTCGAACTGCTAGGCTCAAGAGGCCTTTTGCAGGCGCATAATGTCCTTGAGAATTCAATTGTTAAATCAACGGCCGACGGTGTGACCGGAGCGAAGCCAACATACTTCTTTCTTGAACGCTACATGGCCGCTTACCGCGCCGAATGGGATGCGTTTACGCGTGCCATTCAGTCCGGCTCGGACGTGCCGGTAACACTTGAGGATGGTGTCGCGGCGTTGGCAATGGCCGAAGCCGCAACGCGCTCGGCGAAGTCCGGAAGGCCCGTGGCGATGGAGGAAGTTTTTTGAAACCGGTTGCAAAATGATCGGATTTCCGGAAACTGAAGGAAGCCCGGTCACCGATCGGAGCAGACGAGATTCGGTTTAGCCGAATGGCCGGGCAGACCCGGCACCAAGATTGAATTTTCTATTGGGAGGAATGGAAATGAAAAAAATCGTTAAAGGTGTGCTGATGGCCAGCGCAGTCGCATTTGCCGGCGCCACAGGCGTTGCGGCAGAAGGCGAGAAGTATATTCTGGTCAGCCATGCTCCGGACAGTGACAGCTGGTGGAACACCATCAAAAACGGTATTGCCCTGGCGGGCGATCAGATGGGTGTTGAGGTCGAATATCGCAACCCGCCTACCGGTGACCTTGCCGACATGGCGCGGATCATCGATCAAGCCGCAGCTTCGGGACCCAATGGTATCATCACTACGCTGGCCGACCCGGACATTTTGGAAGGTCCGATCAAAGCCGCCGTGGATTCCGGTATCGACGTCATCATCATGAACACTGGCACGCCGGAAAAGGCGCGCGAAGTTGGTGCGCTGATGTATGTCGGCCAACCGGAATATGACGCTGGATTGGCCGCTGGCCAGCGCGCCAAAGACGATGGCATCGGCTCGTTCCTGTGCGTGAACCACTATATCGTGCAGCCATCCAGCCAAGAACGCTGCCAGGGCTTTGCAGACGGTCTGGGCATTGAACTGGGTGAGCAGATGATCGACGCGGGTCAAGACCCGGCCGAGATCAAGAACCGAGTTCTGGCCTACTTGTCGGCAAACCCCGAAACGGAAGCCGTTTTGACACTTGGCCCGACATCGGCTGACCCAACCATTCTGGCGCTGGAAGAAAATGGCATGGCCGGTGACATTTACTTCGGCACCTTCGATCTGGGTGGTGAAATCGTCAAAGGCATCAAAAGTGGTGTGATCCAGTGGGGCATCGACCAGCAGCCCTTCCTGCAGGCCTACCTGCCAGTCGTCGTGATGACGAACTACCACCGCTACGGCGTTCTGCCGGGCAACAACATCAACTCAGGCCCCGGTTTCGTGACCGCTGACGGGTTGGAAAAGATCGAAGAGTTCGCGGGCGAATACCGCTGATCTTCAAGACGGTGCGGACGCATGACGTGTGTCCGCACCACCTGATGCAAGCATTCAGACGAACGCGCCAAGGAGGCAACAATGGCTGAGTCAGCGCAATCCGCAGTCGGTGGTGACGAGCGGGTAAAAGAGATATCACCTCTACGCCAGGCCCTGATACGCCCCGAATTGGGCGGAATGGTTGGCACAGTCGCGGTATTCACGTTTTTCCTGCTGTTCGCTTTTGACAGCGGCATGTTCACCAGCCAGGGCGTGATGAACTGGTCCGTGGTTTCCGCGCAGTTCATGATTATCGCAGTTGGTGCCTGTTTGCTTATGATCGCGGGGGAGTTTGACCTTTCCGTCGGCTCAATGATCGGGTTCGCAGGCATGATGATCGCGATTTTCTCGGTTACTCTTAGCTGGCCGGTCTGGATTGCCATCATGGTGACCTTTGTACTTTGCGTCTCAATTGGGGCGCTGAACGGCTTTATCGTCGTGCGCACCGGATTGCCCAGCTTTATCGTGACACTGGCCTTCCTGTTTATTCTGCGTGGTTTTACCATTTTTCTGCCGCAAACAATCGAGCGGAAAACAATCATTGGCGGCATTCGGGATGTAGCCGAGGGCGATTGGCTGGCATCGGTGTTTGGCGGCAAGATAGGGCAGGGCTTTTTCGTCTGGTTGGGTGATAATGACCTAATCGGAACTTTTGAACGCGGCACGCGCGAGGGTCAGCCGGTGGTTGACGGTATCCCCATGCTGATTATTTGGGCCATCGCGCTTATCATCTTCGGCCATGTGCTTCTGACCAAAACAAAGTTTGGCAACTGGATCTTCGCCTCGGGGGGTGACGCTGAGGCTGCGCGAAACTCGGGTGTTCCGGTGAACAGAGTCAAAGTTCTGATGTTCATGTTCACCGCCTTCTGCGCGACGGTTTTTGCGACCTGTCAGGTTATGGAATTCGGTTCCGCCGGTGCAGATCGCGGGTTGCTGAAGGAATTCGAGGCAATCATCGCCGTGGTGATCGGCGGTGCGCTGCTGACCGGCGGTTATGGCTCGGTCCTTGGGGCGGCGCTTGGGGCATTGATCTTTGGCGTGGTGCAGCAGGGGCTGTTTTTTGCCGGGGTCGAAAGCTCTTTGTTCCGGGTGTTCCTGGGCGTGATCCTTTTGGGTGCCGTGATCCTGAACACTTACATCCGTCGCATCATCACAGGAGAACGCTGAGATGACCGAAGATACCAATTTCCATCACGGTGATGTGCAGGGTCAGGATCCGATTATCCGGATGATCGACATTGAAAAGCACTTTGGCTCTGTGATTGCTCTAGCCGGGGTCAGCTTTGATCTGAAGCCGGGTGAGTGTCACTGCCTTCTGGGTGACAATGGTGCAGGTAAATCGACCTTCATCAAGACGATGTCCGGGGTCCATAAGCCGACAGCTGGCGAGATCATCTTTGAAGACAAACCCATGCATTTTGAGGACCCGCGTGATGCCATCGAAGCCGGGATCGCAACAGTACACCAGCATCTGGCTATGATCCCGCTGATGAGCGTCAGCCGCAACTTCTTCATGGGCAATGAACCCACGCGCAAAGTCGCCGGGATCAGCTTTTTCGACAAGAAGTTGGCCGACGAAATCACCATGGAAGAAATGCGCAAAATGGGTATCAACTTGCGTGGTCCCGATCAGGCTGTGGGTACGTTGTCAGGTGGTGAGCGTCAGACGGTTGCGATTGCACGGGCCGTGCATTTTGGCGCTAAAATCTTGATTTTGGACGAACCGACATCGGCTCTTGGCGTGCGCCAGACTTCGAACGTTTTGGCGACCATCGACAAAGTGCGCAGTCAGGGTGTGGGTGTGGTGTTCATCAGCCACAATGTTCGTCACGCGCTGGCGGTCGGCGATCGGTTTACAGTGTTGAACCGGGGTAAAACTCTGGGCACTGCCAAACGGGGTGAGATTTCGCCCGAAGAACTACAGGACCTGATGGCAGGTGGTCAGGAATTGGCTCAGCTGGAAGGGTCTTTGGGCGGAACGGTCTGACGCGGTCCCGCGCAGACCCAGCTTTCGAAAAACTGGTATTCAACGGACTGGCCGGGTGGCCTTGAGTTGAAAGGGATCAATATGGGCAAAACTATCAGACTGACCGCAGCGCAAGCTCTGGTTCGCTACCTGGGCGCGCAGATGAATGAGGCAGGAGAGCCGTTTATAGCAGGTGTCTGGGCTATTTTCGGCCACGGCAACGTGGCTGGCCTGGGTGAGGCGCTGCATGCTGTGAAAGACAGCCTGCCGACCTATCGCGGCCATAACGAACAGACGATGGCGCATTGTGCTATCGCGTATGCGAAGCAGATGCGGCGCACGCGCGCGATGGCGGTGACGTCGTCCATCGGGCCGGGCGCGACCAACATGGTGACAGCCGCCGCCTTGGCGCATGTGAACCGGTTGCCGGTGTTGATCATCCCCGGGGATATCTTCGCGACGCGCGGTCCTGATCCTGTGTTGCAGCAGATCGAGAGTTTTGGGGACGGATCGGTCAGCGCGAACGATTGTTTCAAACCTGTCAGCCGTTACTTTGACCGCATCTCAAGGCCAGAGCATCTGCTAACCGCACTGCCAAGGGCTTTCCGCACGATGACGGACCCGGCTGATTGCGGACCGGCGACACTGGCCTTCTGTCAGGACGTTCAGGCCGAGGCCTACGACTATCCTGAAAGCTTCTTTGA
The DNA here is from genome assembly GCF_900312795.1 of Ruegeria sp. AU67. NCBI lineage: Bacteria > Pseudomonadati > Pseudomonadota > Alphaproteobacteria > Rhodobacterales > Roseobacteraceae > Ruegeria > Ruegeria sp. AU67. The sequence continues at coordinate 118,153 of NZ_OMPH01000011.1, forward strand.
GCCGCGCGTCTGGTATCAGCGTCGCATTCGCCCTGACGAAGGTGAACTGGCCCGCGCCGTCGCTGCCGTCAACGCGGCAAAGCGCCCGGTCATCGTGGCCGGGGGCGGAGTTCACTATTCGGGCGCGACGGACGCGCTGCAGAGTTTCGTGGAAACGCACAATATCCCGATCACCGAGACACAGGCAGGCAAGTCTGCTCTTGCATGGGATCACCCGTTGAACCTCGGGCCCGTAGGCGTGACTGGCGGCGAACCGGCCAATTCTGTTTGCGCTGAAGCGGATCTGGTGCTGGCCGTTGGCTCGCGCTTGCAGGATTTCACCACCGGGTCTTGGGGTTTGTTCTCAAACCCTCAGCGCGAGATGATCTGCCTGAATACCGCTGCCTATGATACTGAAAAGCACGGCGCGATGCCCCTGCAATCAGATGCGCGCGTTGGGCTTGAGGAGCTGGGTTCGGCTTTGCAAGGATACCATGCCGATCCTGTGGCAGATACGCTTAAGGCGGGTTGGTACGGCAAGGTCGACAAACTGACCGATGCCCCTGGCGACGGCAATGCGCTGCCGACCGATATGCAGGTGGTTGGTGCGGTTCAGCGAGCCTCGAACAACGATACTGTCGTCATGTGCGCGGCGGGCACCATGCCCGGAGAACTGCACAAGCTGTGGAAAGCGCCGCGTTCGGGTGCCTATCACATGGAATATGGTTTCAGTTGCATGGGGTATGAGATTGCCGGTGCGATGGGCATCAAGATGGCGCAACCGGATCGCGATGTGATCTGCTTTACCGGCGATGGCACCTATATGATGGCGAACTCGGAAATGGCTTCGGCTGCGATGATGGGCATCTCGTTCACCGTGATCATTACCGACAATCGCGGCTTTGGCTGTATCAACCGTCTGCAGATGGGCACAGGTGGAGCCGAGTTTAACAATCTGCTGGATCATGCTGTGCACGAGAACCCCTCGGCCATCGATTTCGCGGCCCACGCCGCGGCAATGGGCGCGACCTCGGTCAAGGTCAGCTCGATTGCGGAACTGGAAGACGCGCTTGCCAAGCGTGGCGATATCAAAGGGCCTTATGTGGTGGTCATCGACACCGATCCGTACCCCTCGACCGAATATGGCGGGACGTGGTGGGAAGTGGCGGTTCCGGAAGTCAGCATCCGCCCCGAAGTGAACGAAAAACGCGCGGCCTATGAGCTGGCGATTAAGGAAAGAAACACGAAATGAGCGTGAAAATCGGGATTTCTCCGATCGCCTGGCAGAATGATGATCTGCCAGATCTGACGGCGTCGTACACGATGGAACAGGCCCTTAAAGAGGCGCGTGAGATTGGCTATACCGGCGTCGAGCGCGGCCAGAGGATGCCCGGCGATACAGAAGGGTTGCGTGCTTATCTGGATGGCAATGACATTGCGCTCTGTGGCGGGTGGTGCTCGGGCGAATCGCTGATCAATGATTTTGCGGCAGAACGCGAAGCAGTTCGGGAGCAGGTTGAACAGTTTGTCGCCTTAAACAGCCCTTGCATCGTCTATGCGGAATGCTCGAACACCGTGCAGGGTCAGGCTGGAACACCGGTCAATAGGCGTCCGAAAATGTCCAGGGATGAGATTTCAGCCTATGCAGCCAAGATCACCGAACTGGCGAAATGGATGGCCGACCAAGGTATGCCGATGGCCTACCACCACCATATGGGCACGATCATCGAGAACGAGGATGACGTGAACTGGCTAATGGAAGGTTCAGGTCCCGAGGTGAACCTTTGTTTTGACACCGGCCACCTGCTATTCGGTGGTGGCGATGTGATGGCAACGCTGAACCGTTGGGGCGATCGCCTGCATCATGTGCATTTCAAGGACATCCGCCCGGCCATTGTGCAGGACGTAAAAGAAAATGACCGCAGTTTCCTAGACGCGGTCGTTGCCGGAGCTTTCACCGTGCCGGGCGATGGTTGTATCGATTTTCAGGCTGTGGCGAATGCCCTCAAGTCCATGGACTACGACGGCTGGATCGTTGTCGAAGCCGAACAGGACCCGGCCAAGGCGCCGCCATATGAATACTCCAAGAAAGGTTACGAGCATATTCTCGACGTCTGTGGACGGGCAGGATTGGAGGTCCAATTGTAACTACCCCCTGCGGGGCGACACCGAAGCCATGAAAAAGGAGAAATCTCATGGTAAATCAGGAACTAGGTTTTGTCGGCTACTTCGACCGGGAATCCTGTGATCTGGATGAATTCAAGGTGTTGACCTCGCAAAACCTTTTGGCCGAGGACGTCCCGCACGCCGCCGCGATCGAAAAGAACGTTCCAGTCTATGACATGGACGAGCTGCGTCCTGCGCTGGAAAACGTAGGGAAGCGCAAGGCTCTGCTGACTGAGTGGGGCCATGTGTTGGACAAATCGTCAGGCGTGATCGTTCTGAAACGTGCGTTCGCGGATACCTCAGTGATTGACCGCGGAACCGATGTCTTTCGCCAGATCATAGTTGACGAAAGACAAAGCGACGCTGGAGTGGGTGACCACTTTGCGGCGTCCGGGGCCAATGATCGGATCTGGAACGCCCTGCAAAAGCAATGTCTGCGCGACCCCGAGGGCTTTGCCCTCTATTTCGGGAACACGGCTATTGCTGCAGCCTGCGAGGCGTGGTTGGGGCCAAACTATCAGGTCACGGCACAGATCAATCAAGTGCGTCCAGGCGGTAAAGCGCAGCAGGCGCACAGGGATTACCACCTTGGATTTCAGAGCGCAGAAAGTGCTGCGCGCTATCCAGTGCACGCACATCTGGTCACGGCATCACTGACGTTGCAGGGGGCGGTTGCCCATTGCGACATGCCGATTGAAAGCGGCCCGACCAAACTGCTCCCATTTTCGCAGCTTTATCCCCCGGGCTATCTGGCGTTTCATAACGAAGATCATCGCGCATATTTCGAGGACAGCTATATCCAGCTGGCGCTGGACAAGGGGGATGCTGTGTTCTTTAACCCTGCGCTGTTTCATGCCGCTGGTGAAAACTGCAGTGCAGATATCGACCGGATGGCGAACCTGCTGCAAATCTCATCCGCCTTTGGCCGCGCGATGGAAACCGTTGACCGGCGGTCCATGTCTGAGGCGGTGTTTCCTTCGCTTATTGCGTTGAAACAACGTGGTGAGCTGATCGGGGCCGAGCTGGATGCAGCCATCGCCGCCACGGCAGAGGGATACCCGTTCCCAACCAATCTGGATACGGACCCTCCGATCGGTGGAAACGCCCCGGAAAGTCAGGCCGACATTTTGCGTCGTGCTGTGTCCGAAGGCTGGACCGAGCAACAATTGGCCGAGACATTCTCGGCGCTGCAAACAAGGCAAGCTGCCTGAAGGAATACGGGCGGGCATTCCAAGCCCGGCCAACACGGAGAAAAACACATGGCGGACCTGCTCAAAAAGCCCTTTGGGACCAGAGGTAAAGTGCATGACATCACTCCGGCTAGTGCCGGGTGGCGCTATGTGGGGTTTGGGCTTTACCACCTTCGGGCAGGCGATACAGTGGCCGAGGCAACGGGTGATCGCGAGGTCATTCTGGTTATTGTCGAGGGCAAGGCCCGCATAGCTGGGGCTGAGCGTGACTGGGGTGTTCTGGGCGATCGGATGAACGTTTTTGAGAAGACGCCGCCGCACTGTCTTTATCTGCCGAACGGCACAGAATGGACGGCCACAGCCGAAACGGATTGCGTGATTGCGGTGTGTACTGCCCCGGGCAAGAATGGCCACTCTGCGCGACGCATCGGCCCCGAAGGCATTACTTTGACCGAGCGCGGCAAGGGCGTAAATACGCGCTATATCAACAACATCGCGATGGAGAATGAGGACTATGCTGATAGCTTGCTGGTGACCGAAGTTTTTACGCCAAACGGGCATTGGTCATCGTATCCCAGCCATCGACACGATGAAGATGATTTTCCGCGGATTACCTATCTGGAAGAGACCTACTATCACCGTCTGAACCCGGCGAATGGGTTCGGGATTCAGCGCGTCTATACCGATGACGGGCAGTTGGATGAGACTATGGCTGTATCCGATGGCGATGTTGTTTGCGTGCCCCGCGGTCATCACCCATGCGGCGCACCTTATGGGTTCGAGATGTATTATCTGAACGTTATGGCCGGACCGCTGCGCAAATGGCGCTTTGTTCCGGCCCCCGAAGTTGAATGGATCATGGAGCGCGACGCGTAACGCCCACGCCTACCTTTGCGCAGAGGAACCAAAGCCCCGAATGACCATGCGGGCTGCCGCCTCAACCGGGTCGTGGGTCTCTTTCAGGATCGTCACGCGGTCAAATCTGTCAGGGTCTCGGTTGACTGCCTCGCGCAGCGCGTTACCAAATGCCATGCGCAGTTCGGTACCGATATTAAACTTGCAGATCGACGTTTCCCGCGCCAACCGGCTGCGTTGTTCCACAGGCACGCCAGAGCCGCCATGAATGACCAACGGAACATTTGTCGCAGCGTCGATTTCGGCGATGCGAGCCTTGTCTAATCCGCCTTCTTTGTTCTGTTGCAGATGAACGTTTCCGACTGAGATAGCCATTGCGTCCACGCCGCTTTCACGAGCGAACTGCGCGGCCTCGTTTGGGTCTGTCCCGTTCGATCCTTCGCCGCCGGAATAGCCGACAAAACCGATCTCACCTTCGCAGGAAATACCGGCCGAATGGGCCATTTCGGCAATGGCAGCAGTTTCGTCGATGTTTTGCTGCAGCGGCTTGCGTGACCCGTCAAACATGAGCGATGTGAACCCGCTGTCCAATGCGATCTTGCAGTCCTCGAATGTATAACCGTGATCCAGATGGGCCACGACCGGAACCGAGGCATTTTCCGCAAGGAAATGAAACATCTTGCCCAGAACAGGCAGGGGTGTGTGCTCGCGGCAGCTTGGACCAGCCTGAAGGATCACCGGCGCATTTTCCGCCTCAGCTGCGGCTACATAGGCGCGCATATCCTCCCATCCCAGCGTAACAAGCCCGCCAACAGCGTAGCCGTTTTCGTATGCGGGGGTGAGGACGTCTTTGAGTGTGGCGAGGGTCATTTGAATTTGGCAATCATGTCTTTGATGCCTGGAATGGTCTCGACCTGATAGGCATGGGTTGGTTGGAAGTACTGGACCAGAGAACGCTGAGTCAGACCGCCAAGGATGGTGAAATAGTACATCTCGTATCCCGGCAGAACACAGCAGGGGTGATAGCCCTTGTCGATGCAGATCGTTGAGCCGTCGACGATGTGATAGGCGTCGCCCGGTTCGTTGTCCTCACGCTGCAGCATCTGAAGGCCCGACCCCCAGTTGGGTTTGAAACGGAAATTGTAGGTCTCGTCGTGCCGCGTCTCGTCGGGCAGACGGTTCGTGTCATGCTTGTGGCTGGGGAAGCCGGACCAGCCGCCCTGACCCACGGTGAACAGCTCACTGATCAGCAGACGACCCACTTTGTCGTGCTGTTTCTGACCGAGGATGTGCTTAATTTTGCGATGCGTTTTAGTGTCGTCGCTGCCGTATTGCACGAGGTCGTGTTCACGCACATCGAACGGATCCAGTACCTTGCCGTACTTGGCGCCCGCTATGAAGATTTCGGTTTCATCCGACACGCAGACCAGTTGGACCTTAGCGCCGACCGGCACATAAACGCCTTCCGGATCCCCATCCCAGACGTCTTCGCCCCGCTTGCCCAGCTTGGCGAACTGCTCGCCTTCTACATCGACATCGACACTGCCCGTGGCGGGCACGATACACGTCTCATAACCGGGCACCTGATACTCAAACGCTTCGCCCTTTTTCAGTTTGACGATGTTGAAGTAATTCAGCGGAACCGTTGGATCATCGGCGTCGACGATCGGTTTGTTCTGATTGTCATAGGGAGCGATGTGCATGAGAGGTTCCTATGTCGTTGGGCCGGGATGGGCGGCAAGAAATGCGTCCAGTTCCGGAGTTGTTGGCATGGCCGGAGCGCAGCCGGGCCTGGACACGACGATCGAGGCACAGGCTGAGCCGCGCATAACCGCTTCTTTAGGCTCGCTTCCAGCGGCGATCGAGGCCAGCAGGCCGGCCATGAAACTGTCGCCAGCACCGTTGGGTTTGACGGCCTCTACCGGATAGATGCCGGTTTCGATTTCCTGCCCATCCACCAGAGTTACCGCGCCTTTTTCGCCCATCTTGTAGATCACGATCCGGCCCGGTTTCGCCGCCAACTCCTTGGCTTTGGCGAAGCCTTTTTCGATGCCGCCTGCCATGAAACCAAATTCTTCGTCATTGCCGACGATTAGATCGCTTGCTTCGCCCGCGCGCGACAGGACTTCGGCGGCCACCTCAGGTGATGGCCAACTGTAGGGGCGGTAGTCTATGTCAAAAATTACCGGCAAACCCGCCTTGCGTGCGTTTTCGAACGCGCGAAACGTGGCGCTGCGCGAGGGTTCAGCGGCAAACACCGTTCCGGCAGATATCACGGCTGAAAATTTGCCGTAGTCGACCTTGTTCATGTCATCCTCGGTCACCTGAAAGTCGACTGCGCCGTTGCGGTAGATGACATTCTGAAATTCTTCGATCCGGCTTTCGTAAACGGCCAGAGACATGCGGTATTCACCACCGACGACGCGGATATAGGATGTGTCTACACCGTAGTGAGCAAGTTTATTCAGGCAGAAGCGGCCAACCGCATCATCTGAGACTGAAGTGATCAAGGATGCCTGGCTGCCCAGTTTGACCAGCCCCGCGCAGATATTTGCCGATGAACCGCCCAGATCGGCGTGAAACGTGTCGGCGTCTTCGCTTTTAACACCAACGGGATCGGCATACAGGTCCATGCCCGCGCGCCCAAAGACCGCGAACCGGTTTCTTTTGATACCGTTTATCAAAGCGCTCACGTCATGTCCTCCGGCAAAAATGGGCTGGCGAGGATCGTTGGTCCTTGCGTTGAATCGATTCACACGATACTGATTTTGCAACCGGTTGCAAATACATTGTTCGGAGCCGTTGCAGATGCCTGAAATCGGAATTGGAATAATCGGCGGTGGCTATATGGGCAAAGCTCATTCAGTCGCGATGTCAGCCGTAGGCGCAGTGTTCAACACAGCCTTGCGGCCACGACTTGAGATGATCTGCGCCTCCACGCCCGAAAGCGCCGAGCGATACCGCGCGGCTTACGGCTTTCGTCGCGCGACCTCGGATTGGTCAGTGCTGGTCAATGACCCGGCAGTGGATGCTGTCGTGATTGCCTCGCCTCAAACAACGCACAGACAGATTGCAGAGGCCGCGTTAGCCTTGGGCAAGCCTGTGTTGTGCGAAAAACCCCTCGGATCTTCTTTGTATGATGGGCGCGCAATGGTTGCCGCGGCCGAAGCCACGGGCGTCACCAATATGGTCGGGTTCAACTACGTCAGAACGCCCGCAACACAGTTTGCCCGTCAGTTGATAGCCAACGGTGAATTGGGGGACATAACCTGGTTTCGCGGCGAGCATACTGAGGACTTCTATGCCGACCCCGACGCTCCGGCTACATGGCGAACGTCCGGAATGGCCAACGGCACAATTGGGGATCTTGCCCCACATATGGTCAACGGTGCTTTGGCCCTGATCGGTCCGATTGTCGAGGTTATGGCCGAAGTCGAAACGGTTCATACTGAGCGCCCAGGCGGCACCGTCACCAATGATGACCACGCGCAAATCATGTGCCGGTTTGCCAGTGGCGCGATGGGCAATATCTATGTCAGCCGCATCGCGACAGGTCGAAAGATGGGTTATGCCTATGAAATTACAGGCACCAAAGGCGCAATCCGTTTTGATCAGGAAGATCAGAACGCCCTGTGGCTCTATCGGCGCGAAGGACTAGAGGAAGAAAGGGGCTTCACTAAGATCCTGACGGGTCCGGCGCACCCCGACTACGAGCCTTTCTGTCAGGGCCCCGGTCATGGAACAGGTTATCAGGACCAGATCATCATCGAGGCCAAAGATTTTCTTGAGGCCATTCACACGGGCAAAACGATTTGGCCCACATTCCGTGATGGGCATGAGGTCAACTGCGTTCTGGCCGCCGCGTTGAAATCGTCAGAGCAGCGGCAGTGGCAGGACGTCAGTACCGTCTGAACACAAAAACTAAGAGATCATCTAAGAGAGACGAGAACCATGGCAAAGCTGAAATGGGGCATGATTGGTGGTGGTGAAGGCAGTCAGATCGGACCCGCACACCGGTTAGGAGCGTTGGCGGACGGGATGTTCGAATTCGCTGCGGGTGCTTTGGATCACCGACCCGAAGTCGGGCGAGAATATGCGCAACGGCTTGGAGTGGCGTCGGATCGTGCCTATGGCGACTGGCAGGAAATGCTGGCCGGGGAAAAGGACCGTCCCGACCGGGTTGATCTGGTGACAATCGCCACTCCGAACTCCACCCACTTTGAGATTGCCAAAACGTTCCTTGAAGCCGGGTTCAATGTGCTTTGCGAAAAGCCAATGACAATGACCGTGGAAGAGGGCCAAGAGATCGTTCGCGTTGCAGAGGCCTCGGGCAAGATTTGTGCCGTTAACTATTGCTATTCCGCTTATCCGATGGTGCGCCAGGCGCGCGCGATGGTTCGCGCCGGGGATATTGGCAAGGTTCGCCTGGTTGTGACGAATTTCAGCCATGGCCACCATGGCGACGCGACTGACGCCGATAACCCGCGCGTACGCTGGCGCTATGATCCAGCGATGGCGGGTGTGTCTGGCCAATTCGCCGATTGCGGTATCCATGCGCTGCACATGGCCAGTTTCATCAGTGACGATGAAGTCAAAACCTTGTCTGCAGATATGGCGTCTACGATTTCAAGCCGCGAACTTGAGGACGACGCCATGGTCAACTTCCGGACCGAAGGCGGTGCTGTCGGGCGGTTGTGGACCTCTTCGGTGGCAATTGGGCGTCAGCACGGGTTTGATATTCAGGTGTTTGGCGAAACCGGAGGTCTTCGCTGGACGTCCGAGCAACCCAATCAGTTGATTTATACGCCTGTAGGTGGCCGCACGCAGATCATCGAAAAGGGCGAGGGCGGTCTTCACGACGATGCGCAACGATTGTCCCGTGTGGCGATTGCCCATCCCGAAGGGTTCCCGCTGGCCGTTGCCAACATCTATTGCGATCTTGCCGACGCTATTCGCGGAGAGGCGCGTGATGGTCTGCCTACACCTGCCGACGGGGTGCGGTCGATCGCAGCCGTGCATGCCGCAGTGGCGTCTGCGAAAAATGACGGGGCATGGACGGACGCGCGCCCACCGATGTTTCGCTGATCAGGGTCGGGGCCGCAATGTGCCCCGCTCGATCACACGGCAAGGGAAAATTCGGGCCTCGGGATAACGCTCGGGGTCTTTCAGCATCTCTTCGACCAGATCGACGGATGCGGTAATTATTTGCTTGATTGGCTGATGAATCGTCGTCAGGTCCACGCTTTCCCAGCGCGACATCTCCATGTCGTTCAGGCCGATGATGCCGATGTCTTTGCCCGGTTTCAGCCCGTGATCGGATAATGCGGACAGGGCACCTATGGACAGAATGTCGTCGCCGCAAAAGTACCCTTCTGCAGGGCCTTCCGCCAGTTGCTGAAGCATTTCTTCTCGCCCAGCTTCAAATGAATAGGCGCCTGCGAAGCAATGCGTCACTTCGAGTTCCGGGTGCTTTTCAACTTCTTCCATGAAGCCGCGATACCGATCCATCGCCGATGTCGCATCTTTCGGGCCGCCCAGATAGCCGATACGGCGATACCCCCGCGACGACAGCTCGCGCGCGGCCATGCGTCCGCATTCAACGTTGTCTATGCCTACAACATGCACCTCAGGTGACGTCGCAGATCGACCGAAAGTGTGCACTACCGGAACACCTGCATCGTGGAACGCCTTGGCAAAGCTAGGGGGCAAGGTAGATGAGGCGACGATGGCGGCATCCACAGAATACTGCCGCAGCATTCGGACCGAATTTGTCGGCTCGGTTTCGTCGGTCAGGTTCACGATCAGCGGGCGCAGGCCGCGTTCCTGCAAAGCGCGGGTGAACTGGTCAAAGACCTCAAGAAAAATGGGGTTGTGGAAGTTGTTAGAAATCAAACCGATCAACTTGGTGCGTCCGGTTGTCAGCGAAGAAGCCAAGGCGTTTGGGCTATACCCCAGTTCGGCTGCAGCCTTCTCCACCTTGCTACGTGTCTTTGGTGAGACGGACGCGCCTTCGGTAAAGGTCCGCGATACGGCAGAGCGGGATACACCGGCCAGTGCGGCCACTTCTTTTAGGGTCACACTCATGGCGGGCACCGATGGGTTCGGGGATGGCTTTCAGTCAAATTCATGGGAAAATACTACGCCCTATTGCGTCGGGTTTGCAATCGGTTGCAAGGGTGTGTTGAAAAGACGTTGGGTTCCTTGCAAAGAAGCATCGAAAATCTCAAGCCCTCCGACTTGGATGCAATCTATGGATTCAGACGCTGTATCGAAGGGGGTTTAGGCAAGCACATCGCTCTTAACGACCCTGACATTATGTGGCCTGCAACTTGAGAATGCCCCTTTTCCGACCTCATTGAAGCAATGACCATTCAAGACGGTTATCTCCGCACACTTCAGCCCGAACACGCATTGCCCCGCCTTTGGTGGGCGCAGCGACAATTGTGCCTTCTTTGACCGGCGTCAAGGGTGTTGTCGTCCATCGCAGTCTTTGTTCCATGGTAACATGCTTAAGAGGGCGCTGCAGACTGGGTTCTTCGTAAAAAACGGGGCGATGAGGTGCATAAACGTTCAGGGACGTCATCTTGTAGGCGGTGAACACATCAAACGGCTTACTCCGTTTTATGGCCGCCCGCATGGAATACCTCCACGCATCCAGACCTGCTGGTGACACATAGAGAATAGCTATTGCACCGGCCATAGAATGCAGCCTCAGCCAATTACTGTTCTCAGTCGAAGTGAGTGCAAGGTTGTAATGCGCGCGGTGGCTGAAACGTTGAACATAGCGACGTGTCCAGGGAAAGCAGCCGAAGGGCGAAACCCCCAAATAAACGACGTCCGCATCTTTTGGAATTTCAGGAATGGTCAGGTCTTCGGTCAACGCGGAGACATCATCCTCCAGAACCAATGCCGGGAACATTTTGAGTGACTCAAGCGCTGCAAGGTGGGCGCGGGCGCAGTTTAAGGCATGGCTTTGTCCGGCGCTGCCTTCTGAAAATGAAAAACTGATGTCGTGCTTGTTCATCAAGTTGGTCATATGAAGCCGTCTGCTATTGTTATCGGGTAAATTGATGACCAGGCAGTCTGCGACGATTGCGCTCAACTTTTTCATTTTGGTGTCCGTCAGCTGCGCCACGCAATTCGCGCAGCCCATGAATGATCGTGGATCGGGGGTTTCAAGATGCTTGAGCATCGGCTCTGTTGCAATCGTTGCTTTGGCCTATGCATGGCATGGGACATGGGCCTGAATCCGCCTGGCAACGATTGTCAGGCAAGAGACAAAGTTGGGCTGTTTTTGCATAGCTCGGACGCCTGCCAAAAAAGAACATCCTCAAAATCCTGAAGCGCCTGTGACTTCTCCTGCGTTGCGGGGTACAACAAACCAAAGGTCATCCAACGCTCTGGTACGATCGGAACCAGGGCCAAACGTTCTTTTGTTTCCTGTGCTGCGACCAACTCGTCAGCAATGGTTATACCGGCGCCTTCCGCGACAAGCGAACAGGCAAGTTGGGACGCCGCGACTTCGCAGGTATGTCTGGGATTGACGCCCGCAGACCGGAAGATGTCATCGAGCTGTTCGCGCAATAGAAGCCCGTTCATCAGCCGAATGACCGGCTCGCGGGCGAGATCAGTGGCGGTTACCGACTTGCGATCAGACAATGCATGCGCAACCGGCAAAACGGCCTGCGCCCGCACCCGCAGCAGGGGTTTTGTCCTGACGCCCGGATGCTCGACCGGCAATGCCCCGATGCCGATGTCATATTCACGTCCGGCAAGCCATTTGCTGGCCTCTCGCCGCGCCCGGATGTCCAGGGTTACGTTTGTATCAGGGTGGGCTTGCAAAAACATCGCAAGTGCAGGCGCCGAAATTGCCCGTGCGATACGCGGCATCGTGACTACGCGCAGTGTTTCCGTACGTCCGGCTTTAATCTCTGCAGCGATGCGGGGCACTTCATCAAGGTTGTCCAGGATACGCCCGGCTTCGCGGTAGAATGCCAACCCTTCGCGTGTCGGTGTCAAGTTGCGGCCGCTGCGGTCAAACAGGGTCAGGCCCAATTCCGCCTCAAGCCCGGAAATCAGTCGGCTGATTGCAGGCTGACTCAGGTGCAGGATTTCAGAGGCAGCAACCAGCGTTCCTTCGGAGAGGGTGGCACGAAAGGCGCGAAGGGCTTTGATGTTCATCAGGCAGACTCTTTACTATTGCGCAAGATAAGATAACATCTTTGCATTTTTATTAACATTTAATTTAAGCTAATTTTGATCGCATCTTAGGGAGGATGCTATGAAGCGTAGAACAATTCTCACTGCTGTTCTGGCGGCAGTAACCGTGACTGCAACAGCAACAGCAAGTTTCGCAACCGACTGGCCGAAACGTCCGATCAACCTGGTTGTTCCTTACAAAGCCGGCGGCGGTACAGACGCTTATGCACGCGCTATTTCGGCAGCAGCCGAAGGCATTCTGGACGTTCCAGTTGTCGTCGTGAACAAGCCCGGCTCGGGCGGTCTGAATGGTGCGAACTCGGTCGTGGGTGCACGCCCTGACGGCTATACATTGATGATGACTTCGGGCGGTTCGTTCCTGTTGTCGACCATGACACGTGACACCGATATCGATGCGCTGGACAGCTTTGAGTTTGTTGCTCAGGTAGGTCAGCTGCAAACGTCGCTGATGGTGCCGCTGAACAGCCCGTTCGAGTCCGTTCAGGACGTGATCGACGCGGCCAAAGCCAACCCCGGTCAATTGCGTTGGGCCCATTCGGGTCGCGGAGGCTTCCACCACGTTGGCGGCATGGGCTTCCTGGCCAGCAATGACATCGAAGCGCAGGATGTACCGTTCAAAGGTGGCGGACCGACCCGCGCGGCACTGATCGGTGAACAGGCCGACTTTGGTTTCCTGGGTGTTCAGCAGCTGGCAGGGTTTGAAGAGCAGCTTCGCGCCTTGGCCGTCAACAGCCAGGAACGCGATGGCATCATGAAAGATGTGCCTGCATTTGGCGAGCTGGGCATCCCGTTTGCCGCTGTTTCTTCGCCGGTAATCGTTTTCGCTCCGAAGGGCACACCGGCCGAGGTCGTTGCTGCGATGGAAACCGCGCTGGAGCAGATCGCCGCGAAACCTGAATTTGCCGAACTGCTGGCCTCGCGCGGAACAGGCCCGGTCTATCAGAATGGTGCGGACGCAAAAACAACGCTGTCCGCCATGAAAGAGGACGCCGCTCCCCTGGTCGAAAGTCTGACCAACTAAAGTCCTCGGGGCCGGGTGGATATTCTTCCCCCGGCCTTTTTGTATCTAACGCAATCAGGGAGGAACGATATGCGCGCCTATGCAGAAGGCCTTGTGCTTGCCCTTATTTCCATCGTTGCCATTTGGGGCGCCTGGCAAGTGCCAGCAGCTTCGCCGGGGGATACCTGGGCTGGCATCGTACCATTTTCAGCATCCATCGCGCTGCTGTTTCTGTCCGGCCTGTTACTGTTAGGCGCCGTCCGTCAACCGGCTGGCGATACCGGTCAAGAACAGGATAACGGCGCAACCCTGCAGATCATCGGCCTGTTCATCATTGCCCTGATCTATCAGCAGTCATTCCGCTGGTTTGGCTATCTTTTGCCAACAGCGATCGCTGCGCCGGTCGTTTTGTACTTCTTCGGAGTTCGCAGCTGGATCGGTCTGGCGGTTTCCGTCGTTCTGTGCCCGTTGATCTTCCACCTCATCTTTTTTGTGCTGCTTGGTGTGTACCCGCCTTATGGCGAGGTCTTTGACCTGCTCAGCTGGATACAGGGGTAAATCGTCATGGAAATTTTTCCCGCACTTCTTTCGGTCATAACCGACCCCAGTTTGCTGTTTGCCATCGTGCTGGCCGCAGCTGTGGGCATGGTCGTTGGGGCCACGCCCGGTCTGACCGCATCGGCGGCGATTGCCATGCTGCTGCCCATCACCTTTTACATGTCGCCACTATTCGCGCTCGCCTTTCTGTATGTGATCGGTAAATCCGGTCGCTATGGCGGCTCGATCGCGGCTATTCTGTTCAACACGCCGGGCACTGCAGCCAGTGCCGCGACACAGATTGACGGTTATCCCCTTGCACGCGCTGGTCAGGCCGGAAAGGCGATGAAGGTCGCGACCATATCATCAGTCATCGGTGACCTCATGGGGGATATCCTGCTGGTCGTCGGCGTCGGTTTCATTGCATCTATTGCCCTAAAGCTTGGCCCGCCCGAAACCTTTGCAATCTACTTTGCAGCCTTCGTGGTCATCGGTTCGGTCATCGGCAGTTCAATCGTCAAAGGGTTGGCATCTGCCCTGATGGGTATTTTGATCGCTATGGTCGGATTGGACCCAATCTCAAGCGAAGAGCGTTATACCTTTGGCTCGTTCGACCTGTCCAACGGGATTGGCCTTGTGCCCCTGATGATCGGTGTATTCGTTTTGGGTGAGGTTTTTGCCCAATTGGAAACGCGCCGCAAGGCAACCGGTGAAACCAAAGAAAATGAAAGCACGGAAGACGGCAACAGCCTGACATGGGAAGAGTACAAACCTTGCTTGCCCCATGCGTTCCGTGGTGGCTTCATCGGTGCAGGTATCGGTGTGCTCCCAGGTTTGGGTTCGGCTATTGCGGCCTTCATTTCGTACGGTGAAGGCAAACGCCGCGCCAAAAACCCCGAGAAGTGGGGCAAGGGCGCGCTGGAAGGTGTCGCAGCACCCGAAGCCGCAAACAACGCGGTGTCCGGTCCGTCGATGGCCCCGCTGCTGACGCTGGGCATCCCGGGGTCTACGATTGGTGCGATCCTTTTGGGTGTTTTCCTGATCCACGGCATCCAGGTAGGGCCAACCCTGTTCCTGACCGACAAGGAGCTGGTCTACAAACTGTTCGCCTGCGGGATGCTGGGTATCGTGGCCTATGGTCTGATCGGTTACTTCGGTGCCACTCAGGTTGCACGAATTATCCTGAAGATCCCGGCCAATGTCCTGTACCCGCTGATCTTCCTGACCGCGTTTGTCGCAGCCTATTCGGCGCGGGGGTCAATGTTTGATGTCACGGTCATGACCTGTGCGGGCTTTGCTGGCTGGTTGATGCGTAAATTCGACTTCAACGTTGCGGCGTTCGTCATTTCCTTCGTGCTGGCCAAAGGTGCGGAAGAGACCTTCCGCCAGTCGTTGCTGATGTCGGAAGGTGGCGCTTTGATCTTTGTCGAACGTCCGATCGCGCTGGCTTTTCTGGTCATCGGCGCAGGCGCAATTGCTTTCCGTATCCGAGGGATAATGAAAGAGCGCAAGATCGCAAAGGGAGAGCTGGAAGATGCTTGAACACTCCCTATACCGCGATTGCTTTTCCAGCGCCGATATGCGGTCCGTCTGGTCGCAACACGCCACGATCTCGGCTTGGTTGAAGGTTGAACAGACGCTGGCCCGCCACCAGGCGCTGGAAAACCAGATCCCGCAAGAGGCTGCAGATGCGTTGGACGCGGTGTCAGTCTGCAATCTGGATACCGAGCGGTTGCACGAAGACATGATGCTTGTCGGGCGCCCGATCGTTGGTCTGGTCGAACAATTGCGAAGGCAGGTCGGCGAGCACGCGACAAAAGTCCACTACAGGGCGACAACACAGGACATTATGGACACCGCTCTGGCCCTTCAAATGAAGATCGGTCTGGAGCACATCCAGACCGGACTGCAAAGACTAACCACCGCTATTGAGCAACATATCGATCAGCTTGGTGATACTGTCATGATCGGTCGCACGAATGGCCAGCATGCCTTGCCCATTCGGGCCGAAACTAAACTGACCGTCTGGAAAGTTGAACTACAGCGGCGGGCACAAGCGTTGGAAGAAGCAGGCGTTCGCGGCCTGAATGTCCAGATTGGTGGCCCCGTTGGCGATCTGCGCGGTTACGAAAACGGGACCGGACATCGCATCAAGGAAGGCGTTGCGGCCACTTTGGGTCTGAATGTAGTTGAACCCCATTGGCAAAACGCCCGTGACGGGCTTGCCGATGTTGTAACTGCGCTGGGAGGGCTGTGTGCGACGCTGTGCAAGATCTCGCATAACGTCAATCTGTTGTCTTCATCGGATATTTCCGAATGTTCCGAGGTGCATGAAGCCGGTAAAGGCGCATCTTCGGCTATGGCGCACAAACAGAACCAGCGCGCGTCAGAATTCGGAGAGGCCGTCGCCCGGCTTGGACGACAGCGGGCCGAACAGATCGGCGAGTTCACCACCCATCAACACGAACGTTCGGGTGGTATGTGGATTGGCGAATGGATCGTTATTCCCGAGACGTTCTTGATGACTTCAGGCGCATTGTCATGGGTCGAAACGATTTTTGCGAACCTGGTTTTGGATTCTGAATCCATGGCCCGCAAGGTTTCAGACTTTGAGTATAGCACGGCTGGGAAAACGCACTGAAGCGAAAAGACTGGTCATATCACCGCTCGTTTCTCGAGCGGTGATTGACGATGCGGGATAAGGTCACTGGGTCCTGCGCCTGAACTGCGGTTTTCGCTTTTCCAGAAAGGCATTCATGCCTTCTTGTTGGGCCGGCAATCCATAAAGCGCGTGATACATCTGCCGCTCGAACCGCACACCCGATTCAAGTGTGCTCTGGTCGGCCATGTTTACGCAGGTGCGCGCCATACCGACAATATCATCAGCGTAATCTGCAATGGTCTCGGCCACCTCTTGCGCGGTGTCCGATAAGGTATCCAGCGGTACAACCCGACTGACCAGACCCATCTGCAGGGCCTCTGGCGCGTCAATCATGCGCCCGGTCAAGATCATGTCCATAGCTCTGGCACGACCGATTAACCGCGTAAGCCTTTGCGCGCCACCAATCCCTGGAATGCAGCCGATTTTGATTTCGGGCTGGCCGAATTTCGCGGTGTCCGCGGCCAGAATGACGTCACACATCAGGGCAACTTCACATCCACCGCCCAGGGCATAGCCACTGACCGCTGCCACCTTGGGCAGGCGAAGCGCCGCAAACCTATCCCATTCGGCAAAGTAGTCACTTGCCTGCATTGTCGCGTAGTTTTGCACCGCAAGCTCGCCAATATCTGCTCCGGCAGCAAAGGCCCGGTCACTACCTGTTAGGATCAGGCAGCCGATGCCGGAGTCCCTATCGAATTCGGTGGCGGCGGTCAGGACTTCGTGCATGAGCCGCGTGTTCAGCGCGTTTAGCTGATTGGGACGGTTGAAGCGGATCGTTGCGACCCGCCCCCGTGTTTCGGTTTCGATTGTCTCAAACATGCTCAGCTATCCCAAATTGCGCCATAGGCAGGAATGCCCAGGCTTTCCATGTCATGCACAACCTTGCGGGTCAGCTTTTGGTTCGAGATCACAATGACCGCCTCAGCCCCACTGTCGCGAACGGCTTGCACGGCTAGGGCCGACAGATTGGGTTTGCCGTCTTTGTCCGTGTCCCAGATCAAGGGCTGCTCGGTGTTGGCCTCGATCTCATCCACCAGTGCGTCACCATAGGTTTTGCGCGGGCTGCGGGTGGACCAGATCAGGCGGTTCGGCACCTCTTTGGCCAGCAGATGCGGCAGGATCGGCCCTATGCCCGAACCGGTGCCCACATACACCACCTTTTTGAACAGCACTTCGATCCGCGCGACACCGGATGTGGTGATGCCCTTGACCCAAACCTTCTTGGGCGGATTGTCGATAAAGCGCCCGGTCCAGTCCCCGGCGCGGCTGATGGCCAATCGATAGCCGGACCGGTCAGGAGCGGGGATATTGGCGAATGAGTGATACTCGCCAAACGGGGTGTGGCTGATCGCGTTCGAGCTGCCGGGGAATGGCGTATCCCCATAGTCGAAATGCGCAATTACCGCATGGTTTGACGGCTTTTCAATCCTGATATCGACGCGTTTCAGTGTCAGCCACGGCGACAGGATCGACAAGGTGATCAGGCAGAGCATCCAGAAGGCTGGGCTGTGCAACAACATGCCCCCCATGTCATTTGTGATCGAGATCGTCTGCGCCCAAAACAATCCTAAAACCGCCCAGCCGACAAAGCGGTGCGTTTTCTCGAACGCATTGTGAAACCGCGCGCGGATAGGGCCGAGGGCCGAAATCACCATCAATGTCATCAAGACAACCATTGTCGCGCTCAGGCCCAGTGTCAGGTTTGAGGGTAGGGTGGCTCCGTTGGCGCGATTCCAAATTATCGCAAACAGAAGAAAGCCGAACCAGATGGTCCCAGTGACGGTGCCGCCGGAATGCAACCCGCCAAAGTGGAACACCTTGCCGGCCCCCCAACGGATCCACAGTGGCCACGATGTGGGAATGCGTGTGGCCAGCCAGAACAGGGCGTTGACCACCCGCTGTTGTCGGATCAGTATACCAACACTGAGGTTGATCAGCGCCATATCCGCAATTGGGCCGAGCGTGAATGCATTCTCAGCGAACCAAGTCCCATCGCGCAATCCAAACCCAAAGACGGCCAGATTCACCAATGCAACAAGCATCACTAGGCGGCGGTATTCCATCAGGGCCGGGTGGCGGGTCACCCGCCGCCAATTCAGGCCGCCTGTGTCTAGATTTGTCGTCTGCGTCGTCATCAGTTCAACTCCGCACCAGTTGTCGCGATATGGTTGCGCGCCAGATCCAGCAAAAGACGCTTGTCCAGCTTGCCGCGCGGAGTGCGGGGCAACGTGTCCACCGGGACCACAACGGCGGGGCTGCAGTAATATGGCAAGCGATCTGAGACGGATTGGGCCGCCTGCTTAGGGCAGGCCGACGACGGTGAGATAAAGCTGACCAGATTGCGGCTGTCATATTGCAACGTCACCGCCTGCTGACAGCAGGGCGAGGCCTCAAGCGCAGATGTAACGCCGTCCAGCTCAACCCGAAAGCCCCGTACTTTGACTAGGTCGTCAACGCGCCCGAAATGTTCTAACTCACCGGTCTTCGTCCAGCGTCCCAGATCACGGGTGCGGAACATCATATGTCCCGGTCGAAATGGGTCGGGTCGGTAACGCTCGGCCGTCAGTTTGGGGTTGGCGAGGTAACCGGCTGTGACGCAATCGCCGCCGGCCCACATCTCGCCCTTTTCGCCGATGGGCAAAGGGCGCAGGTTGTCGTCCAGAACATAGACCGTGTTGTTCGGTGTCGGGCGCCCGATCGACAGAACCGGTTTGTCGGGGTGATGCGGTTCCGCCGTATTGATGATGGTGGTCTCGGTCGGACCACAGGAATTGTAGAAGGTGCAAAAGGAAGACCAGCGATCGGCCAGCGGGCGCGGACAGGGCTCACCTGCCACGGCAGCTGTTTTGACCTGCGCGCAACGGGTGTCGTCCAGTGCGTTCAGGATCGACGGCGTGGCGATCAGAACATCCACCTTCTCGGCCGTTTCCTGAATCGATTTGCCACGGATCACCAAAGTTGCGCCATTGGACAAAGCGCCAAGGATCTCCCACGCTGCCATGTCGAATGAGATCGACAGGATCTGTCCGACCCGCAAGCCCGGTCGCATCCCCAGATCCCCGGGGGCGGTCAGCAAGATATTGGCCAGGTTCCGATGGCTAACTTGTACGCCGTTTGGTACGCCGGTTGTGCCGGACGTGAACAATATCATCGCCAAATCGTCGGGGCTGGCCCGATAGGCAGGGCCGGGGGCCGGTGCGTCCAGCATCGGGTCAAACATCGTCGTATCAATGGTGATCAGGGTCTGATCCAATCCAACGGGGATTTGGTCTGCCAGTTCGCTCAGGCCGAGTATGATTTTTGCACCAGTTACATTCGCAACGTGGCGTAAGGTTTCCGTTGGCGCGACACCAACATGCTGCGGAATATAGGCGGCCCCAAGCTTTATGGCGGCGACGATACCTACGACCATCTCGACCGAACGATGAAGGAACAGGCACACCGCGTCGCCGCGTTTCACGCCATGGGCGCGCATGACATTTGCCAATCGGTTCGAGGCTACGTCCAGCGCCCGGTAGCTAAGGTTATGGTCCGCGCATTCCACCGCGTTGGCATCGGGTTGGTCTCGCAACGACTGGCGCAGCGCGTCGGCGATAGTGGCATGGCGTGGCGGAACCTGCGGCCCCCAGCCAAAGGATAGAAACAGTTCTTGATCTTCGGGGCTGAGCGCGTCCAGCGCACCTGGTTTTTTTTGTGCGAGTTAGATCTGTCTGAGATAGGGGGGGGTAGTTTGTCTGGGGATCGGGTGCGATGAGGTGCATGGCATTCTCCAGTTCAAGAAGGGGTCACACCTTAGTGATAATGGGAAAAATTCCCATTAGATGTCATATTCGATCACATTTTGAACACGAAAGCGTTGAATTCGTTAATTCTAGGAAAATGTTATCAACTACCAATCCGTGACGAGTTCCCAAATGTCGAATGATCCCAAACCTCCTCTTGAAACCGCGCTGTCTGCGTTGCTGGTCCCACTGGCACAGGCAATGGTTGCGCATGGGGTCACGCTTGGCTCCGCGACCGAAGCTCTAAAACTGGCCTTGCTGACGGCAGCTGAGCAAAGCACAGACGGAAAGCTAAGCGACAGTCGCGCCAGTCTGTTGACGGGTCTGCATCGCAAGGATGTTAAAAGGCTACGCCACATCGACGATGATGCCCCGTTGAAGCGCAGTTGTAATGCGGCGGCACTGGTCATCAGCTATTGGTCGACGACGCCCGAATTTCTGGACGACTTGGGCGCGCCTCGGATTCTAAGCCGTAAAGGCGACGAAACTGGGCCGGGATTTGATGATCTGGTGCGGCGCGCGCGTGTGGACATGGCCCCAGGTACCGTTCTGGAAACCTTGGTCGTTCAAAAGAATGTGGAACAGGTCGGAAAAGGCGAGCTTCGCCTGTTGTCCCAAGCCTTTCTTCCTTCTGCTGGAAGCACTGAACAAGTGGCGGCCTACGAGGCGACGCTGTCTGCGCATTTGGCAGTGGCAACACAGAACCTGCTGGCAGAACCGGATGCCCTACGCAATTTTGACCGTGCGGTGCGGTATTCTCATCTGTCGTCAGAATCGATTGAAGAGTTGCGTCTATTCTCGTCAGACAGAGCGCAAAGGCTGCTGCAAGAGATCAATTCCTTGGCCCGCGAGCTGCAGGATAAAGACAGTAATGGCGATCACAGTGGTCGATTTGCAGCGGGCGCTTTTGTCCTGCCCTCGCCGCAAAATGCGCAAAGTAAAAACCCGATAGAGGATGAGTAAGCATGGGTGTGTTTCTTCGTGTGCTCGCGGCGTTATTCATGGTGTCTTGGTTGCCTGCTCCGATTCAGGCCGAAGACAAAGGTGAAACTGATCGAGAAGGTGGCATTATCGGCACCGGTATCGTGGGCACGATCACCCATCTGGGCAGCATCCATGTAAATGGGCAGCATATTCTGTTCGATGACCAGATGCCGGTGGCCGACTCGGTACCTCTGATCTCTGCAGGCGATTTGAAACCGGGTCATACTGTTGCGATTATTGTAGCGCAGGAAAATGGCGAGTGGCACGCAAAGCATATCCGTCAGGTCCTGCCTTTGGTCGGACCAGTGTCCAGCGTGCAGGATGGTAGGGTGTCGGCTCTTGGGACGGACGTTGTGTACGAAGGGTCAATTGACATTCAAATCGGTGATTGGGTCGCCATCAGCGGATTGTGGCAAGGTCAGTCAGTGCGCGCTTCACACATCGAAAAACTGACAAGCGTTGGGCATCAGGCGCGGTTGTCCGGCACATATCTTGGGTCTGACCCTCAGGCCCAAACAGCGATCGGGGCGAGCGTTGTCAGTGGGCTTGAGCCGCAACATCTGTCGCCGGGTGATCTTGTCCGGGTCGTCGGGCAGCCAACACGCGACGGGATCATGGCCGAGCGTCTAGAAGTCGGGCTGTTCGCCGGTGCGGTCGGCGTTGTTCAGGTTCAGGGCTATTACTCGGAACCCCAGCCCGGTGGGCTGTATACGGTGCTGGGAAGTGGCTTGATCGCCTATAGCGATCAGCCCGAGATGATAGACCCGAACACCCTTGTTATCCGCTGCGGCGATGGTAGCGGGCTGGTGAATGTAGGCAGCATAGGTGCTTTCGCTCAGCTGGGATGCTGAAACGTGAACTCTGGTTTTGGCTTTCCGGCGACACGTTTGATCCGGGAGGGTTTAGCCGGGCCCTCAATCTAAACATAGGGTCTGATCCGTGTGGATCCGGCCGGAGTTTTGAAAGCACGAAAGCGTTTCAGAAATGAAACGCGAGGTGACTTGCCCCAAAGGCTAAGCTGAACTTATCGTCGCAGGTAGGATAAGCACCCTGCGGGCAGCGCAGGGTAAAACTCTGGGAAAGCAAGTTTTCAAGAAGGTATGCCAGATGTCTGAAAGCACCCCAACGCGCGACGTCGTACTTAGCCAGGCGCAATCCGACAAATATTGGGGGGATGGGTTTCTTTTTCCGCTGACCATCTTTTCCGAAAAGGAGGCTGCCGAAACCCGCGCTGAGCTTGAGCGGATTGAGCGGGAGTGGCTTGACGCGGATTTGCCCTTGCCGTTGAACACCTATAAACGGGTCAACGCACATCTGGTGATGCCGCTTGCGGCGCGTGTCGCGACGGATCCCCGCGTATTGGATGTGGTTGAGGGTGTATTGGGGCCGGATATCATGGTCTGGTCAGCTGAATTCTTCATTAAAGAGCCGCACACAGCCCATACCGTCGGGATGCACCAGGATTTGACCTACTGGGGTATGGGTGAAACCCCGGATCAGGTCACCGCCTGGATTGCGTTGTCGCCGGCAACGGTTGAAAGTGGGTGTATGGATTTTGTGCGCGCCAGCCACAAGAACCCGATCCTTCCCCATAAGGACACGTATTCAGACACCAATCTTCTGTCGCGCGGACAAGAGGTTGCGGTGGATGTTGCCGAGAAAGACAAGACCCACATCGAATTGGCACCGGGGCAGATGTCTCTGCATCACGGGCTGACGATCCACGGTTCGGGTCCCAATCAATCGGGTGACCGGCGTATTGGTCTTGCGATCCGCTATCTTAACCCGAATGCCAAGCAACTGGTGGCCGAGCGAGACTATGCCATGCTGGCGCGCGGGCAGGACGGCCAAAGCAATTTTGTTCATGTCGAGCCGCCAACCGAGTTGTTTTCTGCTGATGCGCTTGCGCTATACGACAGGGTTCGCAGCGATCAAAGCGCAGCGCTGGAAGAAGGTGCAAAAGGCTCGGTACCGTTATATGCGTCGTCCTAAGGCGCTTGCGCAAACGATGGTCAACTGAAGTGGAATCAAGCCTGACTGAGGCGCAGGGTTGCATTCAGGGGTATATTGCTGTTTCTGAGGCTGTGAAAAGCAAATCAGAAATTCTCGGATCGTGGCTATGACAAAAACAGCATTGGTGACTGGTATTACAGGGCAAGACGGATCTTATCTTGCTGAGCTTTTGCTGGAAAAAGGGTATGAAGTCCATGGGATCAAACGCCGTGCGTCTTCGTTCAACACGCAGCGAATTGACCACATATATCAGGACCCACATGTGCCCAATCCGCGCCTGCACCTGCATTACGGTGACCTAAGCGATACATCGAACCTGACGCGCATCATTCAAGAGGTTCGGCCGGACGAGGTGTATAACCTTGGCGCACAGTCCCACGTGGCGGTCAGTTTTGAATCGCCCGAGTATACCGCCGATGTGGACGCGATCGGTACTTTGCGCCTGCTCGAGGCGATCCGCTTTCTGGGTCTTGAGAAAAAGACTCGCTTTTATCAGGCGTCCACGTCCGAATTGTACGGATTGGTTCAAGAGACACCGCAACGCGAGACAACGCCGTTTTATCCGCGTTCCCCTTACGCGGTGGCCAAGCTTTATTCCTACTGGATCACCGTCAACTATCGCGAAGCCTATGGCATGTATGCCTGCAACGGCATCCTGTTCAATCACGAAAGCCCGCGCCGGGGTGAAACCTTTGTGACGCGCAAGATCACCCGTGGTCTGTCCAACATTGCACAAGGTCTGGAAAGCTGCCTGTACATGGGCAACATCGACAGCTTGCGCGACTGGGGGCACGCCAAGGATTACGTCCGGATGCAATGGTTGATGCTGCAACAGGACGCCCCCGAGGACTTCGTTATTGCAACGGGTGTACAGTATTCGGTGCGTCAGTTCATCGAATGGTCTGCCGCTGAACTGGGTGTGACGCTTGAATTCTCAGGCACAGGCGTCGATGAAATCGCCACGGTCAAATCCGTCGAGGGCGATAGTGCAGCTGCATTGAAACCCGGCGATGTGATCATGCGCATCGACCCGCAATATTTCCGCCCGGCCGAAGTGGAAACATTGCTTGGCGATCCTTCGAACGCTAAAAACAAACTGGGATGGGAGCCGGAATTGACGGTTCAGCAGATGTGCGTTGAAATGATTACCGAGGACCTGAAGACAGCCAAACGGCATGCCTTGCTGAAACAGCATGGGTACGAATTGCCGATCACTCTGGAAAATGGCTGAGGCGGGGGGCATGCGCAAGATCTACGTCGCCGGGCATCGCGGCATGGTCGGCGGCGCAATCCTGCGTCGCTTGCAAGACCGTCAGGCATCAGGTGAGGCGCTGCAACTTGTAACTCGGACCCATGCGGAACTTGATCTGACCAATCAAGCCGCTGTCGCCGATTTCATGCAAGCCGAGCGCCCAGACGTTGTCATTCTGGCGGCGGCTAAAGTCGGCGGTATCCATGCCAACAACACCTACCCGGCGGATTTCATTTACAAAAACCTGATGATCGAGTGCAACGTGATCCATCAGGCGTTTGCCGCGGGGGTCAAAAACCTGCTGCAATTGGGCAGTTCCTGCATCTATCCGCGCGCTGTGCCGCAGCCAATGCGCGAAGATGCCCTGCTGACAGGTGTGCTAGAGCCGACAAACGAACCCTATGCCGTGGCAAAGATTGCCGGAATCAAGCTGTGTGAAAGCTACAATCGGCAGCACGGCGTGGACTATCGTTCCGTGATGCCGACAAACCTGTACGGACCTGGCGATAATTTTCACCCTGAAAACAGTCACGTCCTACCCGCCCTGATCCGCCGATTTCACGAGGCACAGCGGAATGGGCTGGAAGAAGTTATCATCTGGGGCACAGGTAAGCCCCGGCGCGAGTTTCTGCATGTTGACGACATGGCTGAGGCGTCTTTGTTCGTAATGAACCTACCGAGTGCTGCATATGAGGCAAATACCCAACCCATGCTGAGCCATATCAATGTTGGATGTGGTGAAGATATCTCAATCGCGGAACTGGCAGCGATGATTGCAAAGATCACCGGGTTCACCGGGCGGATTACGCAAGACGTCAGCAAGCCGGACGGTACCATGCGAAAGCTGATGGACGTTTCCCGGCTGGCCGACATGGGATGGCGCGCGACTATCAGGATCGAAGACGGTATTCGCGAAACCTATGCCTGGTTTCTAGAGCAACCCGAGGCAGAACTTCGCGCGAAGTGACCGCCCGGACACAGATCCGGGCAGTCTGGCGGATCAGAACCAGCGGCCAATTGCTATGGCCGTTGGAGGTAAAGCCGTCGCGTCAGAAGCAGACGAAAGAACTTTGTACACGACCTGAGTTTCGGACGGTTCATCAAAGCCCATAAACCTGTTGATCGCGCCCCCACTGCCGCTGATTGCCGGGTTGGTGCCAGTAGCAAAGGCAGCCGGGAAAACCCATGTTTCCGACGAGCTTGCATACAGTGGACCTTCTGTGTCTGTGCACGTCGTTGCATCCAGTGAAGCGGTGCAAATCTGGGTACCATCAGCAAATCGGACGAAATCACCACTCGGTGTGACTCCTCGTTCAATCACAGCGCCGGTCGGGGTTCCGTCACTTTGCGTGACCGCCCCCAAAAGATTTCCGGGCCCATAGCCATAGTCAGCCCGCATCAGGCGGCCGGATGTTGTGTCCTCTGCGCTGTTTTGCACGGCCGTGCCAGAGGCCACCCCGGACGTTGGATCAAAGCTCAACGCTTCGGACCAATTGTTCCCATCCGGCGAGACCTTGATGGAAAAGCCTGTGCTACCGGACAGACCCATTTCCGCATGTCCGGTCCAGTTGGATTGAAACAAAAGGGATGCAGTCTCACCGGCATTTGCCTTGTTGATCTTCAGTTGATGCCCGGCACCCTCGTGGCTTAGCAAGGTTGCCGGCGCGCGCACTGACAGACGATTGGTCGTGTCGTGCCCGGTGGCAATTCCGACGCCTGGCAGGTTCTGCGTCGTGGTCGGGGGTTCGATCCATGCCGACCCGTCCCAAATTGTCAGACGACTATTCTCCCGGTCCCACGCGCGCCAGCCCGATTTGGGCGCTATGAAATGCCAGCCATTGTCTAACCAAGCTGCAAGTTCTCCCGCATGATCCGACCAATCGCCGGAGGGCGTCGACCCAAGGGCATAAAGCTCACCCTGCGCCGGAACTGCGGGCGGCGCCGAGGCATCAGTAGACGCAACACTCAGCTGGACGATCAGATCAAGGCGTCTCAGGGCTTCGTTATGCGTGACGTGCTTTTGCGCTTGCGACGGTTGCAGGAATGGCAAGTTCAATCTGGGCGAATTTTGGGACAAAGGGCATTCTCCGTTGGTTGTCGGATCGACAATTGCGTTGCGCGCCAGACTGCCACGCCTCACATGAACCCCGCCTGACCGGGACGAACGCTCGGTTAATGTCGTACCAATATTTTGCCTAAGCGAAGGGCTGTCCCATCACCTCAGGGCCTTTGATCCACACCGAAAGAAAAGGGCAAACTGCAATGCCTGCAGTTTGCCCTTAATTCGATACCGTTTGCCTCGTTTTCGAAGCCACAATCCCTGGTTACTGGGCTGCCTGACCCGTGGCGACAAAGTCGTGCAAGTATTTCTGCAAATCCTCTCGAAGGTCATCGCGCGCCAGTGCAAACGCGACGGTTGCCTGCAGGAAGCCTGCTTTGGACCCGCAGTCAAACCGCTGGCCGTCGAATTTGTATCCGAAGACCGGGACACCGTTTCTGATATCTTCGGCGATTGCGTCCGTCAGTTGAATCTCGCCGCCACTGCCCAATTTGTTCTGGTTAAGGTTGTACAGAACCGATGGGCGCAGAATGTAACGACCGATTACCGCCAGATTGGACGGTGCTTCCTCGGGTTTCGGTTTCTCGACCATGCCGCGCGCGCGCACCGCTGTTCCGATGTTATCGCCCACATCCAAAACGCCGTAAGAGCTTGTCTTTTCCGGGGGAACTTCCATGGTGGCAACCATATTGCCGCCGGTTTCTTCATAGGCTTCTATCATCTGCTGCAAGCAGGGCTTTTCCCCTGCGATGACGTCGTCGGGCAGCATGACCGCAAATGGTTCGTCTCCAATCAGGCGGCGTGCGCACCACACGGCGTGACCCAAACCCAAAGCTTTGTGTTGCCGGATATAGGCGATAGCCCCGCTTTCCATGTTGGTCGCATTTAGCGTTTCCAACAGGTCGTCTTTGCCTTTTTCCTTAAGCGTTTGTTCAAGGATTTGGTTGTGGTCAAAATAGTCCTCAAGCGCTGACTTTCCGCGGGACGTTACAAAAATGAATTCGGTAATCCCGGCCGCCCGAGCTTCGTCGATTGCGTATTGAACCAGCGGGCGATCGACCAGGGTCATAATTTCCTTAGGTACCGATTTTGTCGCGGGCAGGAAGCGAGTACCAAGACCCGCAACCGGAAAAACCGCCTTTGTGACCTTACGTGCCATGCTACCTCTCAGCAAAAAGTCTTATCCGTATGAAAGTGTTTTGTCGACGCCACCTCATATTGCGCGCGATTAGAACAATCAACGCAATTAGGCAAAGTCGGTCAACTTGGAGAGATCGTGCCACCGTTGAAATCGGAAGTCAAAAGCTCTGCACATGCTGGCTATGACATAGCCTTATAGGTTGCCAGTTTAGGGTTAAAATGGATGAAAATGTGCACATTGGATGCAATGTGGAGACAAAAGGAGTCGCTGAAACACCCAAAAAACGAACCTGCCCCGAAGGCTGTGAATTGCTTCGGAGCAGGCGGCTTTATGCCTTTGCCATGATCGCCTCGAGCGGGTCGTGCTCGGCCACAAAATGATTAGGCTTCACTTCACTCAACTGAGGAACATAGTCATTCTCACCAACCGCCAAACGACTTGGGAGGAAACGCAACGCGGCTTTCGGATCCATTGGTGAGGGCAGTTCGCCCGGCAGTTTTAGGCGCGTGCGGCTGCGCTCCACGTCCGGGTCCGGAATTGGAACGGCCGAGATCAGCGATTTAGTGTAGGGGTGGATCGGATCAGAACAGATCACTTCTCCGTCGCCCAGTTCCACGATCCGTCCCAGATACAGCACCATGATCCGGTTCGATACTGCTCGTACAACCGAGAGGTCGTGGCTGATAAAGATCATCGACAGACCGAACTCCTGCTGCAACTCGCGCAGCAGTTCAACGATCTGCGCCTGAATCGACACGTCCAGCGCCGACACGGCCTCGTCACAGATGATCAGCTTGGGCTTGTTGATCATCGCCCGTGCAATGCCGACGCGCTGATTCTGACCGCCCGAAAGCTCGTGCGGATAGCGGTTGATCATATTGGCCTTCAGGCCGACCCGTTCCATCATTTCGGCGACAAGCTTCTTGCGCTCCCGCTCTGTCAGGTCAGGGCGATAGGTCTTCAGCGGTTCCGCAATTGAGGCCGAGATGGTCATACGCGGATCAAGGCTGGCCAGTGGATCCTGGAACACGATCTGCAAGTCCTTGCGGTACTTGTTCAACTCGGCCCTTCTAAGTCCGACAATGGGATGACCCAGCCAACTGACATTTCCCGCACTGGGTTCGATCAACTGCAGGACGGCCCGTGCCAGAGTGGACTTTCCGCAACCAGACTCGCCCACAACTCCCAATGTTTCGCCCTTGCGGATGTCAAAACTGACACCATCGACGGCTTTCAAAGGTACTTTGTGCCCGAACAAACCCCCCGAGACGTGGATTGGGAAGTGCACTTTGACGTCGTCGACTTTCAGCAGCGGCTCATCGACTTTTTCCAGCGCCTTGGGTGCGTCACCGGCGTCGATGCGGGGCATCGCGGCCAGCAAAGTCTTCGTGTATTCGTGTTTAGGCGCCCGGAAGATTTCGCGCGTCTCGCCGGCCTCAACGAATTGACCCAGCCGCATGACCTGAACGCGATCGCACATTCGTGCCACGACACCCATGTCATGGGTAATCAGCGCGATCGCGGTGCCTTCGTCCTTTTGCAGGCGTACCATCAGGTCCAGAATGTCGGCCTGAACGGTTACATCCAGCGCCGTTGTAGGTTCATCAGCGATCAACAGCTTTGGATTACACAACATGGACATTGCAATCATGACCCGCTGGCGCATGCCGCCAGAAAGCTCATGCGGATATTGGTCCAGCCGCCGTTTAGCCTCAGGGATGCGTACACGGTCGAGCCATTCAAGACAGCGCGCCCGAGCAGCCGAACCTTGCAGCCCTTCGTGAACCTGCAGGACTTCGCGCATTTGTTGGCCAATACGTAGGTGCGGGGTCAGGGCGGTCAGGGGATCCTGGAAGATCATGCCGACATCGTCGCCACGGATCTGGTTCAGCTTGTTCACCGGCAGGTTCAGAATTTCCTGACCGTTCAGCATGGCGGAACCGGTTGCCTGCCCGGCTGGTGGCAGCAGGCCCATCGCGGCCATGAATGTCTGGCTTTTGCCGGACCCGCTTTCTCCCACGATACCCAGGCATTCGCCGGGATTGATGTCAAAACTGATGCCTTTGACGGCCTCTACAACGCCGTCGGCGGTGTTGAACTGGACGCTCAGGTCTTTTACGGAAAACAGGCTCATATCAGCGATCCTTCGGGTCCAGAGCGTCACGTAAGCCGTCACCAATGAAGAACATGGTGATGATGATTGCGACGTAGAATGTCAGTGGGAACAACAACTGCCACAGCGTGCCATAGCCCATCGTCCCGGCCCCTTCGGCGATCAGTCGACCCAGAGAGGTATAGGGTTCGGAAATCCCAAGACCGAGAAACGAGATGAAACTTTCGGTCAGGATCATCTCAGGCACCAGCAGCGAAGCATACACAATCACCACGCCAAGAAGGTTGGGCAGGATATGGCGATACATGATGGTGAATTCGCTGACCCCAGCTGCGCGTGCAGCTTCGATAAACTCTCGGTTCTTCAGGGTCAGGGTTTGCCCCCGGACAATTCGTGCCATCGTCAGCCAACCAACCGCACCAAGTGCGATGAACAGCATGACGAATGATCGACCCGCGACAACCAGCAAAAGGATGATGACCAGAGTTGCTGGAATGGCCAGCAGGATATCGACGAAGCGCATCATCACACCGTCGGTGCGGCCACCGATATACCCTGCGGCAATACCGTAACATGTACCGACGATCAGGGCGGTCGCGGCACCGATCAGACCCACCAGCAGCGATGTCGTCGTCGCCTGAATGATGCGGCTGTATAGATCGCGCCCCAGATCGTCGACGCCGAAGAAATGTCCAGTCTCTGCGGACGGCATTCCCATGCCGCGTACGTCGCCCATGACGTTCCAGTCGATTTCCTCGTTGCTCCAAACGGCAAAGTAGGGGCCAATGATCGTGAACAACACGATCATCGCCAGAATGAATAGGCTCGCCATGGCGGCCTTGTTGCGAACAAAACGCATCCGTGCGTCCTGCCACAGTGAACGCCCCTGAATGACCGTGTAATCGGTGATGTCTTCGGCCAGGTGGGCGGCTTTTTGTGATTTACCAAGCATTGCCAGCCCCTCAGTAACGGATTTTCGGATCGAACCAGGCATAGGCCAGGTCGGTCAGCAGGTTTACGAGTACGGTCAGGACGCCATATAGGATCGTGACACCCAACAGCACCGCGTAATCACGCGATAGCGCGGACCCCACATAGGCCTGCCCCAGTCCACCGGTCGAAAAATAGATGTCCACAAAGACCGAACCCGTCAGTACGTAGACGAAAACCGGACCCAGATAAGACACGACGGGCAGCAAGGTTGGTTTCAGTGCATGGCGCCAGATCACGGTTCTTGTCGGCAGACCCTTGGCGCGAGCCGTGCGGATGAAGTTCGAGTTCAGAACTTCAAGCATCGATGACCGCGTGATCCGCGCAATGGATCCCATGTATGAAGTCGCAAGCGCGATAACGGGCATAATCAGGTACGGCCACTGGCCGCCATTCCAGCCACCGCCCGGCAGCCATCCCAGCCACAAGGTGAAGGTCAGGATCAGGATCGGACCCATGATGAAGTTCGGCAGCGCCTGCGCTGCGATACCCAAGCCAACAGCGAAATAGTCGATCCAGCTGTTGTGCTTGATCGCCGCGGCAATCCCCAGCGCGACTCCGACGGTTGTTGCCACCAAGAAGGAAAGCGAACCGTAGGTCAGCGAGATCGGGAAACCCTGCGCGATGATGTCATTCACGTCCCGGTCCTTGAATTTAAAGGACGGGCCGAAATCGAAATGCACGACGATGTTGTACAGATAGTCCCACAGCTGTTTCCACAGCGGTTGGTCCAACCCGTACCGCGCCTCGATATTGGCCAGAACCGCAGGCGGCAGTGGCCGCTCCGAGGTGAAAGGCCCACCTGGCGCGAAGTGCATCAGAAAGAAACTTGCAACGATCAGCAAAAGGATCGTTGGGACGGCGATCAGCAATCGCCGGACGATATAGGCAAGCATTTCATGCCCCCATTATTGGCTTTGCCCCGGAAAGAACTCCGGGGCAAAGCTTGGTCTAAGGAAGATTATTCGGCGGTTTTGTAGAGGTTCTTGGAATACCAGTTCTGCTCTACGTTTTTGACCGGCCAGTTACCGACATCGCTGTCCATCATGTAGACGCCAGCATAGTGATAGATAGGGATAACGGGCGTCTCTTGCGCGATGATACGCTCGACCTCGGTGTACAGAGGTGCCGCATCGTCAGAGGTTTTGGCTTCGGACAGCAGTTCATCAACGCGGGCATTGTTGTACTTGCCGTCGTTATAGCCGGAATCCGACTGTAGCAGATCGAGGAAGGTCGAGGCTTCGTTATAGTCGCCACACCATGCGCCGCGTGCCATATCGAAGTTCTGGTTGCCACGCTCTTCCAGGAAGATCTTCCATTCCATGTTGGCCAGTTCGGCATTGACGCCCAGCTTTTGCTTCCACATCTGGCTCAGGGCCACGGCAACTTTCTTGTGCGCTTCCGAGGTGTTGTAAACCATCTCAAAGCTCAGTGGGTTGTCGGGGCCATAACCGGCTGCGGCTAGCAGTTCCTTGGCCAGTTCGTCGCGCTCGGCCTGCGACATGGACGCCATTTCTACGTCTGGAACGTCAAAGCCAGCGGTTGCTGCCGGGGCAAAGGTATAAGCCTGCGGCTGCCCACCTGCCATGATGTTCTCGGTGATGATCTTACGATCAACTGCCAGGGACAGCGCCTGACGGACGTTAGGGTCCTTGAAGGCTTCGGGGCCACCATCGGACAGGTTGAACGTGTAATAATAGTTACACAGGCGCGGGAAGCTGATTGCTTCTTCCGGATGCTCTTTTTGCAGGCGTGGGAACTGACCTGCGGGAACTTCTGTGCGGTCCAGCTCACCTGCTAGGTAACGGGTCAGCGCGACGTTTTCGTCGTTGATGACCAGTGCCACGACTTTTTCGATGATCGTGTTGTCGTTATCCCAGTAGTTTTCGTTCCGCTCACGAACCGAACGTTCCTGCGGCAGATGCTCGGTCAGGACGTATGCACCGTTCGATACGATGTTTTCAGGCTTGGTCCAGGCGTCGCCAAACTCTTCGATAACTTTCTGCGGGGCAGGGAAAGTGGTCGAATGCGTGGTCATTTGCGGGAAGTACGGCAGCGGTGCGCTGAGCGTCACTTCAAGCGTGTGGTCGTCGATGGCTTTGACGCCCAAGTCGTCAACCGACTTGTCACCTGCGATGATTTCAGATGCGTTCTCGATCGACATCAGTTCCATGAACCATGCATAGGGCGAGGACAGGGCGGGATCGACGGCACGTTTCCAGGCAAAAACAAAATCGCTGGCGGTTACCGGATCACCATTCGACCACTTCGCATCGTCGCGCAGGGTAAAGGTGTAAACGTCTTTGGAGTCGTTGGTGGTGTAACCGGTGGCAACACCGGGGACCAGATTGCCGTCTTCGTCCTGGTTCATCAGGCCTTCGAACAGGTCACGCACGATCTCGGCGCCGGAAACATCCTCAACAACTTGAGGATCAACCGAGCTGTGTTCGTCCAGAATACGATAGGTAAAGGTTTGGTCATCCGCCAACGCTTCGCCGGTAGTCGGATGGGTTCCGGCGGCAAATGCAGCACCGGTTATCATGGTCGAGGTCAACAGCCCCGCAAGAGATGTACGAATATACTTGTTCATGTTTTTCAACTCCCGTTTTTTATTCAGCAACCCACGCGCATCCCTTCAGGATGGCTGAGGGCCACCATGTTTGTCCGACCCAGAAAGAGACCGGGACTGGTTCGAATTTTGCTTTTTCAGATCGCAATGAACACCGCGTCGCAGTCTTTCGGTTTGCAGTCGGGAACGTGTTTGCAAAAGTCGCCTTTCACTGATGTCGAACGTGGCATTATTTCAAAAAAGGTTAAAGCCTTTGCCTTAAAATTGGGCAACCATAGGTGGAATGTGAATGGAAACGGGGGTGCAGTGGAAATTTTATGTTGAAACTCGGAGGCTTCGTGACATTTTCGTGAAGGCTGCCGATTTTCGTTTGGTTGTTTCCGTCGGGTCAAACAGCTGAGGGGTATCTGGATCAGGGCGAATCGCTACTGTTTCAGGCTGGTCTTCATTCCCGCATCAGGAAAGCAGGTAGGAGCTTGGCCGATCGATTCTTGCCAGCGTCCGATCGAACGACGGGTTTTGAACCCGGGTAGGCCATCCGCCCCTCCGACGTCGTGCCCTTGTTGTTCCAGTGTGCGCTGCATGGCAGCGATATCGGATCGGTACATGGCGTCGATCTTGCCCCAGCGACCAGAAAAATTGCCAACGCCATATTGAATGCGGTCTCCGACGTGTCCAACGAACAAGGCATACAGATCGCTTTTGTTGTATTCCTTGAGGACATAGAAGTTCGGCGTGACGACAAAGGCAGGGCCGTTCCGCCCGGCGGGCATCATCAAATACCCATCTCCGGCCAGTTCATGTTTTGGAAACGGCTTGCCTGACACGCGCGCAATTCCCATTGCGGCCCAGTCCCGAATGGGTCTGCCTTGGTCAGGACCTTCCAGCGCGCAGGATATTGTGTCAGGAACAACGACTTCGAACCCCCAATCGCGCCCGGCCCTCCAGCTATGCTGCGCCAGATAGTTCCCGATAGAGGCAATTGTATCTTCGGCTGAGGTCCAAATGTCAGCTTTCCCGTCCGCGTTCCCGTCGGCCGCATAGGTCAGGAAATTGGAGGGCATGAATTGCGGTTGGCCCAAAGCGCCCGCCCAGCTGCTTTTCATTGTGCCCGGCGGTGCATCGCCCGCTTCGGCGATTTGCAGCGCCGCGATCAGCTCTTTGGTAAAATAGTCAACGCGGGTACTCATGAACCCTTTGGTGCCCAGCACCTGGAAGGTGTTGTGTCGAATGGGAACTTTCCCATAGCCGCTCTCACGACCCCAGATGGCCAGAATGATGCGGGCGGGCACGCCTGTTTCGGCCTCGACGCGCGCCAAGGTTGCGGCGTGTCGCCGGGCCATCTGCCGCCCGACGGATGTCGCGCCCTGAACGGAGCCCGCGTTGAAGTATCGACCCGGGGAGCCAAATTCAGCCTGTTTTTGCCGTTTCGGGGTTTTGATCGGTTGCCCCGGAGGCACCAGATCCGGCAATTTCCAGTTCAGCGTCACACCGTCAAAGGCCTGTTGCATCGTGCGCCTGGAAACACCCTTGGCTCTGGCCTTTGGCCAGATGGTGTCTTGCAGCCAAGACTGGAATTGTCTTTCAACCGCAGCACGATCTTGCGCGGTTGCACTTGTGGACAGGCACCAAAGACCCAGGACGAACATGATCCATCGCATCGCTTAAGGTCTGGCTTGGTCAAAGCCGCAAGTCAACAGCGGTTTTCCCGTGGTTTTGTCTGCGCCTATTCCCACCGTTGATCAGGGTCGGCGGCCGAGCACCGACCTATTTGGGAAAAAGCCTTGAGAAATTTCATTTGTCTGCCGATAGTTGGCGCGAGAGATTGCTTTAGGAGGACAATCAGGCGTGGCCCTATTCCGAATGTCACCAAAGGCGATGCAGGTTGTGATTGTCGCTGCGGCTCTCTCTGCTACGGCGCAAGCTGCCGGTGCAAGTGACAGTTTTATGGACCCACAAGGTCCGATTGCCGCTGTCCAAAAAGTGCATCTTTTCCGCGCAACTGTCCTGATCCTGTTGGCGGTTGTTCCGGTTCTTGTTCTGGTGCCGCTGATTGCCTTTCGGTATCGGCGGCGCAAAGAAGGCGGAGCCATATACCGGCCCAAGTGGGATTTCTCCGGTCCGTTGGAGTTCGTTATGTGGGGCGTGCCGGTTCTGATTGTCGTGCTGCTATCTTTCTATCTGTGGAAGGCGACCCACCGATTGGACCCATATTCGGATCGCTTTGGCGAAATGCCCGCGCTGAACGTTCAGGTCGTCGGATTGGATTGGAAATGGCTGTTCATCTACCCCGATCTTGGCATCGCCAGCGTCGGAGAGCTTGGCATCCGCGTCAAACAGCAGGTCGCAATGACACTGACGACCGATACTGTGATGCAGTCCTTCATGATCCCTGCTTTGGCAGGCCAGATTTATGCAATGCCCGGTATGACTACGGAATTGCATGTTGTGTCGGATGTGGCTGCAACAATGCAGGGCGAAAACACCCAGTATAACGGGCGCGGGTTCACCAAACAGAAGTTCCAAACCGTTGCCATGTCCGTCGAGGAATTCAACGAATGGGTCGACAAGGTGCGCAGTAACGGCATTGCGCTGAATGACGAGACCTATCGCATTTTGGCCATGCGGACGGACCGGGACGAGGTGCAAGCCGCGTTGGGAACCGCGCAAATGCCAGATAACGCGTTGTATTTCACGCTGGAGGACAGCAACCTGTTTCATTCAATTGTGCATCGGTATCACGGCAACAATGCTCTGACGGCCGACCAGCAGCCGGGGACGGTAGAATTCGGGCAGGAGGCGCAGCAATGACCACCAATGGTTCTGGCTTCTTCGGCCGCCTGAATTGGGACGCGTTTCCGATTACAGGGCTTATTCAGAATCCCAACACGAACGAGATTGTCGCCAACACTGCCGCTGCGATAGTGATTGTCGGTGTCATCGTCGTCGTTGGATCATTAACGTGGTTTCGCCTTTGGGGACCATTGTGGCGCGATTGGCTAACCAGTGCGGATCACAAGAAGATCGGCATCATGTACATCGTCTTTGCAATTGTCATGCTTGCGCGCGGCGTTTTGGAAGGCGTGGTAATGCGGGCGCAGCAGGCGGCCGGTCCGGGCGATGGATTTCTTGAGGCCGAGCATTTCGCCGAGCTATTTAGTACCCATGGCACGATCATGATCTTCTTTGTCGCCGTTCCGTTTGTGTTTGGGTTAGCGAATTTCTTGATACCGCTGATGATCGGTGCGCGCGATGTGGCCTTTCCTGTGATGAACCAGATCAGCCTTGGTCTGACCGTCTCAGCCGGGATGATGCTGATGGTGTCGCTTGTGGTGGGCGAGTTTTCGACCGGCGGCTGGACAGCATATCCGCCATATACCGGTGCGGCGTTCAATCCCGGTGTTGGCCCTGACTACTGGATCTGGGCGATCGTGGTCTCTGGTGTCGGAACCACTCTGACGGGCATCAATTTTGCTGTCACGATCTATAAGTTGCGCGCACCTGGCATGAAATTCATGCGGCTACCGATGTATTGCTGGACAATCATCTGTAGCTCGATCCTGATTGTCTTTGCCATGCCGCCTCTGGGCGTTGCCGCACTGATGCTGGCAGCGGACCGGTATCTGGACTTTCATTTTTTCACCAACGACCTTGGCGGCAACATGATGAATTATGCCAATATGTTCTGGCTGTTTGGTCATCCCGAAGTCTATTTGCTGGTTCTGCCGGCCTACGGTATCTACTCTGAGGTCTTCGCAACATTCTCGGCCAAGCGCCTGTATGGCTACAACTCGCTGGTTATCGCCACCATGTCGATTGCGGTGTTGTCATTCACTGTCTGGCTGCACCACTTCTTCACCATGGGTCAAAGCGCGCTGATCAATGCCGTTTTTGGCATCGCGACAATGCTGATCGCTATCCCGACCGGCGTGAAGGTCTATGACTGGATGGCTACCCTGTTCCGCGGGCGCATCCGGTTTTCGGTGCCGATGCTCTACGGGTTATCTTTCTTGATGTTGTTTGTCATCGGCGGGCTTTCCGGTGTGATCCTCGCAAACCCAACAGTGGACTATCAGGTCCACAACACGCTATTTCTTGTCGCCCACTTCCACAATGTCCTTTTGCCGGGTGTGCTGTTCGGACTGCTTGCCGGATACAACTATTGGTTCCCCAAAGCTTTCGGGTTCCGCCTGAACGAATTCTGGGGCCGCGTCTCGGTTGCGTTGTGGACCGTCGGGTTCATGCTGACATTCCTGCCGCTGTATTTCGTCGGCCTGATGGGAATGCCACGCAGGTCATTCAGTTGGGAGGACCCGAGCTTCCACCCGTACATGATCGTCGCCGTCGTCGGCGCGCTGATCATATTGGCGGCTTTGCTGTCGGTGATCGTGCAACTGTGGGTTAGTATCCGTGATCGGGAAAAGGCACGAGTTCCGGTCGGTGATCCGTGGGATGCGCATACGTTGGAATGGTCGATCCCGGCCCCGCCGCCTTCCTACAATTTTGCCATCATCCCCCATGTGACCGATCGTGACGATTTCGCTGCCGCGAAAGAGCGCGGCAACGCGTACCCGTCGCCAGATGCTTATGAGGATATCTCGGTTCCGCTGAACACTGGAATTGGGTTCAGTCTCTGCGTACTCAGCGGGGTTTGGATGTTTGCGCTGGTTTGGTGGATCTGGTGGCTGGCGGCGCTGATGACAATCTTTATGCTCGCGACCTTTATCGCATGGACGTTCAAGGCCGAAACAGAGCGGGTCATTCCGGCAGACGACGTGCGTAAGCAGCACGAAGCCTGGTTGGATCTGGTTCACAATTCTACGCCCGTAGATCGTGATCACGAAACTGCCCCGGAAAATCGCGGATTGCCCCGCCCTGATCTGGAGGCCGTGACATGAAACGCGCGCCCACCCACAGCTATCCCGGCCTGAACCTTGGACGGCGGCACGCAAGTGCCGACAAGGCAAGCGAAGTCGTCACCTTCGGGTTCTGGGTCTTTTTGATGAGCGACTTGGTTTATTTCGGACTGATGTTCGCGATCTACATCACGATGATTGATGCACAGGCCGGCGGACCGGGGCCACACGAACTATTCGACCTGAAAAGCATCTTTGCCCAGACACTTATTCTTTTGACCAGCAGCCTGACCGTGGGGCTGGCGATGCTGGCGCTAAAATACAACCTTCCGCGGTGGCGGATCGTATTCTGGTTCTTCGTGACACTGGTTCTTGGTCTCAGTTTTCTGGTTCTGGAAATGCGCGACTTCATGTCGATGGCCGAAAAGGGGGGTATCCCACAGCGCAGTGGGTTTTTGTCAGCATTCTATGGGCTGGTGCCTTTGCACGGTCTGCACGTCACGGCCGGGTGCATTTGGTTGATCGTGCTGGGTATTCAGCTACGAATTTTTGGCCTTACCGATTTGTTGATGTCTCGCGTGGTGCGGCTGGCGCTGTTTTGGCACTTTCTGGACCTGATCTGGATTGGCATCATCACTATCGTTTATTTCGGAGGGCTGACCTATGGATAAGCGCAGCGAAATGCATCGCCGCGAGCGTCGCCGCTATGTAATCGGTTATGGTGGGTCATTATTGTTGACCTTTGCAGTATTTGGAATCGCTTACCGTTTCGGTATTGAGACAAAGGGCGTTTACCTTGCAATCAGCCTGCTCGGATTGGCTCAGCTGATCGTACAGCTGGTTTATTTCCTGCACATCGACCGACGTCGCAGCAGCCGCGAAGATCTGGACCTTATCCTGTTTTCCACGATGGTGCTGCTGATCATCATTCTTGGAACTGTTTGGATCATGGGTAATCTGGCGGTTCGGATGCACACGTTTCCAATGTGACGTTCGGCCAAGCCAAATGAAGGGGGCTGGTTCATGAAATCTCTAAAGGTCGTTGGCGCGGTGGTCATCTTGGGCGCAATTGCCGTCGGGCTGCTGTTGTACTGGCGCCATCAGGAACGATACCCCTCGACCGATGACGCCTATGTGGGGGCGAATATCATATACGTGGCACCACAAGTCACCGGTCAGGTTGCCGAAGTGCTTGTGATTGAGAACCAGCCGGTCAAAACCGGGGACTTGCTGTTTACGATCGACGATACGCAATTCAAAGCTTCGGTTGATCAGGCCAAGGCCAATCTCGACAGCGCGGTGCAGCAGGCGCAGTCTTACGGTACGCAGATAGCGGCTGCGCAAGCGGTGGTCGAAAGTACCCAGTCGGCCTACAATACGGCTCAGAGCAATCTGGAACGTGCTAAGGCGCTGTTTTCAGATGGTGATCTGGCGCAGGCGTCACTGGATCAGACCAGTTCGGAATTTGCGCGCGCCGCGGCGCAGCTTACCACAAGCCAATCCGCCCTGTTGGCCTTGCAAAGCGGTCTGGCGGCCAAACAGGATGATATTCTGTCATCGCAAGCTCAATTGGAAATTGCGCAGGCCAATCAGAATTGGACCAAGATCTTTGCATCGGCAGATGGGTGGATCGCCAACCTGACACTCAGACCTGGATCGTCGGTTTCAGCCAACGCGCCGCAGTTTTCCATCGTCGAGTCGTCTGATTGGTGGGTAGACGCCAATTTCAAAGAGACTTCTCTGCCACGAATTCGTCCGGGTCAGCAGGTCACGGTAAAGATCGACATGATGCCGGGCGTCACCCTGACGGGCAAAGTTGCGTCAATAGGACGGGGGTCGGGGGATACGTTCTCGCTGTTGCCATCCGAGAACGCTAGCGGGAATTGGGTCAAAGTCACGCGGCGCTTTCCGGTGCGGGTTGAACTTGATCCTACGGATGCCCCCTTGCGCGTGGGTGGCAGTAGCAAGGTGACCGTGGATACCACACCGCAGGCCCAAAAATGACATCCCCGGCAGCAGGCCACATCAATCCGGTGATTGTGGTTGCTGTTGTCCTCAGCGCTGTTCTTGAGGTGCTCGACAGTACAATCGTCAATGTTGCGCTGCCCCATATTCAGGCGGCATTCGGGGCAACAACCGATCAGGCCACGTGGATACTGACCAGTTATATTGTGTCGGCCGTTGTGGTCATGCCGCTGACGGGCTTTGTCGCCCGCCGTGTCGGCCGTCGACGTCTGATCCTGACCGCTGTGACCGGGTTCGCGACGATGTCGGTCATGTGTGGCCTGTCCTGGAGCCTTGAGACCATCGTCGCCTTTCGCCTGGCCCAAGGCATGTTCGGGGCGTTTCTGATCCCGTTGTCCCAATCCATTCTATTCGACGCCTATCCCCGTGAAAAACGCGGGCAGGCGATGGCGGTCTTCGGTTTGGGAGTCGTCGTAGCCCCGGTGTTGGGCCCCACAGTAGGAGCAATCCTGACCGAGTATTTCTCGTGGCGGATGGTATTTTTTGTGAACCTACCGGTTGCCGCGATGGCACTGCTATTGTTGGCTGGAGAGTTGCCAGACGACGAAACCGAAGAGGTTCGCATCGATTGGAAGGGTCTTGCCCTTCTGGCCATTGGCATAGGCTGCCTGCAATTTGTTCTGGATCAGGGAGAGACCAAGGACTGGTTGTCATCGCGTGTCATTCAGGTTGCCCTCATCGCGTCGGTTTTGGGCGCGTTTGGGTTTATCATCCATGTGCTGACCACGGAAAAGCCGGTTGTCGATCTGCGCTTTTTTGCGGATCGCAATTTTGCACTGTGCAATCTGGTTATCGCCGGATTTGCCATTTCCCTGTTCGGCGGTATCGCGATCCTGCCAACTTTCGTTCAGAACTTGCTGGACTATCCAGTCATCACATCGGGCCACTTGTTTATCCCGCGAGGGGTCGCCGCCGGCCTGTCGATGGTCCTGACCGGCGCTGTTCTGGTTACGCGTTTCGATCCACGCGTCCTAGCGGGGCTCGGTATGCTTTTGACGGCTGTCAGCAATTTCATGATGGGGGCGCTCAACATGGATGCGGGATTTTGGGAGCTTGCCTGGCCAGGCGCCGTAAGCGGTCTGGGAATGGGGCTAGTGTTTGTGCCGATGTCGATATTGGCCTTCGAAAGCATCTCCAAACCGCGGCAGGATGAGGCATCCGGCCTGTTCAATGTGACCCGTCAGCTTGGATCATCGGTTGGAATTTCCTTGGTCGGAACTTGGGTCGTTCGGGGCCTTCAAACAAACACGGCAGTTCTCAGCCAAAACGTGACGCCCTATAACCCCGCCGCCCAAGACTATCTTGCGCCACTGAACCTGACGCCAGACAGTGCGCAGGGGGCGGCCATTCTGGGGCAGGAGATCGCGCAGCAGGCTGAACTGATTTCATATCTGACCGTCTTCAACAATCTAGGGCTTTTGGCCTTGGCGACCATTCCGCTGCTGTTCTTTTGCAAAGCACCTAAACCTGGAACGCAGGCGTCAGTACCTGCACATTAACCCATCAGGAACAAGCCAAATGCCAGCGCCGCCCAGCAAAGACCCAGGCTGAGCAATATATTGCCCGCCGCCAGCGCGACGGTCCGTTCGCGTCTGAGTTCCAGCGACTGATAGGCAAAGCTGGAAAACGTCGTGAAGCCGCCGCAAAAACCAAAAACCAGGCGTTTTTGTTCTTCGCCCATCTCTATTGATCCGCCGAGATAGCCGATCCACAACCCCAGCAGCAGACTACCCAGAATGTTCACAATCAGAGTTGAAAACGGCAGGTCATGGACAATCCGCAGAGCGATCCAGTGGCGCAAAACAGCCCCTAAACCGCCGCCTAATCCGAACATCGCGTGCAGGAACAATTCGCTCATTCAGTCGCCCTCGGTGGATGAAAGCGCCTTCCGATAGCCTCACCCAGAATGGCGGCTGCCAGTCCCGCCACGATTTCCAACGCAGCGGCCGAAGCCGCAACCCAGATGTTGGACAACGCCAACCGCTCCAATTCGAAAACAAATGAGGAAAAGGTCGACAGGCCACCACAAAAGCCGACAGCTCCAAGATGCAGAACATGGGCATGGACTCGGTTTCGCACCGAATACAGCCACCCCAGTATGAAGCAAGCCACTATATTGATGCCAAAGGTCTGCGTCAGAAATCCGGCATGCGGTATGCTCACCGAGAACAACTCGCGCAGCAGCGACCCTGCTGCGCCACCAATAAACACGGCTCCGAACATCAATGCCGTGGTCCGAACATGCGTTCGTTTCTGTGTCACAGCCTGCCGTCCTGCCCCTATCCCGTTTCTTCGGGCATAATAGCTGACGTTGTCCGGATCAACCGTGACCAATGTCCGCGCCATATTTCACATCTTCGCCCGATTACGTGAAGGCGGGCACAATCGCTTGCAATCTAACAGCGATTTGGCCCACGTTTGGCGAACACCTCGCCTGCTACAGCAGGCTGGAAAGCACGCGACCCTGGGAGAGCACGAATGATTGTACGCAGACTCTATTACTTCATTACATATGCGTGTCTGCCGCTGACCCTGTTGTGGGGTTTTTTCTGGCCGCCCGCCCATTGGTTGCTGGTGGTGCTCATTCCATATGCCGTGATCGGCCTTTACGACATGCTGACGACCAAACACAACGTGCTGAACAACTATCCGGTCCTGGGGCATTTCCGGTACATGCTGGAGTTCGTCAGCCCCGAAATCCGGCAGTATTTTGTGGAAACCAACGAAAGCGGTCGCCCTTTCAACAGGATCGTACGATCGCTTGTCTACTCGCGCGCCAAGGGACAGGTGGATACGCAGGCCTTTGGTACGCAATACGACGTCCTGTCAGTCGGATATCATCGTGCTAACCACTCGCTTGCGCCCAAGCATGTGGATGAAAGCGAAGAACGGATCATGCTGGGTGGGTCGCAATGCACGCAGCCATACAGTGCATCGCGGCTGAACGTCTCCGCCATGAGCTTTGGGGCGCTCAGCGCCAATGCGATCCGGGCACTGAACGGCGGGGCCAAGGACGGCGGATTTGCGCATAACACGGGTGAGGGTGGCCTGTCCCCGCACCATCTGGCCGAGGGTGGCGACATCATTTGGCAGATCGGAACAGGCTATTTCGGCTGCCGCACGCCCGAGGGTGGTTTTGACAAGGACCTGTTTGCCGAAAAGGCAAAAAAGGACGTTGTCAAAGCGATTGAAATCAAGCTGTCGCAGGGGGCCAAACCCTCGCATGGCGGGGTGCTGCCTGCCGCAAAAGTGGATCAGGAAATTGCCGAAATTCGCGGCGTGCCCGAACATCAGGACGTGATATCTCCGCCTATCCACTCTGCCTTCGAAGGCCCGACCGGTCTGATCCATTTTGTGCAGCATCTGCGGGAAATGTCTGGCGGCAAACCAATCGGGTTCAAGCTGTGTATTGGTAGACCGTCCGAGTTTATGGCGATTTGCAAGGCGATGCTGGAAACAGGAATCCTGCCGGACTTCATCACAATTGACGGTGCCGAAGGCGGTACCGGTGCTGCCCCGGTCGAATTCACCAACCGTTTGGGCATGCCGTTGAACGAGGCGCTGATTTTCGTAAACAACTGCCTGCGTGGCGTCGGTTTGCGCGACAATATCCGGATCATCTGTTCGGGTAAGGTGGCAACCGGCTACGACATGGTCGAGAAATTCGCGCTGGGGGCCGACATGTGCAACGCGGCACGCGCGATGATGTTTGCCGTGGGGTGTATTCAGGCGTTGCATTGCAACACCAACCGCTGCCCGTCCGGCGTTGCCACTCAGGACCCGATACGGGGCAGGGCGGTCAATGTTCCCCAAAAACGCCAGCGCGTACACCGCTTTCACGATGCGACCTTGGAAAGCTTCCGCGAACTTTTGGGCGCTATGGGCAAAGACAAGGTGTCCGAGCTTCACCCTGTAGATATCCGCCGCCGTACGGCAGACGAGCGGGAACGGTCTTATGCCGAACTCTATACCCTTATCGACGAGGGCGTTTTGCTGACAGACACAATACCGTCCGACTACGCGGCCGATTGGAAACTTGCCTCGGCGGATCGCTTTTAATTTTTTTGGAGATATCGCCAAGGATTGACGTTTTCGATCCGTCATACTCAGTGTGATGCGTATGAAAACATCGGATGAAGACTTGGCCAGGGCCGCCGCGGACGGG
The DNA here is from genome assembly GCF_900312795.1 of Ruegeria sp. AU67. Lineage (NCBI taxonomy): Bacteria > Pseudomonadati > Pseudomonadota > Alphaproteobacteria > Rhodobacterales > Roseobacteraceae > Ruegeria > Ruegeria sp. AU67. The sequence continues at coordinate 162,711 of NZ_OMPH01000011.1, forward strand.
GACGCTGATGCGTTTGCGACCCTGTTGCAGCGCCATTACGAACGGGTCTTTCGTCTGGCTTTTCGTCTGACCGGACGGGCTGATCAGGCCGAGGATCTGACACAGGATATCTGTGCGGCGCTGCCCACCAAAATCGCGGGCTTCCGGGCGCAGGCCAAGTTCACGACCTGGCTCTACCGCGTTGTTGTCAACGCGGCCGAGGACGCCCGGCGTCGCCAGGCAAGTCACAGCCGCGCCGCCGCAGGGTGGGGTGATGTGGAGCAATTGCGCCGGGCAGAGGCGACCGAAACGGCCCAAGCAATGGATTGGTTGCAGCGCGCCATGCGGTCTCTGCCACCCGATTTGCAAGATACTCTGGCCCTGACGTTAGAGGATGAAATGACACACGCCGAAGCTGCTGCAGTTCTGGGCGTGTCCGAAGGCACCGTGTCCTGGCGCATGTCCGACATTCGCAAACGTCTGCGCGCCCTGCGACAAGAGGAATTGGCACAATGACCGATGATCTTGATGATTTCAAAGCCTTGATGGATGTCGCGACGCCGGCACCAGATGCCGAACGGCGGGCGAAAAACTTGAAATTGGCTCAGAAAAAATTTGCACACAACCAAGGATCGCATGCTGCTGTGCGTCCGACTGTTAAGCGAGGCCCAATGGCCCGCATGACAGAAGGAGCGAAATCCATGTTGAATGCCTTGTCCCATCGCGGCGCCCTGACCGCCACAACCGCAATTGCCGCTGTTGCGCTGATCATGTTCGTGCCGCAGTCCCGCGACATCGTTGTGCAGCCCCTATCGCGCAGTGAAAGCCCTGCGCCCGCACCCGAAGCAGATTCTGCCGCATTGGAAGATCTCGTCGTTGAGGCCCCGGTCGTAGTTGAAGAGTATGCCGCGCCCGTGCGATCCAAAGCGGCCGCCCCTCAGCAAGGCGTTTCGGGCTTGGTTGCTGAAAACACTGCGCGACTTGGCATCACTTCGGGCGATGCCACTCATATGATGGTTGAACCAGAGGTGGGAATTCTACCCTTCCCGGATACCGAGGCGTTTTCAAACGCTGAAGCCAATCCTCTGAAAGTCACCAGTGAAGAGCCTGTTTCCACCTTTTCAATTGACGTCGATACGGCCTCCTATTCGATCGTCCGGTCCTCTCTTATGCGCGGTCAGCTTCCACCCAAGGATGCCGTCCGTGTCGAAGAGATGGTAAATTATTTTCCTTACTCGTATCCCGCACCAGAAGGGGACGCGCCGTTCCGGCCGACGATCACAGTAACACCGACGCCTTGGAATGAGGGTACTCAGCTTGTGCATGTCGGTATCCAAGGGGCATTGCCGCAGATTGAGGACCGACCGCCGCTTAATCTGGTCTTTCTGATCGATACCTCGGGATCGATGCATGATGCCAACAAACTACCACTGTTAAAACAATCGTTCCGTTTGATGCTGTCAGAGTTGCGAGAAGAGGACGAGGTCTCGATCGTGACCTATGCCGGAAGCGCGGGGCAGGTTCTGGAACCCACCGCGGCCGTGGAACGTGACAAAATCCTCGGCGCGCTCGACCAGTTGGAGGCAGGCGGTTCGACCGCAGGTCTGGCCGGGTTGCAACAGGCATATCAGGTAGCCGAAAGCATGAGCGCTGACGGTGAGGTCACGCGCGTCATCCTGGCAACGGATGGCGACTTTAATGTTGGCTTGTCTGATCCTGATGCGCTGAAAGACTTCATAGCAAATAAACGTGACAGCGGTACGTTCCTGAGTGTTTTGGGTTTTGGCCGGGGTAATCTGGACGATGCCACGATGCAGGCACTTGCCCAGAACGGAAACGGACAGGCCGCGTATATCGACACGCTGAGCGAGGCGCAAAAAGTCCTGGTCGACCAGTTGACGGGCGCATTGTTCCCAATCGCAAACGACGTCAAAATCCAGGTTGAGTTCAACCCGTCACAAATCGCCGAATATCGCCTTATCGGATACGAGACGCGCGCGTTGCGTCGGGAAGATTTCACCAATGACAAAGTGGACGCCGGCGATATCGGCGCAGGCCACTCGGTTACGGCGATTTACGAGGTCACGCCTGTTGGTTCAGACGCGATCCTGAACGATCCGTTGCGTTATAATGCCCAAGTGGTACGTGACGGTTCGGATGAGATCGGGTTTTTCAAACTGCGTTATAAAACGCCGGGGTCCGACCAGAGCCGGTTGATCGAACAGCCCATTGCGGCGACGCAGGACGAGGTTTCAGACGATGTCCGCTTTTCCTATGCCATCGCCGGGTTCGGGCAGTTATTGCGCGGTGCAGAATATCTGGGGAACTGGTCCTACGACGATGCGATCGGATTGGCAAACGCAGCCCGCGGTGAAGATCCCTTTGGGTACAGGGCCGAAGCTGCCACGCTCATGCGGCTTGCGCAAACGTTGTCACGGTAACAGCGGGCAATGGGGCGCTGCGTTGGGCAGCGCCCGTGTCCCGTCAATACGATCTTTGGTTGTTGGCCGCATGTGTGTTGATCCGGCGCACGCTCCACTCTACGGCGTCGCGCATGGTCCTGCCCAAAGCATCGTCAAAGGCTTTCACAAGGTCAGGCGTCGCATCGCTGGCAGAGGCAACAACTTCCCGAAATGAACTAGACGCGATGATCTTGTCTTCGAATTCATCAATGATCTTAATGTTCATGCGCACTTCGACGCGGATGGTTTTTGTCCCCTCAACATCGCTGACGACGAACCCCTGAAATTCGCGTAGGTCCGGAACGATGACATAATCGGCGCGCAGGCCCACGGTTGAGCGACCAACAGCGGCCACCTTGCCACTGTTTTCATAGCTTTCGACCAACAGCGCCTGTACGATAAGCGGTGCACGGTCGACCCATCTGGCGCGCGGTAGGTATTGCACCTGCAATGGGGTCGGCTGAATAGCGATCTGATCGGTATTGACCGCCGCCGTTGCTGTCGGTTCCTGTACAACGATTTGTTTCTGGACGCGCGGCAACGAAGACGAAAAGGTGCTTTTCGGCGTCAAAAGATACAGGTCGTTTGGCTTGGATGCCTGCCTCAGCGTGCCCAACCCAGTGCACGCGCCCAGCGACCCCAACGCCAGAACCAAAAGAAACAGCCTGATCATTGGCGAAACTCCGAAGCTTGGGTTCCCAGTAAGAAGCGTGCCGGGTCACGTTCGACCTTGTCCACCAGCCGATCCAGGCTGATTACCAATCGTTGCGACTCTTCTACGAAACGTGTGAATTGCGGCAGGCCGACGCGGAGGAAGTCGGACAATTGCCGTCGGTTGTCCTGAACGATGCCGTCGATGGTGCCCAGCAACTCGGACGCCGATCGCGATGCATTGAGGATATCGGCCGAAATTTCGTCCAACTTGCTTGTGACATTAGACACTGTTGAGGCGACCTGATTGGCCGCATTGCGGATATCGTCCATGACTGCGCCGACGTCTTTGTTGATGACCTCATTGGCCGAGTCAAAAGCGCGTTCCGCAGAAGCCAATGTGGTGTTTGCTGTATCCATCGCTGCCGTGATCGACCCCAGTGTTTTGTTTGCATTCACAAAGGTCTCGGTCGCGGTCGCCAAGGCAACGCTGCCTTCGTCGGACAGGCCGGTCAGGCGTTCTGCCAATGTTGAGGCTCGATCGATAAATGGTTTCACGTCGTCCTGTATTATGCGATCGGCCGATTCAATTGTTGTCTTGGCGCTGTTCAGTGTTTCTGTCGCGGACTCAGATGCAGTTTTTACGCTTTTGAGTGTGTCTGTCCCTGTCGTCAGGGTGGTTTCGGCTGTATCGGCCAATTTATCAAGCCGCGTTGTAAAGTTGCCCAGTTGCTTGGCAGCGCCGCCAAGGTCGGTGGACAAGCTTTCGAAATCTGTCAGCGTTTTGTCCAGCCTGCCGGACGCAGAAGCCAGGTTGTCCAAAATTTCGCTGACGGATTGGCGGTTCTTGTCGTCAACGACCGAGTTCAGACTTTCAAGCAGGGTAACCGCCTCATCCAGAACTTTCGGGGCGCCTTCGAACAAGGATTGAATTGCGCTGCGCTTGCTTTTGATTACGCTGTTTTCCGGCAAGGGTTTGTCGCCGCTTTTGCCACCTGTCAGCTCAACATAACTGACGCCTGTAACACCCAGAGATTGTAGCTGCGCGATTGTATCTTCGGTGACGGGTATGTCGGCATCTACTTCAAGCTTCACGCGCACCTTTGACGGATCGTCTTCGTCCAGGTTCAACGAGATCACCTGACCAACGGGCAAGCCATTGAAACTTACGCCACCTGCGGAGGAGAGGCCCGATACGTTTTCGAACAGAACGTCGTAATATGCGTATTGGCGCGACACCTCGAATTTCGCGAGCCATAGGAAAAACCCGAAGGCACCAAGGATGCCCGCGATTGTGAACGCTCCAATCAGGATATAGTTTGCCCGGGTTTCCATAGCCTTTACCTGTCCTGCCCCTTCTCTTGCGCCGCGCGGGCCCGGGGGCCGGTGAAATACTCTTGAACCCAAGGATGGTCGACTTTGGTCATTTCTTCAATCGGACCTTCAACCAGAACCCTTTTTTCTGCGAGCACTGCGACCCTATCGCAAATGGCATAAAGACTATCGAGGTCATGCGTGACCATAAAGACGGTCAAGCCTAAAGCATGCTGCAATTCACCGATCAACTCGTCATACGCCGCCGCGCCGATTGGGTCGAGGCCGGCGGTTGGCTCGTCCAGAAATACGATCTCGGGGTCCAAAGCCAAGGCGCGCGCAAGGGCGGCGCGTTTGCGCATCCCGCCGGACAATTCGGAAGGCAATTTACCGCAACTGAGTTGTGGCAATCCGACAAGGCTGATCTTCAGGTTGCCAAGCGCACACATCAGGCTTTCGCTCAACCCTGTATGTTCGCGCAGCGGGGCCATCACGTTCTGCAAAACCGTCAATGAGGAAAACAAAGCCCCATCCTGAAAAGCAACACCCCAGCGGCGCTCGATCCGGCGGCGTTCCTGCTCTGGGCCGTTCAACACGTCGACACCCAGCACCTCGATGCTGCCTGCCGCAGGTTTGTTCAAGCCCACAATCGTGCGCAGCAATACCGATTTGCCAGTTCCCGATCCGCCGACAATGCCCAGAACTTCACCACGCCACACATCCAGATTTAGGTTCTGATGTACAACTTGCGGACCAAACTGGTTTGTAAGATTGCGAACGCGGATCACCGCTTCGCGTTGAACGTCGGATTTAGATGTCTGTTCCAGCGTCGTGCCGTCCATCTCAGACCTCCATCACCGAAAAGAAGATCGAGAACAAAGCATCCAAAGCGATCACCAGAAAGATGGATTGCACGACCGAAGCCGTGGTTCGTTGCCCGACGGATTGGGCAGACCCCTTGACCTGCATGGCCTGCCAACAAGCAATTACGCCGATGACCAAAGCAAAGAAGGGGGCCTTGATCATGCCAATTGCGAATTGCCAAATACCGGTGTTCTCTTTTAGGCGTGTGACGAACATGCCGGGGCTGACACCAAGGTCAATCCAACTCATCAATCCGCCGCCGATCAGGGCGGCAAGGTCGGCGATGAAACCAAGGATCGGCAGCATGATCAACAGGGCAACAACACGCGGGATCACCAACACCTCGATTGGGTCCAAACCCAACGTGCGCATTGCGTCGATCTCTTCCTGAACCTTCATCGAGCCAATCGAGGCGGTAAAAGCCGAGCCTGAACGCCCAGCAACGATGATCGCTGTCAGCAAAATGCCGAGCTCACGCAAAACTGAGATCGAAATCAGTTCGACCACGAAAATCTCGGCGCCGAACTGCTTTAGCTGGGTCGCGCCCTGAAAGGCCAATACGACGCCGATCAGGAACCCCATAAGGGCAACGATCGGGATGGCCTTGAGTCCGGTCTCTTCCATTTGCGAGACCAAGGCCGCTTTGCGCAGACGGTGCGGCATTAGAATTGTACGGACAAGGCGATGCAGCGTCAGACCCAGGAAGCCCAATAGGGATAGCATGTCTTTTCCGGCCTGGGCGGTGCGTTCCCCGACACTTGCGACCCAGTCGGTAAAACTGCGCTTTTTAGTTGCCACACCGGGGTCGTCGGGAATGTTTTCCGCCACAGTCTCTAAAAGAGCGGAATGAGCGGGCTTTAACCCTTCATAATGTACGTTTGCTCCACTTGCCTTTGCGCGCCGCGCAACATCGGCAATCAGCCATGCGCCACCGGTATCCAGTGCTCCGACCTTCGAAAGATCGACAGTTAGTTCGCTACTGTCTGCTCGAAACCCTTCAAACGCCTTTTCGACCATGTCCAGGGATTGAGTCACCAGATCACCCGAAACCCGCAGGTAAACGCCGTTGGCGTCACGGTCCGACTGTATCACTGGCTGCGTCATGAGCGTATGTGATGGCAAAGGACATTGACCTGCAACGGATTTTTGCGAACTACGTTGTATTTCTTGCCGCTCAATAGCGTCTAAGTGACATCGCCAGACACCAAAGTCATGGTTGTGGTCGGTTTTGTGCTCAACTGGGCCGACCGGTGCAAGATCATTTCAAATTAATCTGTTGCTTCTGTTGCAAGGGCGCGCGGGGCGAAAATCCGATGGGTTGTGACTCAGGTATTGCGGGGTTCTGCGAACCAAGACAGAGTTCGCTCTGGCGCCACTGACGTGGAATCAGGGAGAGCGAAATGCGGCACGCTAAGAATGTTTTGTTCATCATCATAGATCAGTTGCGCGCCGACTGTCTGAACGGCGCTTTAGCGGCCCATGTCGATCTGCCAAACCTGCGTGCATTCATGGACGAGGCGGTGACGTTTGACCGGCATTTTTCGGTGACCAACCCCTGTGGCCCTTCGCGTGTGTCAATCCTGACCGGGCAATATGCGATGAACCACCGGTCGGTTCGCAATGGAACCCCGTTGCGGCATGATACCCCGAACATCGCGACCGAAATGCGCAAAGCCGGCTATCTGCCCATGCTGTTTGGATACACGGATACATCCGCCGACCCTAGGGTACATGATCATAACGATCCGATCCTGAAATCCTATGAACACCCAATGGCTGGGTTTCATGAGGTCCTCGAAATGCGGTTGGAGGAATCCTATCCTTGGCGCGGACATCTGATGCAAAAGGGTTATGCGTTCGAAGACTACTGGGACGTTCACAAGCCGGTCGCGCCGGATGGGGGTGATCCCCGATTGAATGACCCTGCGATGTATCGGGCGGAAGACAGTGATACCGCCTTCCTGACGGACGTGTTCTTGAACAGCATGGCGCCTTATGTTGGCCAAGACTGGTTTGCCCATCTGACCTATATTCGACCACACCCGCCATTGGTCGCCCCGGCACCCTACAACGATATGTATGACCCAGCGACCCTGCCTCGGCCCGAAGGGTTCTCCAATTCGTTGGATGAGCGGGCGATGCACCCGTTTATTGGCCCGACAATTGACAATACGTCTGCCGGTGATTTTGTTCTGGGCTTTGACGGGGTTGAGCCGACGCTTGAAAACACCCAATCCCTACGCGCCGTTTACTTGGGCCTTGCGACCGAGGTTGACCACCACATCGGGCGTGTCGTCCAGTTCCTGAAGGATAGCGGCCAATACGACGACACGTTGGTTGTCATCACTGCGGACCACGGAGAAATGCTGGGCGACCGACACAGCTGGGGCAAGATGGCGGTGTTTGATGCAGCCTATAAAACACCATTGATGATCCGGGACCCGAACAATCAATCGCGGGCCGGATCAGTGATTTCCGTACCGACGGAATCCATCGACATAACGCCGACAATACTGGATTGGGTCGGCCAGCCGATCCCAAATTCCATGGACGGTCGATCGTTGCTGCCGCTGATGCAAGGGCAAATCCCCGAAGATTGGCGCACATATTCCTTCAGCGAATTGGATTTTGCCGAACCCGAGCAGCCAACAATCTGGCAGCAGGTTTTGGGTACGGGCAATAGCGATTCATGTCTGGGCATCCTGAGGGATGAGCGTTTCACTCTGGTCGAATTCGCCGCAGACCTTCCGCCCATGCTGTTTGATCAGCAAGATGGTGGAGAATTGCGGAACAAAGCAAATGATCCCGAATGTATGTCGGTCTTGATGCGCCTATCCAGACAAATGTTGCGCCATCGGATGCAAAATATGGATCATACGCTGTCCCTGGATTCCATTACGGTGGATGGTCCCAAGACCAAATCCAGGTATTGAACGCCAAATATGTGCGGCCCGTTGTTCCAATCTGTCGCGCTCTTGCCCTCTACACCTGTTGCAGATCCGGTGTTACGCATGTGTCGCGGGGAGGATGGGTTTGGAAATATCCGAGCAACAGATAAAATCTATGACGACAGCTGGTCTGAACCTGATCGGCCAGGCCCTGTCGATCTATGACAGTCAGCTTCGGCTGGTGGTCAGCAATCGCCCGTTTCAAACGATGTTTGATTTGCCGGACCATCTTGTCCAGCCTGGTGCGTTGTTCAGTGACACAATTCGACACCTCGCATCCAGTGGCGAATACGGCGATGTCGATGATGTCGAAGCGGCTGTCGATCTGCGTGTCAATCAAGCTCTGACCTTCGAATCTCACTATATTGAACGTGTTCGGGCCAATGGCCAGGTCATATCGGTCGAAGGGGCCCCTCTGCCCAAAGGCGGATGGGTGGCGGTCTATACAGACATCACCAATACGAAACAGGCTGAGGCGCTGTTGCGCGCCCGTTCCGAGGAGCTGTCTGGTCAGTTGCTCGACCGGGCTGAAGAACTGTCAGCAACGAATAGAAAGCTGGCCGCAACAAATTCGGCGCTGGAAGAAGCCAAGCGCCAATTGACCGAGATCGAAGCGCGCACCCGTATGACGACCGAGATGATGCCGGCCCATATTGCACATCTGGATGCCGATGGCCGTTACGATTACTCCAACCGGCGGCTAAACTCGGTCATGCCAGGTCGCCCGTCCGAGATTTTGGGTATGCATATTTCTAAGGCATTGGGATCTGCCGCTTTTAAACGGGTCCAGGCGCATCTGCAAAAGGCCTATGCCGGAGAAACCTCTGTTTTCGAATTTACCGAAGATCAGGATTCCAGGCGCATTCGCGTATCCTTCACACCTGATGGCGAAGGTGGTGTTTACATCATGTCCGTCGATATCACTGAGGAAACGCAGGCGCGCGTCGCGCTGCAACAAACCCGCCGCCGCGCGATGGCCGCACAAATGACCAGCGGGTTGGCGCATGATTTCTCGAACCTGTTGACTATTATCCTGGGCATGCAGTCCCGATTGGAAAAGATGGATTTGCCGGAAGACGCCCGTGAGCTGATCGACGCGACCAAGCAGACAGCGCGCAGGGGCGGACAATTGCTGAACCGGATCGCCGACATGACGGGCAACCGGACACCTCAACCCAAAGCGACGGACATGCGCGGGTTGCTCGAGGATTTGCGCATTCTGGCCTCTCCATCCTTACCGCGCGGGGTTGGCTTGTCGGTGGTCAATGCGTTGCCGGACAAAGCCCTTATGCTGGATCCCGGGATGGTTCAGGATGCCTTGCTGAACTTGGTTTTGAATGCGCGCGATGCTTGTGGAGAATCCGGTCAGATCACAATCAGCGCCCATACCATCGGTGAGATATGGACCGAAATCGCAGTGTCAGACACTGGCCCCGGGTTTTCGAAAGATGCGTTGGAAAAGGCCTTAAACCCATTTTTCACAACCAAAGGCGACAAAGGGTCGGGCCTTGGTCTGCCGATGGTCTACGACACCGTCAAGCTGGCCGGGGGCGACCTGAGTTTGCGCAACACCCCGTCAGGTGCGTCGGTTATTTTGCGACTGCCATACCGTGCGGCCCCGCCGGTACAGGAGGGGTTGGTTCTGTTGGTCGAAGACAGCAACGATCTGCGCAGTCAGTTCCGCGATATGTTGGTCGACATCGGGTTTGCAGTGATCGAGGCGACGTCATGCGACGAAGCCATCGCCCTGGCAAAAGATGTCAAAGACATTGCTTTGGTGCTGTCCGATATTCGCCTTGAAGGGCAGGAGACGGGTTTGGATCTTTTGGCAAAACTGGAGCCCGCCTTGCCCCGTATCCTTATGACATCCTTGCCTTATTCCGATCCGTTGTATCGCGAGGCGCTGAAACGTGCGCCGGTGCTGCGGAAACCCTTTACCCGGGCGCAACTGTCCGCCCTGATCCGTGACGAGGCTGCCTGATGACTCAACCGCTGGTGACCATTGTCGATGATGAGCCCGAGATACGGCGCATTCTGACCGACGCGCTTGAAGAAGCAGGCTTTCGCACCCAGAGCTTTGCGCGCGCGCGGGAATTCGAAGCGTCGCTCAAACGGGTCACGCCGGACGTATGTCTGGTTGACTTGTCATTGCCGGATACGGACGGGTTGGCACTGGTCCATCGGTTGGCGCTGGAGCAGGGGGCTTCGGTCATTATCATATCCGGTCGTGCTCAGGTTCAGGATCGTGTCACCGGTTTGGAACTGGGGGCGGATGACTATATTACCAAGCCATTCGACCCGGCCGAAGTTGTGGCACGCATTCGGGCGCGGTTGCGGTCTCCCAAGGCGCAGACCACACAGTCTGACGTGGCGCGTTTCAACGGTTGGACGGCTTATTTTGATCGCTACATCCTAGAAGACGGATCCGGCGCCGAGACCCCGTTCAGTCATGCAGAGGGCGAAGTTCTGAGGCTGTTTCTGGAAAGTCCCAAGCGATTGATCAGCCGCACTCAGATGCAAGATGCCCTGGGTGGCGCTGCCGGCGACAGTTTCGATCGTGCGATGGATGTCAGAATTTCCAGGTTGCGGACCAAACTGGGCGAAGACCCCAAAAACCCTCGCCTGATCAAGACTATCTATGGTGCCGGATATATATTTTTGGGTGATGTTGAATGGTAAGCAATGGTCTAAACGACGTCCTGCCGCGTTAATACTTGGGGCCCCAGTTTGTCGTTTGACGCTGCACTTTTTTATTCGCGCAGAGCGCGATCCTTGATCTTGATTACGGGTTGCAAAAGGTAGTCCATAACTGTTTTCTTGCCTGATAAGATATCCACTTCGGGAATGATCTCGACGGCAACGCCGCTTGCGTCCAGAATAGCGTGACGTGTCTGGATTTCGATGACGAATACCTCTTCATCACTACGTTCCGGCTTTGTCACCGTGTTCGCGCCTATGCGGGTGATCTCACCATCCAGCGCGCCGTAACGCGCAAAGTCATAGGCCGTAATTTTCACCTTAACTGGCTGGCCTGCGTGCAAAAACGTGATATTTTCTGGGCGAACATAGGCCTTGACCAGAAGCCTGTCGTCTAGTGGAACAATCTCGATCAGCTCTTCGCCGCTGCGTGCCAAACCGCCAATCGTTGTCCGGTGAACGCGATTTACGATTCCCCGCACCGGTGATCTGATCTGCGCGCGATCCGCGCGGTCTTGCAAGGCCGGCAAAGACGGCCGAAGTGCTGCGAGTTCGGCTGTTGAGACGGCAAGGTCGGTCAGAGCTGCGCTCTGGAACCTGCTATGTGCCGCTTGAATACGATCGTCGATTTCTTCCAATCCGGTTTTCAACCTTTTGGTCACTGCAACTGCACGGTTCTTGCGACCCTCCCATTCGGCGGAACTGCGGCGCAGCGACAAAAGCGTTGTCGCAGGCTCCATCCGTTTTTCCACCAAGGGGGTCATGATGGCAGGTTCTTCGGCCAGAATCCCAAGCGTCTCTTCGGCTGTCACCTGGTCCACCAGTCCTTTCTCATACTCGCGGTGGCGCTGCTCACGCTGTCGCTCCAGAATGGCAACTTCAGCAGCCAGTTCCGCCTGACGACCCTGATACAAAGCAGTTTCGGATCTGACGACTCCTGGCGCGCCTTCAATTAGCTCTTCTGAGAAGGTAAGCTGGGTGCCGTCAATCTCTACCTGCAATCGTTGGGCACGAGCCATTAATCCATACGCGCGCTGTTGTTCCTGGCTCAACTGACTGTCGATTTGCGTTGTGTCGAACTCCATCGACAGTGTTCCCTTGTCGACAACCAACCCTTCCGCGACGTGCAAGGCTTGCAATACTCCGGGTTCTGTTGCCTCGATTAGTTGAACGTCTGCCGACGGCACAATCCGCCCGTCCACGCGGGTCACGTCGTCCAGTTCCGTCATATAGGCCCAAAGCCCGGCGGAGACGAGACGGGCAAGGATAACAAGCAACAGGAGAGACCCCCCAACGGAGATTTTCCCCGCATTTCTCTTGCCATCATGGCAAGGTCAGGATGCCGCGACATTCAGATGCCTCCCTGTTGAGCGCGCGCGCTGGGTCAGCATGCTTTTTGGACCGTCTGCGCCGACCCGGCCGCGTTCGATAACAATGACCTTGTCGACCAGATCAAGCAGGCTGCTCCGATGTGTGACGATAACCATTGTGGCGTCATTGGTTTCTTGCTTCAGACGCTTGACAACTTCGGCTTCGGTCTTCACGTCCATTGCACTGGTAGGTTTATCCAACAGCAACACTGGTGGGCGTCCAATCAACGCGCGGGCAAGCGCGATGGCTTGACGCTGGCCGCCCGATATTCCTTCGCCACGTTCTGCCAGTTGTTGGTCATAGCCGTAGGGGCGGTGCGCGTTAAAGTCTTCAACCCCGGCCACCTGGCCGGTTCTGATCAAATCTTGATCCCTGGCCCGGATCGCACCGCTGGCAATGTTTTCGCGAATTGAGCCGGAAAAAAGCCAAACGTCCCGCAAAACCGAACCGACATTGCGACGTAGGTCGCCAGGGTCAATCTGACGGATATCGACCCCATCCAGCAATACCGAACCGATTCTCGGCTCGAATAAACCGAGCATCAAACGCGCGATGGTGCTTTTCCCAGATCCGATCGCGCCCAGAATGGCAACTTTTTCACCCGGTTCTATGTCGAATGAGACACCTGAAAGGGCATTGTCGGCTTGTTCGGGATAGGCAAAATGCACATCTTTGAAAGAAATTCGGCCTTTAACATGTGGTCGACTAATCCAGTTGCGCCCTTCGGGCCGCTCATTTCCCGCCTGCATCAAAGCGTTCAGATTTCGATACGCGCTGCGCGCCTGGTTCACACGTGTGAGTGTTTGGGCAAGCTGCCCCAATGGCGCCAGCGCGCGTCCAGTCAGCATTACAGACACGATTAACGCACCCATACTTGCCTGCCCTTCAGTGATCAGGAACACGCCGAAGAAAACAATCAGGACCTGCGCGGCCTGTTGCGTGAATCCTGTCAGGTTCAATGCGAATTGGGTAACTGTCCGGCTGCGGATTCCATGCGAGGACTGCCGCTCGATAGCATCTTCCCATCGCGCCCGCATTTGTTTTGCCGCTGCAGTTGTTTTGATGGTTTCAAGACCGGAAACCGTCTCGACCAGTACGGATTGTTTTGACTGACCGTCCGCAAAGCTTTTTTCGGCCAAACGCGATAACATTGGTTGCACTACCAGGCCCGCAATCAAAACAATCGGAACGGCGAGGGCAGGTATCAGCGCCAGGGGTCCACCAACGAGGTGAATGACCAATATAAAGAGGGCGATGAAGGGCAGGTCCACGAGGGCGACCAGAGTTGCTGATGTAAAAAACTCGCGCAGAGTTTCAAATTCGCGGATCGTGCTGGCCATAGCACCGGTCGATCCGGTCCGCGATTTCATTTTGATGTTCAAAACCTGGTCAAAAACGCGCCGCCCCATAAACATGTCGGCCTTTTGCCCGGCCCGATCAATAAAGCCAGCGCGCAAGAGTTTGAGGGCGAAATCGAAAGAAAGGCAAGACCAACCCCTACGGTTAGTGCGATAAGGGATTCCGTCGCCTCATTCGGAAGAACCCTGTCATAGACGACCATGATGAAAACGGATGTGGAAAGGCCCAGAAAATTCGCTACCGCGGCGGCAAGCACCACTTGCGCATAGGACCAGCGGTTTGCCAACATGGCTGACCAAAACCAATGCCCGGATGCGGTCTTGTTTCGACCTGGCGTTTCCTCATTGTGGCTGCGCCGAAACAAAAGTGCGTAACCGGTGTAGCGTTTCCCTAAAACTGTTTCTTCAACCTCTCCGATGCCTTCACCCATCTCAGGGTCGAAAATCAGAAGAAGGCCGCTCTTGGTACGCCCGTGAAACACAACTGCTTTTTAGTCCTCTAAAAGAAATATTGCTGGGACCAGTGAGTCATCGAAATCCGCAAGCTTTCGCGACCCAAATCCAGCCTGCAACCCGGCATGGCGGGCCACCTCAATCGCATCGCGCGGGGTCAAATGGCCTGTGGTGCCGGATTGCGCCGCGTGAAGTGCCCCGACCGTAAGTGAGCGATCAAGATGCGCGGCGACGTGCATCAGGCAGGTTTCTAACGGAGAAAGCTCTTGTCTAGGTGTTAAAGGTTTCAACGCGGTCATGAATCTTCACCTGTGTTTGCAATTGAAATGCCGAGGTAATCCAGCTGGTCTCCGGTCAGACTGAGGGCGGCGTAGTTTGTAAGGAAGAAGCTTTGTTCCGCCAAAATCAGCCTTTGCTGCGCGTTCACATAGTCTCGCTGGGCATCCAGTATCTCTACCAGGCTGCGTCGGCTGATGGTGAATTGGGCTCGCGCAGCTTCCACGCTTTCGGCGTTGGCCTGGGCAGCTAAACGAGCCGCTTGCAGGCGAACCGCGCCTGCATCCTGATCTGACCGGATGAACTCTAATTAGCGGCGGATTTCAACCGGGATGGTTCGGTGAATGCGCTCGATGCATTGTCGATTCTGCAAGTAGCAGTCGGACAGCCGACTGCCGTTCGCCCGGAATGGGTTTTCATCGACAGTGACGCGGACCTTTCAGGGATCACGCGCGCCGACGTTTCTTATGATACCGGGGCCAATGTAGTGGCTGTGGATGGCGTGATTGCCACTGACATGACCTCAATCCTGTTAGGCAACCTCGAAGCGCCTTAGTGCGACCGGGCGGTCACTCTCGGAACGCCCGGTTGAAGTAATCTGCCAATGGTTTGACCAAATAAGACATTGGCGTACGTTCGTCCGTCTTGATCAACGTTTCCACTGGCATACCGGGCAGCAGTTCCTGCCCTTTCAGACGATCAACTTGCCCGTCTTGTGGAACGACTTCGGCGCGATAGAATGTCTGGCCGGTGTTTTCGTCGGTAAACGTATCGGCAGATACATTCATAACCTGTCCGTCAATTTCAGGCGTTTCACGCTGATTGAACGCGGGAAACCGCAACAAAACCCGCTGGCCAACATGCAACTGGTCCACGTGAATTGCATCGACGCGC
Source organism: Ruegeria sp. AU67 (assembly GCF_900312795.1). NCBI lineage: Bacteria > Pseudomonadati > Pseudomonadota > Alphaproteobacteria > Rhodobacterales > Roseobacteraceae > Ruegeria > Ruegeria sp. AU67. Next base: position 177,978 of record NZ_OMPH01000011.1, read on the forward strand.
GCGGCGACGACCAGGGGCGTATCCTGCGGTACCAGATACATCATAGGTTCCGCCGGTTGGATCACGGACTGCAGGGCAAAGACTTGACTGCCGTAAACCGTTCCCGAAACTGGGGCGCGGATATCCAGTCGCGAAAGGCGGGTGTCCAGTGACAGACGGCGCTCGGCCAATTCAGCAATCTGGGACTGAATATCACGCAGGGTCGTGATGGCCTCTTCTCGCCGTGTCGCCTCTAGCTCGACGATCGCGATTTCAGTCGCTGAAATCTCGCCTCCCAGACGTGCAGTCGCGGCTTCCAGGCGACCAATATCCCCGGTCAGGCTTGCCTCTTCGCGTTGCAGGGCTGAAACACGACTGGCCTGAGTGAGGCCGCGCTGAAGCAAGCTTTGCTGATCGTCCAGTTCGGTTTGGATCAATTCAACTTGACGCCGCAGCGAAACAAGCTGCGCTTCGGTACCGTCGATTTCACTTTCGATTTGAACGGTCTGTTTGCCCAGTTGCTCAGTTTGCTGGTCCAATGTATTCAATCGCGCCTCGAACAGGCGTTGCTGACCGGCGATCAGATCAGGGTCGATGTTTTCTTGTTGCTGAATCTCGGCCAACCGGGTGGCCAGAGCTTCGGCATTTGCGCTATCGCGCTCGACTTCCAAACGGGCCCGGCGGGCCAGCAGTTCGAACAGCTGGGCTTCGACAATGGTCTTCTCGGACGACAGAAACGTATCATCCAACCGCAATAGTAATTCGCCGCTGGTTACGGCATCGCCATCGCGCACATAAATCTCACCAACAACGCCGCCGTCGGGGTGTTCAATCACCTGACGGTTGCTTTCGACCTCGATAATGCCCTGAGAGATAATGGCACCGGCCAAACGCGTGTTGACCGCCCAAACACCTAAACCGCCAACAAGGATGCCGAGGGCCGCAAATCCGACCAGGGCAGGGATCGTAATGCGCCATACTGGGCGCGGATTATTTGTTTTGTCCTGCATCAGTTGCCAGCCTTGCTGAGGTTGCGCTTGATCGATCCGGCATTTTGAACGACTGCGCCCAAAACCTCATCCCTTGGGCCGGATTTGACAACCTGTCCTCGTTCGACCACCGCAAGATCATCACATTCCGAGATCGCTTGGGGACGGTGCGTCATAATGATCGTAGACTTTCCCGCGGCCTTAAGATCGCGGACAGCGGCGTTCAGCGCCTCGGTTCCATCGGCATCCAGCGCCGAGTTCGGTTCGTCCAGGATCAACAAAACGGGGTCTCCGTACAGCGCGCGAGAGAGCGCGATCCGCTGCTTCTGACCGCCTGACAGCTGACTGTCATTACCTTCCAGAATGGTATCGTAGCCTTTTTCCAGCGTCAGAATTAGTTCATGCGCGTTGGCTTTCTTCGCGGCTGCTACAACGGCTTCTGGGTTTGGGTTTTCAGACATGCGCGCAATGTTTTCGGCGACAGTTCCGTTGAACAACGTAACTTCTTGTGGAAGGTATCCGATATGCTGACCCAGATCAGTTGGATCATACTGATCCAGCGTTGCACCTCCCAAACGGATCTCGCCTGCTGCAGGACGCCAAATACCCAAAAGCGCCTTGGCCAAAGTGGATTTTCCTGACCCGCTTTTTCCGATAACACCAAGTGCCCGCCCGGGCTCGAGGTTCAATGAGACGTTACGGAGGGTTGGAGTATCCGCTCCAGGCGGGATGACCGTCAGACCCTTGGCCGTCAGCCGGGCTTGGGGCACAGGCAGCTTGGTGCGCTGTTTTTCGGGCGGCGTGGCATCCAGAAACTGGCTCAACGAGTTCCACGCCGTTCGGGCGCGTTCAACGACAGCCCATTGCCCAACAACCTGCTCGACCGGTGCCAAAGCACGACCAAGCAGGATCGAACCTGCGATCATCGCGCCGGGGGTCAATTCATTGCGCAGAACAAGCAAAGCCCCAAGCGCCAGCATTGCAGATTGCAAAAACAGCCGCAGCGATTTCGTCACTGACGTAAAGCTGCCGGTCCAGTCACTGGCGGCGATTGTTTGTTGCAAGGCGTCTGTTCGTTGACGCTGCCATCTACGCGTGATGTCCTCTTGCATGCCTTGCGAGTGTACGACCTCGGCTGCTTGTCGGGCATGCTCGGAAAAGATGTTGGCTTTTGCCGACGCGGATTGAGCCAAGGCGACCTTGCGACGAGTCAGTATTTGGTTCAGCAACGCGATCACAACTAAAAGCGAGCCACCACCAACGGCCAGCCAGCCCAGAAGAGGATGGAACAGAAAAATTGCCGCGATAAAGATTGGCGTCCAAGGGATGTCCATGACGGCCAGCAGAACTGGAGAAGAACACAGGTTTTGGATGGACTCCAGATCGCGCAACGCTGTTGCAGGTGCAGCCCGGGCGCGTGGGTGTAGAGATCGGCGCAGGGTCGCATCAAAGACGCGTTCGTCCAACTGCGATTGAAACCGAGCGCCGAAACGGGCCACGATTCGACCCCGCGCGAAATCGAGCATGGCCATAAGGCCGTACAAAAGTGCCACTAGCAGAAACAGCGCAGCCAACGTCTCGACCGCTCGGGACCCAAGAACGCGATCATAGACCTGCAACATGAACAAAGGCCCGGTCAGCATCAGCAAATTGACAAAGATACTGAACAAAAACGCCAACGCCAGGAATGTAATCCCTTGGTTACGTGCAGATTGCATTTCACGTCTCGGCTGTACGACCATATGGTTCATAATATTCACGAACGAAGCTTCTCGCGTTTGTTGCTCGGGTTTCGAATGGGCTAGCATTCGCGCGCATCCTAGACTGATGTTCTAACAGTGGAAACACATGTCGTCCCGTATGGTCCATATGCCGCCGACCGATCATCGTAGTCGGCGTTTTAGGTGCGGTTTATGGGTACTAACTAGCACGTTGATTGAATTGATTCTCCCTTGACCATCAAGTAGCGCAATCGAGGTAGAGTCCACATGGCAAACCCTTCTTAAAATGAGACTTCGGGTCCGGTACAGGCGGCCATTGTGTCCCTAGCAATGGCACCACGGGTATAAGCGCAGTTGTGTTTAGTGACGTAGATGCGTCCGATACCGTATCGGTTTCAACGAGTTGGACACCTGACTCAGCAAACGGACAATGCTCTGCGTCACTGGGTGCTCAGCGGTGCCACATTGGGTGCGTTGGACACAATGGCGACGTCTCAATCGACTAGGCGGTCTGCGGTGGGCCGCGATAGGATCGAAAATGCTGTTCAACTTTGGGGTGGGCTCCTGGCTTCTAAGGAGCATTTGCCAAAACCTTCAACGGATGGCAGGATGGCTTAAGCGGTGTTCACCTGACCCATGAATTAACCCGACAACTGGTTGACAGAGTGGCAGCCGAAGCCTGTGGAAAATTGCTGGCCAAGCCGTCAACGAAACACGATGCAAGAATCGTTGTCAGGCTAAAGCCGAATGTAAGTTTGCGCTGACATTTGTTAGGTACGCAAGGTTTCACCACGGCCATCATCGAACTGACGCCGGTCGTGTCTTTGCTGCGATTCTGATGACGCTCGGATGCGCGGCTACAGGCCGCGCACGCGTATGTATTCACCAGTCTAGTCAGCCGTTTTCACCCAAAACCTTGATGGCCCCCAGAAGACGGGCGATTTCCTGCTGCGTGTTGTAGTGACAGAAGGAAATGCGGATGCAATCTGACAGACCCAGCGGCGTAAGAACGTTGCCGGAATAGTGATCGGCCTTTCGCGTATGGGTGCGAATGCCCTGTTGATTCAATATCTCGACCACATCTTCGGATGCATGCCCCTCGACCACGATTGACACCAGTCCTTCGCGTGCCGGGTTATCGGCGCCCGCCAAAATGGTCACGTGGTCCATATCACGCAGTCCTGGCAGATTGCCTGTGCCGTTAACTGCAGTATTGGTCAGGTGGGTTTCATAGGCGTGAATGGCGCGACCTGCAGCCTCGATCCGCTTACGCGGTTCGGTCTCATCCGAGACTTCGCTACCGAGCCAGTCAAAATACGCCACTACGTCCGATACAGTTGCGTAAGTTCCCGCGTCACGGGTCCCGAACTCCCACCCGGTTGCGGGTGCGTCGATCAACATGTCATGCGGCAAAGCGCTGAGTTTGTCAGAAATCCAGGCGATGCCATATCCGTGACGCGAAAACACTTTATAGGGCGAGATCGCGTAGCCATCGACATTATAGCCATCCAGATCCAGTTGCCCGTGGGCAGCATGCTGAATGCCGTCGACGATGATCAAACAATCCGGTGCCACAAAACGGATCGCCGCGGAAATTGCAGCTACGTCCATACCCATGCCTGTCACGGGGGACGCATGCAGGATCGTTGCCACTGCGACATCTGGCGTCATCAGCGCGGTATAGTCATCGGCCGTAACCAATCCGGTGTCGTTGCCGTGGGGCACATTCACATACTCCAGCCCTGCGATTTCAGCCCAGCGGCAGGCTGCGCTTCGGGTGGCCGGGTGCTCGATGGATGACCCTATCACTTTTGACCCTTTGGGGGCGACCAGGCACGCGGTGCGGATCATGCGAAATAGCAGCTCGGTTCCGCTTTCACCTGCGAAGAACTGCCCGGAAGATGCGTTCATGAACACGGCTAGGTCGTCCTTTGCCTTGTTAATAACGCCTTGGGTTCCCTGCCCTGCCGGATTCATGCGCCCGGGATTGTCTGGGATTGCTGCATAAAAAGCCGAGGTTTCAGCGACGGATTTCAATGTCAGTGCTCCGCCCGCATTCTCGAAAAAGATGCGTTCGCCCTGAAACGGGCAAGTGCCGACATGGGCGAACCGGTCGCGGATGGCGTCGATGAGGGCAGGGTTGTCTTGGATCATAGATTTGTCCTGTGCATAGTCAGAGCGCGGTTCACGATCGTGCGGCGGAGCTTGGCCACCGCGATAAGGCTTTGTTCGGAAAACCGTCGACAGAGTCATCGAAAATTCCGCGAACTGAATTGATCAGGCCGTATGCTGCCATCCTGTCAAGCGACAACGCGACATGATTGCGCTGCACCGGCGTTTTTTGTCGCTATCGAACTATTCTTTCATAAAAATATTGCGCGTATTATCGGGAGATCCAGATGAGAATGGCGCCTTCTGTTGGCTCGTGTGTGTGGTGAAGCAGGCGATATGTATCGTGAACGGTTTCATATCCTCGACAAAGGTTTTTGTCAGCTTTAGCATACTTACCGCAGGGTGTTTTTCACGATGATCGGGCACTATCCTGCCGTTGGGTGATACGCTGGTTTTCTAAAAATATATAATATAATCAAAAATTTGATCAGAGTTTATCTATTTACTAAAAATTTAGTTTGACAGGTGCGCAGAAAATCGCTGATGCTGTCTGCTATCCGGTTTGCGCCGGAAAACCATAATTTTTTGGGAGGAAAGAGATGCGGAGACATCTACTTTCCGCAGTGGCGGCTGTGGCCGTCATTGCGGGGCACGGTCCCGTTTGGGCCGACGAAGCCGCAGCACAACGTTGGATCGACGATGAATTCCAGCCGTCGACCTTGTCGAAAGACGAACAGATGTCGGAAATGCAGTGGTTCATCGAAGCTGCACAGCCTTATGCTGGCATGGAAATCAACGTCCTGTCCGAAGGTATCCCGACACATTCCTATGAATCCGAGGTCCTGACCAAGGCGTTCGAGGAAATCACCGGCATTAAGGTTAATCACCAGATCCTTGGTGAGGGCGAAGTGGTTCAGGCGGTTCAGACCCAGTTGCAGACAGGCCGGAACCTGTACGACGGTTATGTCAACGACAGTGACCTGATCGGCACGCATTCGCGTTTGCAGCTGGCCTATCCGCTGACCGACATGATGGGTGGCGACTGGGCCGGTACGACCTCACCGACGCTGGATCTGGATGACTTCATGGGCATTCAGTTCACCACCGGTCCGGACGGCAAGCTGTATCAGCTGCCGGATCAGCAGTTCGCAAACCTCTATTGGTTCCGCAAGGACTGGTTCGATGATGAGGCCAACAAAGCCGCGTTCAAAGAGAAGTACGGCTACGATCTGGGCGTTCCGGTCAACTGGTCAGCTTACGAGGACATCGCAGATTTCTTCACCAACGACGTAAAAGAAGTCGACGGCACCACGATCTACGGTCACATGGATTACGGCAAGCGTGCGCCCGACCTGGGCTGGCGTATGACTGATGCATGGCTGTCGATGGCTGGTGCAGGTGATAAAGGCGAGCCAAACGGTATCCCCGTCGACGAATGGGGCATCCGCATGGAAGCGGGCACCTGTAACCCTGTTGGCGCTTCGGTGTCGCGCGGTGGTGCTGCAAACGGTCCGGCCGCGGTCTACGCAATCCGCAAATGGGACGAATGGCTGCGGAACTATGCGCCTCCGGGGGCTGCGTCTTATGACTTCTATCAGTCGCTGCCGGCGCTCAGCCAAGGCAACGTGGCCCAGCAGATCTTCTGGTACACAGCCTTTACCGCCGACATGGTGAAGCCGAAGTCCGAAGGCAACAACACCGTGGATGACGAAGGTACGCCGCTGTGGCGGATGGCGCCCAGCCCGCACGGCCCCTACTGGGAAGACGGTCAGAAGGTTGGTTATCAGGACGTGGGTTCCTGGACCTTCCTGAAGTCGACCCCTGCGGATCGTGCTCAGGCGGCTTGGCTCTATGCCCAGTTCGTGACGTCCAAGACTGTCGATGTGAAGAAATCCCATGTGGGTCTGACCTTCATCCGCGACAGCTCGGTCAACCACGAGTCGTTCACCGAACGCGCACCCAAGCTGGGTGGTCTGGTCGAGTTCTACCGCTCGCCTGACCGTGTGGCATGGTCGCCGACCGGCATCAACGTGCCGGACTATCCGAAGCTGGCCCAGATCTGGTGGCAGCAGATCGGTGACGTGAACTCGGGTGCCTTCACCCCGCAAGAGGCGATGGACCGTCTGGCCGAAGAGATGGACATCACCATGGCCCGCATGCAGGCCGCGGATGAAAGCGCCGGTGTCTACGGTGGCTGTGGTCCCCGCTTGAACGAACCGCAGGATGCGTCGTTCTGGTTGGAAAAAGCAGGCTCGCCCAAAGCCAAGCTTGAGAACGAAAAGCCGCAGGGCCAAACCGTCAACTACGACGAACTGGTTCAGCGCTGGCAGTCTCAGTAAGCCATTGAAACCCGGGGATGCCGTATCAGGCATCCCCACCTCAAGACCAGTGCGACGCACTGAAGAACCGGAACCCACGGACATGATCGAACTACAAGATGCCACCAAACGCGTTGGCAACGTTATCCATATCAAGCCCACGACCCTGACGCTGCAAACCGGCCATTTCAATGTGCTGCTGGGCGCGACGGGATCGGGCAAAACCTCTCTGATCAAGATGATGGCCGGGCTGGACCCGATCGCCTCGGGCAAGGTGCTGATGGACGGGCAGGACGTCACAAGGCTGAACACGCAAAAGCGGCAGATCAGCCTCGTGCACCAGTTCTTCGTGAACTATCCGCATATGACTGTCTTTGACAACATCGCCTCGCCTTTGCGCGTGGCAGGGATGGCGAAATCCGAGATTGAAGGGCGCGTGGAAGAGGCCGCCGACTTGCTGCAGCTGCGCCCGATGTTGCATCGCCGACCGCATGAGCTGTCAGGCGGACAACAGCAACGTACCGCGTTGGCCCGTGCCATCGCAAAAGAAAGCCGAGCCGTGTTCCTCGATGAACCGTTGGCTAACCTGGATTACAAGCTGCGCGAAGAACTGCGCGAGCAGCTACCCGACCTGTTTGCTGGTCGTGGGGCGGTGGTGGTTTACGCCACCTCGGAACCCGAAGAGGCGCTGCTTTTGGGTGGATATACCGCCCTTATGGAAGACGGTCGCGTTACGCAATTCGGCCCGACTGCTGATATCTATCGCAACCCTGAGAATATTGCCGCTGCGCGCGTGTTCTCAGACCCGCCGATCAATGTGGCCCGTGTCACCGTGTCAGCTAACCAGGCACAGCTTGCAGGCGGCGGCGGCTGGGCGGTTTCGGATTTGGCGGACGGCGAGTACATGGTTGCAGTACGACCGCACCGAGTGACTCCCACCCGCACCTCGGATGCCGATGTGGAACTGACAGGTCGTGTGATCGTCACAGAGCTATCGGGTTCCGATTCCAGCGCGCATTTCCAGCACGGGGATGATGCTTGGGTCTCTTTGGCGGCAGGCGTGCACCCTTATCGGGTGGGCGAAGATCACCGATTTTATATGAACCCGGCCCATTGCCGGTATTTCGGCCAAGACGGCAAAAGGGTGGCCTGACATGGCACAGATCAAGCTTTCAAACCTAAAACACAGCTACATGCCGACGCCGGCAGGTCCGGAAGACTATGCGCTGAAGGAAATCGACGTGACATGGCGCGATGGTGGGGCATATGCGCTGCTGGGGCCGTCGGGTTGTGGCAAGTCCACGTTGTTGAACATCATCTCGGGCTTGTTGATGCCGTCCGAGGGCCAGATCCTGTTCGATGATCGCGACGTGACAGCTCTACCGCCTGACCAGCGTAATATCGCGCAAGTATTCCAGTTCCCGGTGATCTACGACACGATGACAGTAGGCGAGAACCTGGCGTTTCCGCTCAAAAACCGAGGAGTTGATACGGCGACGATCAAACGTCGCGTCGATGAGATTGCCGAGATGCTGGATGTCACTGAGTTGCTCAAGACCCGAGCGTCAGGACTCAGCCCAGACAATAAGCAGAAAATTTCGATGGGGCGCGGTCTGGTCCGCGACGACGTGAATGCGGTTATGTTCGACGAGCCGCTGACTGTGATCGATCCCCACCTGAAATGGAAGCTGCGGTCGAAACTGAAGGAACTGCATCAGCGCGTCAAAGCCACGATGATCTACGTGACCCACGACCAGACCGAGGCGCTGACCTTCGCGGACGAAGTGGTCGTGATGCAAGACGGCGAAGTGGTTCAGATCGGTACACCTGTCGAGCTGTTCGAACGTCCTCAGCACACGTTTGTTGGTCACTTCATCGGCTCACCCGGCATGAACGTGCTGCCCTGTGAAGCCAAGGGCGACCGCGCCGTTTTTGAAGGCCACGACGTGATGTTGGAAGGTCCGATCCATGGTGATGGTGGTCGAACCGATCTGGGCATCCGCCCCGAATATGTGGGGTTCGGTGACACCGGTATCCCGGCACATGTAACCAAGGTCTCGGATATTGGCCGTCACTACGTGGTCAGCGCTATGGTCGGTAACACGGCCCTGAAAGCAGTAACTGAACACAGTGTCCCGGAACCGGGATCACAAGTCTTCCTGCAATTCAAACCTGAACAATCGCGCGTCTACCGCGACGGCTGGATCGCTAGCGAGGAGCGGGCACAATGAGAACGGAAAACCAAAAGGCATGGTTCTTTGTCTTACCGGTTCTGGCACTGGTCGCCTTCAATGCGCTGGTGCCGATGATGACGGTGGTCAACTACTCAGTGCAGGAGACCTTCGGCAACAACCGGTTCTTCTGGGAGGGTCTGGGCTGGTTCGAACAAATCCTGCGGTCCGACCGGTTCCAGGCCGCACTTGGACGGCAGTTCCTGTTCACTTTCCTGATCCTGCTGATTGAGGTGCCCCTGGGCATCATTGTGGCCCTGTCGATGCCGCGCAAAGGGTTCTGGGTTCCAGTTTGTCTGGTTCTCATGGCTCTGCCGATGCTGATCCCGTGGAATGTAGTCGGGTCGATGTGGAATATCTTTACTCTGCCCAAAATCGGCTTGCTGGGCTATTTCCTGAATGACGTTTTAGGCATCAACTATGACATGACGCAGCAACCGCTGTCGGCATGGATCACAGTCGTCATCATGGATGTCTGGCACTGGACTTCATTGGTTGTACTACTCTGCTATGCAGGCCTCGTATCGATCCCGGACGCCTATTATCAGGCCGCCAAAATTGACGGCGCCAGCCCGTGGTCGGTATTCCGCTATATCCAGCTGCCCAAGATGAAAACAGTCCTGACAATCGCGGTACTGCTGCGGTTCATGGACAGTTTCAACATCTATACCGAGCCCTTCGTTCTGACCGGCGGCGGCCCCGGCAATTCAACCACCTTGCTGTCGATCGACCTTGTGAAGATCGCGCTGGGACAATTTGACCTTGGCCCTGCAGCCGCGATGAGCCTGATCTACTTCGCCATCACGCTGCTGGTGTCTTGGGTCTTCTACACTCTGATGACAAAGGATGACGCGCAATGAAGAAGCGGTCCCTTATTCCGATCCTCTATATCGCGTTCCTGATGCTGCCGATCTATTGGCTGGTGGCGATGTCCTTCAAGACCACAAACGAGATTCTGTCGGGCTTTTCCCTATTCCCTCAGACCTTCACGCTGGAGAATTACATCACCATCTTCACAGATCCGACGTGGTATTGGGGCTACATAAATTCGATTGCCTACGTGACGATCAACACGATGCTTTCAGTTTGTGTGGCCTTGCCCGCCGCTTATGCGTTCTCGCGCTATCGGTTTCTTGGTGACAAACAGTTGTTCTTCTGGCTGCTGACCAACCGGATGGCTCCGGCTGCGGTGTTCGCGCTGCCTTTCTTCCAACTCTACTCCTCTATCGGATTGTTCGATACGTATTTGGCCGTGGCTTTGGCCCATACACTGTTCAACGTGCCGTTGGCTGTTTGGATCCTGGAAGGTTTCATGCGCGGCATTCCCAAAGAACTGGATGAGACAGCCTATGTGGATGGCTATTCGTTCCCACGTTTCTTCGTGACGATTTTCCTGCCGAACATCAAAGCGGGTGTTGGTGTCGCGGCCTTCTTCTGCTTCATGTTTTCGTGGGTCGAGATGCTGTTGGCCAAGACCCTGACTGCGGTAGAGGCTAAACCCATCGCGGCCGTGATGACGCGTACTGCCTCCAGCGCCGGGTACGAGCTGGGTCTGCTGGCCGCTGCCGGAACCCTGACCATCATCCCCGGAGCCATCGTCATTTGGTTTGTCCGCAACTACATCGCGCGCGGTTTCGCGATGGGTCGTGTATGAGGTTCGATATGCGTAAACTTCTTCTCATCCTCCCCTTCCTGCCCACGACGGCCTTGGCTCAGGCTCAGACCGGATGGGGCAACGTTGGCCAACAAGAGGAAAAGGGATTTTCCTGGACCGACCCTTTGTGGCCCGATTTCTGGATGGCCTGGACGCCTGCGACACTTGCAGTTTTCGTTGGGATATTCTCAGCCATCGCGCTGATTGGCGTTCTAGAAGGCTTCAAATATCGCGACGGGATTGAGCGGCGTGGCGTATTGGGTCTGACCACCACGCTCGGCGATCGTCTCTTCATCACGCTTCTCGGGGCTGCCTACATCTTTCTGGCCTGGCTCGGATTGGTTGGGCAACCGGTTTGGACGCCGCTGTTTTTGTCCATCGGTTGGGGCATCTTCGTCTTCTGGAAAGTTTAGGCTTTGCGAAACAGTGAAAGGATGCTTGTCTGTCAGGCATACTAAAAAATGGCGACACCGAGATTGATGCGAAAGAAAAAAACTACAAACTTGCTGACCGAAGTGGAACTTGAGTTCATGAATGAACTCTGGGCGCTGGGTCAGGGCTCAGTCCGAGATGTTCTTGATCGTTTGGCGCCAGATCGAAATCTGGCCTACACATCCGGCGCAACAATTTTGCGCATTCTCGATGAAAAGGGATTTGTAGAAAGCAAAAAGAACGGCAAATCGTTGATTTATAGGCCACTTCTGGAAAAAGACAGGTATCAGTCGCGTTCGCTGCAAAATCTCTCCCGAACGTTATTCGACGACACCCCCGCAACTTTGGTTGCCAGGTTGGTCGACGATGCGGGGCTGACAGAAGATGATCTGGAGGAAATTCGAGCACTGGTAGAGAGGAGACTGCAAAATGACGGCGGTTAAACCGGTTCTCGACGCTTTTCTCGAGTTAAATGTTGTACTTGGATTGTCGGCACTTATCTGGCTGGCGGTGCGCGTCGTGTTCGCGCGATCTTCTATGCGATATGGGTTTGTTGCACAACTTCGATCGCTCAAAGCACTTTGTATTTGTGTTGTGCTGAGCCCGGTGCTGGCCATGGGTGTCTCGGCCTTTATCGGTTTTCTGTGGCCTGGACGCGCAGTCGCGCTGGGGGATCTGGCCGTGGCTGCCTACTTGCGTGGTGATATTGCCATGCCGGCTGCGCAGTTCGAAACCCTGCTGAACACGCGTGAACGTTGGCTTGATCACGTTCTTTCTGGTTCGTCTGTCCTTGTAACATGCGTTTTGATTGCATTCGCCCTGGTGTCGACTTTCCTGACAATTCGTGTGCTTCGCGATGCATGGGCAATTCGCAAAACCGTGAGATCCAGCTTTCTTTGGCGGCGGTCGTCGAGGGTAGACATCCGTTTGTCGGACCGGATAACCGTACCCTTCGCTGTGCGCGGCCTACGTCGCCGCCACGTCGTCTTACCCAGCCATTTGCTGAATACACCGCGTGAATTGCGGTTCGCTCTGGCACACGAATTTCAACACATCCGTGCCATGGATGTGGAGTGGGAGCTGGGCTTTGAGCTGATGCGGCCGCTACTGTTCTGGAACCCGGCATATCTGGTGATTAAGCACCAGTTTGACCGACTGCGCGAGTTGGCCTGTGACCAATCCGTTGTCTCGCGTAAGGGGATAGACGCCAAAGACTATACGGCCTGTTTGCTGGATTACTGTTCGCGATCTCTTACAATGAACTGCCCACGCATTCTTCATGTGGCCTTGGTGAACGGGACAAAAGCAAAGCATGTGTTGCGTTTGCGTGTGATTGCCTTGACCGAAGCGTCGTCGGCAAGTCCTCCTCTGCCTGCCGTATTTCTTGGGATGACCCTAGCATTGGCAACCATTCTTGCCATCAGCTCGGCGTCAGTACGCCAAACTCAGGATTGGAGCCACGATCGCTTGATGCTGTCGACAGTTGTTAATCTGGAACGGCTTGAGGCTCGCACTCAGGGGAATTGATATGCGGTGATGCTCTCCGGCCAGGGTTGGAGAAGGGGGCACTGTCCTGCGACCCGAACCTACGCAAGGCGATCATCAGGAAGATTCATGGTGTCTGGAAAAAAGTGATGCAAGTGCTCACTGGTTTCGCAAAGTACGCGATTGAGTGCTACAGCCAGCGCCAGGATTTAGGCACCTGGATAAGCTTCGCAATTAGGAACAGCCATCTTGAATTCGACAGATCCTTTGTTCTACCTTCGGGAGCTGTTCTCGTCAGCGAGATATCAGAGTCTCAAATAGATTTCCCGAAGATATGGATGCTATGGATCATTGTGTCTTTTGGCAGGGATACGGTTGTTTGGTGCGATCTTCAGAAATTCAGGGGCAAATTGCTCGCTTTTCGAGATGTCGATGGAATGTGTGCTAAACGGTACGCCAAGCTCTTCGAGCATGATCGAGACTTTTCGACCGTTGGGAGTGGCCCAAGTATAAAGGTCTATCAAGGCATAACTGTCCTAAACTCAGGTTGCATCAACGGATATCAGTTTGTTGCAGCAAAAGCACCGGCACAGCGAAAATTCGTTAAATAAGTGTCCCATAGCGGGTGCTATCAGAACACTTTAACCTTACTAGACCCAAGGACCTGTTCCGCTCGTTTCTCTCTGTTTGTATCTGAAAGTACCGACCGACGCGCTTTGGTTGTATCAGCTCTTATTCCCTGCCCAGAAAACCGCGCATCCTTACGATAGCGCGTGTGATGTTTTCCTGGCTGTTGCCGTAGGACAGGCGAATGTAGCCTTCGCCCAGATTACCAAAATCTGGCCCGCCGGGTAGATCGTTCAGTAGCTTGACCACCAGCTTTCGGCGAGTCGGTCAGGGCTTCTAAGGCGGCGAATTGCGCAGGAGCGTTCACGCACTACCAGCAATTGAGCGCCAGTTTGCGAGCTTTGTCATACAGCGCGTCGGGTCAGATCGAATTGTCCAGCCGCCAGCCGGTCATCGCATAGGTCTTGGACCAGCCGTTCAACAAGTTCAACCGGTTGCGGATCGGCGGGTAGGTCAGCAGGCCAACGTGCTGATTACCGTCTACAGCATATGATCATGGAATCCGTCCGACAGGATGGCAACCTGCGGACGGTTGCTGAGCCCCGCGACCAGCTTGTCGACATAGGCTTTTGGCGTCACGCCACCGCAAGGATTGGCCGGAGAATTGAGGAAGATCAGCCGAGTTTGCGGTGTAATCAGGCCATGCTTTCATCGGCATTGAATGTAAAGTCATTTTCCTCGCGGATCGGAATCGGTATGGGCGGGGTGCCGGTGAAATCAATCATAGAGGGGTAGATCGGAAAGCCGGGATCAGGATACAGGATATCGACGCTAGGTTCGCCGAACATCAGGATAACGGCGGACATTGTCATCTTGCCACCCGGCACGATCAGCACATTATCGGGTCTGGCCGATACCTAGGTTTATGACATCCATACACTTGGCGGCTAAAGCCTCCGCACGCGCCAGAACAGCAAAAGCGTATTCCTCACCAATGCGGTCGAAAATTGCGACTGTGTTCAGGCTGGTCCACTTTGCAGTTTTGCTCTAGTTTTTGCGGATCGCACGAGGGTTTGGCGGGTCGCGCTGTAGGATTCAATGAGACCGTTCAAGGCCCACTTTGGGCCGAGTGCTGGGGCAGAATATTCTGTCCGTCAACCAAGTCCTAGCAAGACACTCAGCGCCGGTTTCTAGGTTGCGAAGAGGCTCATTGGCTTTCTGTAAACGTCGACTTGAAGCGCTTGAACCGTCGAAACACTCAAAAAGCGCAAAAAACTTAAGGTGTTGAATTCAATGGGAGGCGAGTCTCAATAATTCGGTCCCATTATTTACGTACTCCGACAAACCCACTCGGATACATCGCGAAAACGCATAATCCGTCTTATGTTAAGAAAATTGTGTTGAAGTTGCCGCCAAGTTTCAAAACCGACGCCAGAAACCAGCAAGGTTGACCCACACGAATTCATCTACCATCCTATTTGCGTATAGCTTGTTTTATTGTGCGAACCTGCACGTTTGTTTTGGCAAGGTCGATGAAATGACCGATAATTCACAAAAGACCTACGTGCATGACACTCATCGTCTGCGCGACCCCGCGCACACCCTAAGCATTGTGCAACCATTTCTTAGGGAAATGGGTATAACTAGGATCGCGAATCTGACCGGTCTGGATCGGATTGGTTTGCCTACCGTCATGGTTGCTCGTCCCAATTCCCGATCTGTTGCGGTGTCACTTGGTAAGGGACTGTCGTTGCAGGCAGCGCAAGCTTCAGGCGTTATGGAAGCGATCGAATCCTGGCATGCCGAACGTGTGCGACTTCCACAACGGCTTGCCAGAATTACCGATTTGGCTGATGAAGCGGCCGTAGTGGATGTGGATCGATTGCCTAAGGTCACCGGCGCGCAATTTGATCCCAATAGCAACATGCTGTGGGTCGAAGGCCAGGATTTGAAAAGCCAACACGCCTGCTGGGTTCCGCTTGAGATGGTGGACACGGACTACACTGCTGCTCCACTCTCCGGACAACGCGCCTTTCCCAGAACAACAAACGGTTTAGCTTCGGGCAATAATAATGCCGAAGCGAGTTGTCATGCGATTTGCGAATTGATTGAGCGCGATGCAACGACGCTGTGGTCTCATCAAACCACGACCGCGCGCGTTGATCTCGGCACTGTCGACGACCCACGATGTCAGGCGGCCATTGAAAAAGTCACCGGCGCAAATCTGGAGATCGGGGTGTGGAACACCACGTCGGATATCGGAATTGCCAGTTTTCGGTGCGTGATCTGTGAGGCCGGCGGGCAGCCTGGTCACATCGGCATCGGCGACGGGTGCCATCCGGATCGAGCAATCGCGTTGCTGCGCGCGGTGACAGAGGCTGCTCAGACCCGGCTAACCTATATCTCGGGCGCGCGCGATGATCTGGATCCGGAAGAATTCACTGACCAGGCGCAAACGGATCGGTGTAGATATGTGCGGGATCTGATCGATCGTGCCCCTCCGACAGAGAATTTCCAGGACTGCCCGACGCATTCAACCAAGACATTCGAGGATGACCTGGCTTTGCTGTTAATCAGGTTAGAGGCCGTCGGGATTTCTCAGGTGGTGATCGCGGACTTGTCTCGGCCTGAATATGATCTATCGGTCGTTCGGGCGGTCATACCGGGCTTGGAGGCGCCACAGGACGACGCGGATTATGTACCGGGCCTAAGAGCACTGCAGATCAGGCAGGAAACCGCATGACCGTCGTTGTGTTTGTGGGCCCTACCCTGCCAGCGCACGAAGTCACCGCACGGGTGAATGCTGCGATCCTACCCCCTGTTCAGCAGGGTGATGTCTATCGCGCAGCCAAGGATCAACCGCACGCCATTGGGATCATAGATGGGTTCTTCGAAGGTGTGCCCTCGGTCTGGCACAAGGAAATCTTGTGGGCGATGGAACAAGGGATACCGGTTTTTGGCAGCGCCAGCATGGGCGCTCTGCGGGCCGCTGAACTTGCCGATTTTGGAATGATCGGTGTTGGCGGGATCTTTGAGGACTACCTCAGCGGCGTTTTGCAGGATGACGATGAGGTCGCGGTTCTGCACAGCCCGGCAGAGCTGGGGTTTCAACCGCTCAGTACACCGATGGTGTCTATCCGGGCCACAGTCAAACAGGCGCAGGCTCAGGGGATTTTACCTTCTGAAAGCGTCGCCACTATCCTAGAGCATGCGAAATCCAGACATTATCGGCACCGCATCTGGCAGAATATCGGCAAAGAGTTAAGCGACCTGCCCGGAATGGTGGCCTTTTTAGATTGGCTACCCGACGGCCAAATTGATGCCAAGGCAGATGACGCACGGGCGATGCTGGCCCTTATGGCGGATTGCCTGTCGCAGGGCACCCTACCCCCAATTCCCGTAACGCGGACCGAACCAACATTGGTGTGGAAACAGTTGCGCAACCGCATCGACACCAACGAGGCACAGAACCACGCGGTGATCGACGAGTTGAGGTTAGATCCCGTGCTTTACACCGAATTGCGCAACCGCGCAGTGCTAAGCGTAATGGCACAGGAAGAAGCCGCCGAGCTGGATCGGCAACCTGATCGTGACGCCCTGATCCGGCAGATGACGGACCACAGGGCCAAGGCTGGATTGTCTCATAAAACGCATTTGATGGAATGGCTGACCACCAATGATTTGAGCCTTGCGGAATACGAAGACATTCTGGCAGATGCCGCCCGGATCGATGCGACGGTCGCCGCGCGTTTGGCCCAATTGGATGTGCCATTGCTGGCTGAACTGAAGCGAACCGGAAAGTATGCGGATCTACGGGAACGGGCGGCCGCCAAGGAAAAAGCTGCGATTGTGAATGGGCACCTCTCGGGCGCAGATCGTCTGCGTATGGTCGTGTGGTATTTTGAAACGCGCCTTGACCAGGACGTGCCGGATAACCTGGACAGCTACGCAACCTCGCTTGGCCTATCCGGGCGCGTGGAACTTGGTGAGTTGATCGAAGCAGAGTATTTGTTTTGCCACAGGAGTGCCTGTGCGGACGTCCCAAAAAGCAAGGTGACTTCCGCCCGACACGAGGGGTCGATTGATGAACACACATGAGACTGTAAGCGACGAAGAACCCGGCACACGGTTCCTGCTGTATCCGCAATCACCTTTTCTGGAACCGGGCGCGCAACCGGAGCTTGTCGAAATTTCGGCTCCGCTAGGTAGCATCGGGCCGGGGCCGTCCGGTCCGCGCATGTACACTGTAAATCCTGTCGGCAAAACCACACCTTACGGCGCCATTGTTCCCGGGCCAAATGGACCGGGTATGTATCTGCCTCCTTGGAACGGATACATCCAACCGCCCGCGATGCCTGATGAGTTAGGGAACTTCTTTCATATTGCCCCATCCGACCCCGCATTTGAGGCGGCGCATTTGTTCGGGTCGGCCCATTTTACAATGGATGTGTGGCAAGGGTATTTTGATCGACCAATCCCGTGGCATTTCGCGCGCGATTTTGACCGGCTTGAACTGTCCCTGCTACCCAGTCTGGACAACGCACATATTGGTTGGGGGTTTCTGGAAACGGGCGGCACACACGAACATGGAGACGAGTACCGCCCATACAGCCTGAACTTTGACGTTGTCTCCCATGAAATTGGACATGCCATTATCTATAGCGTCATTGGTATGCCGTCAGATGGAGATGCGTCGGGCGAATATTACGGATTTCACGAGTCCGCTGCCGATATGGTCGCCCTTCTTGCGTCGCTGCATTTTGGTTCTGTTGTTGACGCTTTGTTGAAAAACACGCGGGGCAACCTGTACACATTCAATCGTCTGAACCGGTTTGCCGAACTGGGGGAAAACGCGCAGATCCGAATTGCCGCCAACACACGGTCCATGTCAGAGTTTGCGGCCGGATGGACTAGCGAACACGATCTGTCCGAACCATTGACTGGAGCGATGTTCGACATTTTCGTAGATATTTATCACGAACGCCTGCTGCTGCATGGGCTGATCTCACCTGAAGAAGAACACCTTTCCGATCAACTGGAAGACTCTCCGGATTACAGCGAAGTTATGCAGGGTGTGTTCGATGCCCGTTATGCCGAAAACCCGGAAGGTTTCCGGATCGCTTTGCTTGAAGCGCGCGATTTTTTGGGAACCTATCTGGCCGACACATGGGAGCGGCTGGATGCCGATATGCTCAGCTATTTCGGTGTTGAAAAGGCCCTGCTGGCAGTCGATCAGGAAATCACTGGCGGTGCGTTTCGCAACATCATCGAAGGCAACTTCCGCATGCGTGATATTGGTCTGACATCTGCCGGTCCACGTCTTCCCGACCCCGAGGAAGACAGCCACTCGGCTTCGGTTCGTACGCAGGTGCCAGGGTAACTTGTAAAATCCTTTATTTTTAAGCGGTTTTATGGCATGCAATCGGAAGAAGATTATTGGAACGCATTTGCTCGAATATTTTTCGAGTTTATTTTGAGGGGGAGATGAGGGTTCTGGCTTCGTCGATCCCATAATTGGGAGATAGAGATATGCCTGAATCCTTGCTCAGTTTTTCAGAAGTGTTGATATATGGCCGTGAGCTCGAAGATTTAGAATACAAACGTATCCCGTCCAAAGGAAAGGGCGCCAACAAGCATCTCGACGATCAATTTGGGGTGGAAAAAGGGGAGAAAGGTCCTCGGTTCGCCAAGATTTATGGCTTTGCCTTTGAGGGCACCTATTACGATATGCCGGAGCCGGTGATCTTTCTGGTTCATGGTAAAGGTGAGCTGGTCGCTGATCCCAATAAGCCTGCAGACGACGCATCCCGAGCGCCGCAAGACCCGAGTATTGGCGGCGTCGCAGCGGCCGACTATCAGGTCGCCGATGGTATCCGCGTCTGGCGGTACGACAAATCTGACCAGACCATGCGTATGGACGTGATGACCGGCCAGTTCGAACAAGTCCTGCTGGACATCTATTTCGGCTTTGACAGCCCGGCTATCAGCGGTGCCAAAGTCAGCGGCGCGAAAGTTAGTGGGGCCAAAGTCAGCGGTGCCAAAGTCAGTGGCGCGAAGGTGAGCGGGGCCAAAGTCAGCGGCGCAAAGGTACGCGGCGGCGACTAAATCCAGTTTTCGAAAGTAAGCTCAGGGGCACCGGAACGCGGTGCCCCTTTGCATTTTAGAACCCGGCCTTTTTCAGACCTTCCACAAAGTGCTGCGTGTCTTCCTCTAGCCGATCCGGTTGAACGGTTGTCCACCGGGCCAGCGAAAAGTTCGGATGCGCCTCGCGGTGCTTTTCCCTTATGAGGCGGGCCATGTCCGTTTGACCCAGCTGAGCATAGCTGGCGGCCAGCATACGCTGCCCTTCAGTCGGATTGTTCATCTTGTTGACCGTCTCAATTACATCCTCATAGCGTCTGAGGTTGTAATACGCTCCGCCCAAGTGCCAAAGGTACTGATCCGGGAAATAGGGATTTAGACGCATTGCCTGCTGAAGATGCGTTATGGCCGTCTCGTTGTCGCCTGAATGGGCCAGAGCATCGGCAAAGTCAGAATGCATATCTGCGTCATTTGGGTTTAACGCCAGCGCCCTCTGATAGGATTGGATGGCTGCGTCATGCTCTTTGCGGTACAGGTGCACATAGCCCAATTCGCCGAAACCACGCGCGTCGGTCGGGTCCAGCTCGATCGCGCGCTGCGCCAACATCAGCGCCTTTTCCAAGGATTGTGACGGCTCTTCGGCCCAGGAATAACGCCAGTCGATATTTAGAGTTCGCGACAGCGCTGCTGCAGCACGGGCATATCCTTCGTCCCGTTCAAGGGCTGATTGATAGAAATTCTGTGCCTTGCGGTTGTCGTTTCGGGTATATTTGAAGATGTGGTGCTGACCTTGAAGGACCGAACCATAGGCCTCAAGATCGTTTGGAATCGCCTGAATCATGCGCTGTTTTTCATGCGACTCGATCATCACCGCAGTGGCCGCAACAATGCACTCTGTGACCTCATCAAGAATGTCGAAAATATCGTCAATCTTGCGATCGAACCGTTCGCCCCAGATCGTGCGCTCGGTGTTGGCATCAATCAACTCTGCGGAAATCCTGATCCGACTTGCTGACCGACGTACGCTGCCGCGCGCGACATAGCGGACATTCAATTTTTGCGCGGCCTCTTTCGGAGGCATCGATTGTGTCCTGAAGAAAAACGACGAGTTTCGGGCGATGATAAAAAGGTTCCGGAACTTGGACAGATTCATGATGATGTCGTCCGTCAGACCTTCGGCGATCCAGCTGTCGGACTCATCGCCGCCAGAGCTGCTGAAGGGCAGAACGGCCACCGACGGCGTATCCGGCCGTTCGAATATGTCCCCTTTCAAATCCGGGCGCATCGTGCCGGCCATGGTCGCGCCGGCCACTTCGCTGCGGACGCAGTAGGTCGAGACAGGATTCATGATGTTCTTGAGCTGTTTTGGCCCCAGAAACTCGTACCCATATCGCAGGCGATTACAGACCTGATCATACACGGCAGAGCTGACATAGACCCGCTCAGGCTCGGCTATCTCTTGCAACCGGGCCGCGATATTGACGTTATCGCCGTGAATGCCACGTTCGTCTATCAGTATCTCACCAAGGTGAATCCCGGCCCGGAACTTGATTCGCTGATCCTGCGCGCGGGTTTTATTCTGATCGCTTGCGATTTGATGCAATTCGACCCCGAATTCTACTGCGCTGGTGGCAGTTTCGAACAGGGCCAAAATCCCGTCCCCACGTACCTCAACCACTCGGCCGTTGTACTTTGCGCACGATGTCTCAAGCAAAGAAATCAATGCTTTCAATTCATTATAGGTATCCAGCTCATTCTCGCTCATGAGCCGGGAGTATCCTACGACATCAGCGAACAATACTGCGCCAAGCCGTTGAGTAATTGGAATGTCAGAAATTGTCGTACTCACAAGTGTTACTCTTTTTTCGGATTCGTAGCGGACCCGTAACCAACATATATCAAAAAACGTTTTTGACGACCGAAGCAGTTTTGATCGGAACTGATCACACCTCTGCGATCCGAGGTGGCCATGACCAGTCGGCGCAATCATTCGGCCCCAAAGTCACGATCGTATTCGCATCCAGTTCCTGTGCCAAAACGTTCCGGCGAACCATCCACTCGGGCTTCAGAATGCCCACAACAACCATATCTTGAAACTCACCTTCAGCGAACCACGCTTGACGCATCGTTCCTTCAATCCGGAATCCTATCTTGGCAACAAGATCACGGCTGTGATGATTGTCCTCACGATAATAAGACGTTATGCGGTTCAGCCCCAGCTGTCGAAATGCCAGATCCAACACCAAAGCAGATGCCCGGAGCCCGACGCCGGATCTGCGCATTGCCTTGTTGACGAAAACTGCAACCACTGCATCGCGATTGATGTTCGAGATAGACTCGAGCCCGGCCAGCCCAACGGCCTCACCTGCGGAGGACTCGATGACAAACCAACATTTGCGGCTGGCATCGGAAGACGTAAATGAATCTCTCCAAAATTCTTCGGCATGCGATGTATTGAGGGGCACGCGCGTTGTACGATCGAAACGCGCAAGGTCTTCAACGTCCTGAAACCAACTCAGAACGGAATCCAGATCTGCCCTTTCCATCGGGCGCAACCTGAACGTGTTTTGTGAATTGTTGCTCACGATAAATAGTACCTTTGAAAGAAATCAGTAAAATCTGTTCGGACACTAGCACAAAAAAATAAAAATTACGAAATGAGATTACAGTATCTCTGTCCTCTGTTTAATTCACCACAAGATTTGAGTTTTTGGTGCAGGGGGTCGATAAGTGTGCTGTCCGGTCAAATACAACGGAATTTCCCATCCGCACACCTGTTGGCTAATGATGGCCGCGGACGCTCTGAGCAAAGGGAACACTATCAATGAAATTACTGCGGTTCGGTCCCAAGGGCGCGGAAAAGCCCGGTCTTCTGGATTCCAAGGGCGCAATTCGTGATTTGTCAGGTGTGATTGATGATCTCACAGGCGAGTCGCTTGGCGATGAAGCCCTAGACCGATTGCGCAGGTTGGATACAGCAAGCCTGCCTCTGGTGGATGGTCAACCGCGGATTGGCGCTTGCGTCGGTCAGGTCGGCAAGTTCGTTTGCATAGGTCTAAACTACGCCGATCATGCGGCCGAAAGTGGGATGGAGCTGCCGCAGGAACCGGTGATCTTTTTCAAGGCGACATCAGCTATTGTTGGCCCCAACGATACGGTCGAAATCCCTCGTGGCTCGGTCAAAACCGATTGGGAGGTGGAACTGGGTGTGGTGATCGGGAAAGAGGCCAAATACGTCTCGGAAGCCGAAGCCTTGAATCATGTCGCCGGTTATTGCGTCATCAACGACATATCAGAACGCGATTTCCAACTGCACCGTTCGGGCCAGTGGGTCAAAGGCAAATCCGCCGACACGTTCGGTCCTATAGGTCCATGGCTTGTGACACGGGATGAGGTGCCAAATCCGCAGGACCTGCAGATGTATCTTGAGGTTAACGGGCAACGGTTTCAGGATGGTTCGACCAGAACGATGCATTTTAGCGTGGCGACAGAAATCTCTCATCTGTCGCAGTTCATGTCGCTACAGCCGGGAGATGTGATTTCAACAGGCACCCCTCCGGGCGTGGGCATGGGCCAAAATCCGCCGACCTATTTAAAACCCGGCGACAGGATGGAGTTGGGCATCAAAGGCTTGGGCGTGCAACGGCAGAACGTTGTGCAGGGCTGAGCCCCCTGTTTGTGCAATTGTCACAATTTCCCGCAACAGAAAGAGGGCTAAAAAGTCACTCGGGCCAGGGCAGTGAATAAGTTTTGACGTTGGTGAAAAATTTCATCGCCTCGATCACGCCTTCCTTGACGCCGTTGCCGCTGTCCTTGATGCCGCCAAAAGGAGACATTTCGATCCGGTAGCCTGGCTGTTCCCAGATGTTGCAGGTGCCGACGTTCAAACCGTTGATGTAGGTAATCGCCCGGTTCAGATCATTAGTACAGACACCCGCCGACAAACCAAATGCGGTGCCGTTTGAGATTTGCATAACTTGCGCATCATCGTCTGGTACACGAACGATCGGCACGATTGGACCAAATGTCTCTTCCATCACCAACTCGCTGCCGTGGGGCACCTTGTCGACGACGATCGGCGGCAACAGTGCACCGTCGCGGCCGGGGTGATAGAGGATTTCTGCGCCCTCTTGCGCAGCCTTCAACACGCGGTTTTCGAACAACTCGGCGGCTTGTGCGTGGATAACGCAACCCAATTGCGTTTCCGGGTCCTGAGGGTCACCAAACCGGATCGCTTTTGCCTTTTCTAGAACAAGTGGCACAAATCTATCTGCCACGCTTTCCTGAACCAGAATGCGTTTGATCGCGGTACAGCGTTGCCCCGAATTCCCTGTGGCCCCGGCCACAGCTATACTGGCGGCCTTGTCCAGATTGGCGTCATTCAGATCATTCAGCACGATCAGAGGATCGTTGCCGCCCAACTCCAGTGCCTGCCGTTTGTAACCCGCCTTGGACGCGATCATCTTGCCTACCGGCACACCGCCCGTGAAGGTGACTATGTCGATGTGTTCATTGGTGATCATCTCATCGCCGATATCTTTCGGCCAGCCAGTCACGACCTGAAACATTTCGGGCGGCAGCCCTGCCTCGTATAGTATGTCCGCCAGCGTCAGGGCCGTCAGTGGGGTCAGTTCGGTCGGTTTGCAAACCATGCTGTTATTGGTGGCAATGGACGGTGCAATCTTGTGGCTGACCATGTTCAGAGGGTGATTGAACGGTGTAATTGCGCTGATGGTTCTGACCGGCTCGCGTTTGGTGAAAATCTTGCGCGCCTTGCCGTTGTGGGTCAGATCGCACGAGAAAACCTCACCATCGTCCTTCAGGGCCTCGGAGGCAGCGAACTGAAAAACGTCCTGCGCGCGCCTGGTTTCATAGATCGAGTGCTGATGGCAGATGCCAAGCTCAAGCGTCAGCCATTTTGCGAGGTTTTCGCGATTTTCACCAATCAACGCGCCGGTGCGCCGCAAAATCTCGCTGCGTTCGTAACGCGTCAATTTGGGCGTGTAATTTGCGGCGATCTCAAAAGCTATGCGTACATGTTCAGAAGTGCCGGCAGGGACGGTACCGACAACCTCACTCGTGTAGGGGTAGTGGACCGGGATTTTAGCATCGGTAAAGACAATCTCGCCGCCAATACGCATGCCTTCGTTGCGGATACCGGATGTGTTCATGATAATGTCCATGATAAAGGGGCCAACGCTATGCTGGCAAAAAGCGGTGCTTCAAAATTGCGCAATGGCAGGCGCAGCGAAGTGTCGATCACGCAATTGAAGATGAAGTGAACGCCCCGCTCGGTCAATCCACTGTGGCAGTCCAGAGCTGGATTGCACCTCGGTATCCAAGTCTCACCAACGGTCTTAGTTGCCACTTTCGTGCGACCACGATCTGCGGAAGTTATGCGGCGAAACATTGTACCGGCCTCGGAAATGAACTGAAAGCCTGTCCGTGCTGGAAAACCCGGATGCAAAGGCAATCTCGGATACGCTGAGGTCGGTTTCATTCAAAAGGGCGAAGGCACGATCTAGCCTGAGGTTGTTGTAATACTGGCCGGGCGACATCTTTGTGTGCTGCTGGAACAGCCGTTCCATATGGCGTCTGGACAGAGACGCCTGATCCGCTACCGCCTCAAGACTGAGCGGCGATTCAATGTTGTCCCGCATTATTTGGACAGCTTCGACCAGCTTGGCGTTGCGCGTCCCCAAAAGGGCTGAGACGGGCGAAACCTGATTGCTGCCACTTTCACCGACCCGCCGATGCAGACACATCTCAGACACGTTGATGGCCAGGGCGTTGCCGAACAATTCCTCGATCACTTCCAGCATCATATCGGTGCTGGCGTGCCCTCCCCCGCAAGTGCGCAGCTTGCCGTCTATCTCATACAGGCTCTGGGTTGGCGTCATTGTCGGAAAATACTCGCAAAACCCGGGGCTATTTTCCCAATGAACGGTGAACTTTCTGTCGCCGATCAGGCCTGCTTTGGCCAAGGCAAATGCCCCGGTGCAGATACCGCCAAAATCACATCCATGTGCCTTTTGCCGACGGATCCAATTCAGAACCCGGGTGTCAAACGAGGCCATCGGCTCAGTGCCGGAACACACGAAAGTATAGGCCCCCTGCTCCAGATCGTGCATGGGTTGGTCGGCTTGAATGCGGATTCCGTTCGAACACGTGACCGGTGCGCCATCTGCGGACAGGACGTACCATTCGAACAATTGCTTTCGTGCCAGTTGGTTTGAAATACGCAAGGGTTCAATCGCTGCGCTAAACGCCAACATCGTGGTATTAGGCAGCAACAGGAAATGAAAGGCCTTGGGTGGTCCATCATAGGGAACGTCGACGGAAATCGCCCCCTTGGGCAGGAAACGTTGGCTGTCCACTACACCCCTCCTTCGCGTTCGAATACCACATCGTCGCTGGCCTGCTGAAACGCTCGAGCAACTTTAAGATATCAATAGATGTAAGGCCCTTGGAAATCGAACGCTCATTTTGTATTTTGGATACAACTTAGACCGACCGAGACCACTCTTATGCCCAGAACCCGCGCGATCGCACGCCAAAGTCTTCCAGAAGTCATCACGAATGATCTGCGGGAACGTATCCTAAGTGGAGAGATGGCCGAAGGTGAAACCATCCGGCAAGAGGCCCTTGCCGAGGATTACGATGTTTCGCGTATGCCGATCCGCGAAGCCCTGAAACGGCTGGATGCGGAAGGCCTTGTGCAGCTGACTAACAACCGTGGTGCATCGGTGACTTCGCATTCGCTTTCGGAAATTGGCGAGATTTTTGACCTTCGCGTTCTTTTGGAAGTTGACCTGTTTAGACGGGCCATTCCGCAGATGACGGAAGCTGATTTCGCCAGATGCGAGAAGCTGCTCGACGACATGGAAAGGTCTTACGAAGCATACAATGTCGGGCGATGGGGCAGCCTGAATTATGAATACCACAAAGCTCTTTATGCGGCTGCTGATCGTGGGCTGACCAATGAGATTCTTCAACGGGTCAATCTGCAATCGGACCGCTATGTCCGTATGCATCTAAGCGTCATGGAACAGCGCGAGCCCGCCAAGCAAGATCACCGACAGCTTTTATCGCTGGCACGCAAACGTCAGGTTGATGCCGCAGGTGAACTGCTGACCAAGCATATTCAACGGACCAAGGATCAGTTGCTGGCGATGGTTATTAAGACACGGAAAGGCGAAACTGGCTGAAGGTCCCCCATCCCTACCCCAGTGGATGCAGGCACGCCACTTTGTGGTCTGTCCCGCTCAGTTCTGGTGGCGCTGCGCGGCACTCTTCGGTTGCTAGCCAGCACCTTTGTGCAAAGGCACAGCCTTTGGGGATGTTCATCGGGGACGGTAGCTCGCCTTCCAGTTTGATCCGATCCTTGCGCGCGTCGGGATCTGCGCGAGGTGTTGTCGACAAAAGAGCCTTGGAATAGGGATGCCTAGGGGCAGCAAACAGCTTTTCTTTCGGTGCCTTCTCAACCGCGCGGCCTAAATACATAACGATCACATCGTCGGCAAAATGCTTCACCACCGACAAATCATGCGAAATGAACAGATAGGCAAGGTTCAGACGTTCCTGCAGTTCGACCAGCAGGTTCAGAATTTGCGACTGGATTGAGACGTCCAGTGCTGAAACCGGCTCATCCAGCACCAGCACCTTGGGGTTCAGCATCAAGGCGCGGGCGATTGCAATCCGCTGCCGCTGCCCGCCCGAAAACATGTGTGGGTAGCGGTCGTAATGTTCGGGGCGCAAACCCACGAGGTCGATCATTTCACGCGCGCGCGCCTCGCGGTCGGCTGCGGACATCTCGCGGCGGTTAATTATCAATGGCTCTTGCAGGATTTGACCGATCCGTTGGCGCGGGTTGAGCGAGCCGTAGGGATCCTGAAACACAATCTGCACAGTTTCACGCATTTGGGCCCATTTCGACGGAGTTATTTCAACGCCATCGATGGTCAGACTACCCGAGGTCGGTTCTTCGATCATCGTCACCACCCTTGCGAGGGTGGACTTCCCACAACCGGACTCTCCTACGATCGCCAACGTTTTGCCCGGCCGCAGTTCGAAGTCCACGCCAGACAAGGCCTTTACCGTTGCGGCCTTCGACAACAATCCGCCTTTTACGGTATAAAACCTGGCCAATTCACTGGCCTGAACGATGGGGGCGGTCATGCCAGCTCTCCGGTTGTTATCTTTTCAACGTAATGGCAACGCGCCTTGCCGAACTCCGCACTGTGCGGGGTTGGGGGCAACGATCGGCACAGATCATCTGCATATTGGCATCTGGGGCTGAACAGACACCCTTTTGGCCGGTCAAACTGCCCTGGAACGACGCCGGGAATAGTAGGCAGCATCTTCGACGTCGCCCGTTCCGGAAGCGCGTTAAGCAACGCAGTTGTGTAGGGGTGACGCGGGGTGCGGAACAGGCCTGTGACTGCCTGCTCCTCGACCTTTTGGCCAGCATATTGGACTTGAACCCGCTCGGCGGTCTCGGCGACAACGCCCATATCATGAGTGATTAGTACCAAACCCATGCCCTGTTCGTCCCGAAGGCGAACCAACAGATCAAGGATTTGCGCCTGAATTGTAACGTCCAGCGCCGTCGTCGGCTCGTCCGCAATCAACAGCTTGGGTTTGCAGGCGATGGCCATCGCTATCATCACCCGTTGATTCATGCCGCCGGACATCTGGTGCGGAAACGTGGTCAGGCGGCTTTCGGGTGCGGGGATTCCGACCTGATCAAACAGTTCGATGGCGCGTTGGTGGCGGTCCTTTCGGTTCAGGCCTAGGTGGATGCGCAAGGCCTCCTTGATCTGGAAGCCAACCGTAAAACAAGGGTTAAGCGATGACATCGGTTCCTGAAAAATCATGGCAATGTCTTTGCCGATGATCTTGCGACGGTCACGGGCCGAGATTTTGGTCAGATCAATGCCTTCGAAACTCAGTTGATCTGCGGTGATTGTAGCGGTCCATGGCAGCAATCCCATCAGCGCCAGCATCGACACGGATTTGCCCGAGCCGCTTTCGCCGACGATGGCCATCAACTCGCCTTTGTCGACCGACAGGTCAACACCATCCACAGCCCGGAACTGACCCGAGGCGGTTGCGAATTCGACGGTGAGGTTTCGGATATCCAACAGGCTCATGTCATCAGCTCCGCTTTAGCTTAGGGTCCAGCGCGTCGCGCAGACCGTCGCCCATCAGGTTGATGGCCAGCACCGTGACCAAGATGGCCAGACCGGGGAACGTCACCACCCACCACGCACGCAGAATAAACTCACGTGCTTCGGCCAGCATGGTGCCCCATTCCGGCGTGGGCGGCTGCGCTCCCATGCCCAGAAAGCCAAGGGCTGCGGCATCCAGAATGGCGGTCGAAAACGACAGCGCCGCCTGCACGATGATCGGGGCCAGGCAATTCGGCAGCACGGTCTTGAACATCAGCCGGGCCTTGCTGGCACCGGCAACGCGAGCAGAGGTCACATAATCCTTTTGCCGCTCTGCCAACACAGATGCCCGGGTCAAACGCACGTAATGCGGTTGAAACACAATGGCGATGGCGATCATCGCGTTGGTCAAAGAGGGACCAAGGATGGCAACCAGAACCAGCGCAAGCAGCAGTGAGGGAAAGGACAGGATGATATCCATCACCCGCATGATCATTGTATCGACCCATTTTGGCGCAAAACCCGACAGCAGGCCGACAATCACCCCACCCGTAACGGCCACACAAACCACCACGATGCCGACAAAGAAGGAATAACGCGATCCCATGATCAGCCGCGACAGCATATCCCGACCCAACGGATCGGTGCCCAACGGGAAGGCCCAACTGCCGCCCTCTTGCCACGCAGGAGGTTGCAGAATGTGATTGCGGAACTGTTCAGTCGGGTCGTAGGGGGCCAACAAAGGCGCAAAGGCCGCGCAGAAGACAAAAGCGGCAAAGACCCAAAGGCCCATTACCGCACCGCGGTTTTCGCTGAAGTAATACCAGAACTCTCGCAGAGCGCTGGGGCGGTCTTCGGTTTTTGGTGGGGTCGCGGACAATTCAGCCATCATCGCCTCCGGATTTTGGGGTTGATGACGCCGTAAAGGACATCGACCAGCAGGTTCACCAGCATGACGATCACGGCGATCATCAGCAGGCCGCCCTGCACCACCGGGTAGTCGCGGCGGAAAATGCTGTCGACCATCCACTTGCCGATGCCAGGCCAGCTAAAGATTGTTTCGGTCAGGATCGCCCCGGCCAGCAAAGTGCCGACCGACAGGCCAATCACTGTAATCACCGGGATCAGCGCATTGCGCAGCGCATGCAGCCCATTGATCCGCGCGGGGGCGAGGCCCTTGGCGCGGGCCGTGCGGATGTAATCCTCACCCAACACTTCTAACATGGCCGAACGGGTCTGGCGTGCAATTACGGCCAAAGGGATCGTGCCCAAAACGATGGTCGGCAGAATTAGATGGCGTACAGCCGATCCAAACGCCCCCTCCTGCCCGGACAGCAGACTGTCGATCAACATGAAGCCAGTGACGCTTGGAAAGTAGTACAGCAAGTCGATCCGGCCTGAGACAGGCGTCCAACCAAGGTTGCCGGAAAACACGATGATCAACAACAGCGCCCACCAGAAGATCGGCATGGAATACCCGATCAGCGCGGACGACATCAGCGCCCGGTCGAAGAATTTACCCCGATTCACAGCAGCAATAACGCCCGCGGGAAGACCCAAAGCTACTGCAAAGATCATGGCGCATATCGACAGTTCCAGCGTGGCCGGAAACAGGGCAAAGAATTCGTCCCAAACCGGCTTCTTGGTGACAAAACTTTCGCCCAGATCACCATGCAACACGCCAACCAGATAGTCCCAGTATTGCTGCAGAACAGGTTTGTCGAAGCCCAGCTTCTGAACCATCTCCTGATAGCGTTCTTCGGACATTCCGCGTTCACCGGCCATGACGATGATCGGATCGCCTGGAAGCACCCGAATGAACATGAACGAGATCAGTGTTACGCCCAGGAATGTCGGAATGAACATGCCGAGGCGGGTAAGGAAATAGCCAAACATCAGCGGCCTATGATTGTTAGTTCTTTGGGAAAGCTTGTCAGCGACCGGCAACCGTCTTTGGTCACCAGTACGTCATCTTCGATCCGAACGCCGAAATTGTCCAGATCATAGAGGCCCGGCTCGTTTGTCCAAACCATGCCCGCGCGCATGATCTGGCCGTTGCCACGCATGATGTAGGGCGCTTCGTGCACATCGCGGCCCAGCCCATGACCGGTCTTGGTGCGGATACGATCTGCATAGGGCGAGGCCTCGAGCACGCTGGTCACCGCGTCGTCGATATCGTGGGCAGTGACGCCAGGCCGGCAAGCTTCGAACCCGACCAGGTTGGCCCGCAGAACGGTGTCGTAGACCGCCCTGCCCTCATCCGAGGCTTCGGCTACAAAAAAGGTACGTGTGATGTCGGCGGCAAACCCATGTTTGCGTGCGCCGAAATCGAACAGCAGCGCGTCGCCTGCTTTGATCTGATAATCCGCGCGTGCTTTACCATGCGGTTGAGCCGAATTTCCTCCGGCCGTCACGATGGGCGAAAATGCCAGCGACGCGGCTCCTTCGGCGAACAGCGCCTGGATCAAGGCTTGCTCGATTTGTACTTCTGTTTGGCCAACGCGAACATCCGCAATGACCCGCTCCAGCGCTCGTTCCGAGATATCAATCGCCGCTTGCAGCGCTGCAATGTCATCGTCTGTCTTGATGATGCGCAGGCCGGATATCTCTCGTTCCGAGTCCACGATCCGCAGCTCGGGCAAGGCACGGGTAAAGGCTTTAGAGACAAAGACGCGCATCACCTGCCCTTCGACCGCCAGAGATCGCAACGGCATATGATCAGCCAGCGCCGCGAAGGCATCGTCATAGCCCGTCTGATCGCGCCAGTCGAAGACAGCGCCGTCAAACCCGACCAGCGCCCAAGAGCCCAATTCTAGGTTCGGCACAATCGCTGCCGGTACGCCTTCGGCCGGGATCACGACCACAAAAGGTCGCTCGTTGCTCATGAAGGGTTTTACCAAAGCGCGGGTAAAATTCGGGCCGGGCACCAGTGCCACGGCATCTACTGACATGTCCTTTGCCAGTTGTTGATACTCGGACAAATCCGGCATTCGCGCCGCCTCCCAATAAAGAAAACCGGAGCCGCCAATTGGGCGGCTCCGGTCGTTGAGTGGTGGTTTATTCGACGCTCACACCGTAGAAGATGTGGCCGCCCAGCGGGTGCACTTTATAGCCCTGAACCTTATTGCTCATCGGCATATATACTACCGAGTGCGCAATGGTTGCCCACGGGGCCTGCTCTTTGAAGATGACTTGGGCATCTTCATACAGCTTGGTGCGTTCAGCCTGATCCGTGGACTGTTTGGCCTTCAGGATCAGATCTTCGAACGGCTCATGGCACCATTGTGCTCGGTTCGACGCTTCGCGTCCGTCACAGCCCAGCAGAACCGCCAGGAAGTTGTCTGGATCGCCATTGTCACCGGTCCAACCCAGAAGAACGGCACCGTCACGGTCCAGATCTTTCGAACGCGACAGGTACTCGCCCCATTCGTAAGAGACGATCTCGACGTCCACGCCGACCTTCGCGAAATCCGCCTGGATCAATTCAGCCATACGGCGCGCATTCGGGTTGTACGGACGCTGTACCGGCATTGCCCATACCTTCATCGATAGGTCGGAAACACCTTCGGCTTCCAGCATCGCCTTGGCCGCTTCTGGATCATAGGCATCGTCGGTGATCGCGTCGTTATAGCCCCACATGGTCGGCGGGATCGGGTTCTTTGCAACCTGGCCCGAGCCCTGGAACACCACGTCGATGATCGCGTTCTTGTCGATTGCCATGTTCAACGCCTTGCGGACGTTCGGGTTGTCGAAGGGCGCCATTGTGGTGTTATAGGCCAGATAGCCAACGTTGAGGCCTTCCTGCTCCAACATGTTGATGTCGCCATCATCCTGCATCGCCTGAATGTCAGCCGGGTTCGGATACGGCATGATGTGACATTCGCCGGCCTTCAGCTTCTGATAGCGCACGGATGCGTCCGGAGTGATCGCAAAGATCAGGTTCTCAACATCCGCAGGATCCTTCCAGTAGTCGGCATTCTGGGCATAGCGGATCACGGCGTCTTTCTGATACGCTAAGAACGAGAACGGGCCGGTGCCGATGGGTGCGGTGTTCAGCTTTTCAGGTGTTCCGGCTTCCATCATCGCATCTGCATATTCTGCGGACAGTATCGAAGCGAAATCCATCGCCATATTGGCAACAAACGGCGCCTCAGGCTTGGTCAGAGTAAATTTGACGGTGTAGTCGTCGACCTTTTCAATGGACTCGACCAGATCGGGCATACCCATACCCTTGAAGTATTCCCACGTACCGCCTGACACCTGATTATAGGGATGGCTGTCATCCTTTTGGCGCATGAACGAGAAAATCACGTCATCCGCGTTGAAATCGCGGGTCGGCGTGAACTCGTCATTCGAATGGAACTTCACACCCTGACGCAGCTTGAATGTGTACTCCAGGCCATCATCACTGGCTTCGACGCTTTCGGCCAGACCGGGGATAACGTTGGTTGTGCCGGTTTCGAATTCCAGCAGGCGGTTGTAGATCGGGTGCGATGAGGCATCAAATGTGGTTCCGGCTGTAAACAGTGCGGGATCGAACCCCTCGGGTGAGCCTTCTGAACAATAAACCAGCGTGTTGGCCTGCGCGGCTGCACTGGACAGGGCAATAGCCGCTGTTGCAGCCAAAAATTTGAGTTTCATGATTGTCTCCCAGAAAATTTTCAATCGGCTTTCGCGTTGCTTTTGTTGACCAAGCAATTTCTGACGACTCTCATCGCCGCGAAATCTGTGCTCAATGTATCCAAAATACAAAATCCATTGTCAACTCACTTTGAGAGTTGAAGGAATGTGTGAGCCAATGCACCTCGCAAAGCCGAGAGACTACACATCTCGGATTCATTGATGATTGCAAAGATTGACGAGTGATTACGGCGTGAAGGTCGGCGCAACACCAACCGGGGGTTGATCTTGAATATATGCACCCACACGGTTCAAAACTTGAGTTCTAGGACATCCCGGGCGGGTCGCAGCACCAAGGTTACGCAGGTTGCCGGGCCCCTCAAAAGGAACAAAGCACAAGGGCCAGTTGTCTCGCTTGAATTGCTCGGCAGCCAGGGCCGACACAATTGTACAATCATCAGAATGAAAAATGTGTCGGCAGATCGTTTCAAACCTCAGCGCGCTCAGATCAAACCGCTTGGCGACTCGGATCGCAGGATCAGCTTTGGGCAAACGGTCCTCAAGTTCATAGCCAAAACTGTGAGGAAGCCGGATGAAGTCATGCGGAGGCACATCCTCTGGCGCGATAGAGGGAAGCATACAAAGTGGGTGCCCTTCACGCATGGCCAGAAACAACGGCTCGGCCCAAATTGACGTGAAAGCCAGAGCGTCGCTGTTGTTGACTTTGGCCACCAGCGCCATGTCCAATTGATGATCTTCCACCATCTGCAACATGTTTTGCGGAAGGTCCTCGATCATGGTCACACGCATCCGCGGGTACAGATCGCTGAACAACCCTGAGAAGTACTGCGTCAGGTAGGGTGCAAGCGTTGGCGTCATGCCAATCCGGTACGTGACGGCCTCGGGGTCGCGGTATTGGGTGGCAGTGTCGCGGATCTGTTGTGCATCAGACAGGATGGATTCAGCTATTTTGAGGATGCTTTGACCAAATGCCGTTGGGCGCACTTCGTTATTTAGTCGTAGAAACAGTTCAACACCCAGTTCGTGTTCCAGCTTCTTGATCTGGTTCGATAGTGCAGGTTGCGAAACGTTGCACGCAACCGCCGCCTGACTGAACTTGCCATGTTTTGCAATGGCGAGCACATACTCCAAATCTCTGAAATTCATCCGCTCAATCTCTCTGCGGTCATACAAAAGCGGCTCGAAACCACCCCTTTATGTACCTTAAAGCGGTTAAAACTGCATGAAATCCCGATCAACTCCGCTGACAAAACTGTTAACCGGCGCATTCGAATAGAACATCACGCGCGGCAGGAAAATTGTAACCTGTTGATTTATTTGATGTGGCATTTCCGGATTCTCACGGAAACCGTGACTATTTGCGTTGGTTATACGGCCGATTTGCAGGATGAATTTCAGATGACCCGGGGTGCCGTCTACCCCTTTGCTACGTGGAATGCCCGACACACAGGGCGGACTGCCAAACGTAACAATTTATGACGGAGTACCCCATGCTGTCCCAACTTCTGACAAGCCTGCGCGCTCGTCTCTTGACCACGTCTACAATAGCGCAAGAGACCACCCGCGACGGCCAAACCCTTTTCAACAACTTCTTTCAAAGCACCGTTGTAGATGACACCCCGGCTTTCGTGCTGGCAAATGACTTCTCGCGTCTGCTGAACTTTGGTGAAATCATCACCAACAACGCTGTTGCCGCCGTTCAGGCTCAGGGACAGGATGTTGACGTGTTCAACTTCCGCTCTGGGCGGATCGAAGCGAACAACGGCCCTGATGCATTGGCCACCGGCGTTCAGGTCACCGGCAGCGCACAGGTTCGCAACTTTGGTGAGATCGCGGGTGAATTTAACGGCGTTCAGTTTGCAGGTGCTCAAACTTCGGGCGGCCTGGACAACTTCCGCGGCGGCGTGATCAGCTCTGACAGCCGTGCAGTCGACATTCAGGGCCAAGGCATTGATGTGCGCAACTTCGGTGAAATCATCGGCACCGGCGATCAGCGCAATGGCACGATCTACACCAACAGCACAGCCGAAGACATCTCAATCTCAAACTTTACGGGTGGCACGATTGACGCGGGCGAAGGCAATCAGGGTGCGGGCATCTCGTTGCAGATCGGCGATGAGGTCGGCGATCGCGTGGAAACCGACATCTTCAACGGTTTCGGCGCGACAATCCAAGGCCGTGGCCAAGGGGCCGCCAATACCGGGCTGGCCGGCGACGGCATTCGCATTGACGACGGTGCCGAAGGTGCCACGTTGGAAACCGAGATCGTCAACAGCGGCCTGATCTCGACCGAAAGCAACCAAGGCACGGCCGCCGGTATCCGCATCGCGGATGGCGTAAACGCCGAAGGTGAGATCCTGAACACGTCGACCGGCGTGATCGAAGGCCCGCGCAATGGCCTTTACATCGGCAATGGTGAACATGATCTGGACGTGCTGAACTTTGGCGCCATCCAATCCGGAAGCCGCGCGGTGAACATCGACGGCTCAGGTGTCAACCTGATCAATGGCGGCGACATTCTGGGAAACGACGACCAGCGTAACGGCACCGTTTATGCCGATGGCACCGCAGATGACTTCTCGGTCCGCAATCTGGCCAATGGCACAATCGACGCGGGTGAGCACAACCAGGGCTCGGGTTTCGCAGCAGAAATCGGTGGAGCCGCAGACGGTGCCAACACGTTCTCGTTGGAGAACGATGGCCTGATCCAGGGTCGGGGCAACGGCGCAGCAGACACTGGCCTGGCCGGAGATGGTATCCGCATTGGCAACCCGGGAAATCAGGGCATCGCCGTAGGGGCCATTGTCAACCGTGGCGAGGTACGTTCGGAAGGTGCCAACGGCACTGTAGCCGGTGCGCGCGTTGTGGATGGCGTGAGCTTTCAGGGCGAATTTACCAACGCCGGCACAATCTCGGGTGTCCAAAACGGCGTCTACTTTGGCAACGCGGATCATACGGGTGGTCGTTTCGTCAACGAAGCAGGAGGAGTTGTGTCCTCGGACAGCCGGGCCTCCAACATTGATGGCACGGGGCTTGAGGTCGACAACCAAGGTAGCATCCTTGGCACCGGAGATCAGCGCAACGGTACGGTTTACGCTGACGGAACCGCGGATGACTTCTCGGTACAGAACTCAGGTCTGATTGACGCTGGTGACGGCAATCAGGGTTCTGGCTTTGGTGTGGAAATAGGTGGTGCAGAAGATGGTGCCAACACATTTACACTGGAAAACACGGGCGTAATCAACGGGCGCGGAAACGCGGGTACGGCCACGCCGCTTGCCGGTGATGGCGTTCGCATCGGCAACGTTGGCAACACCGGCACTTCCGATGCGACGATCTCCAACTTTGGCGGGATTTTCTCTGAAGGCGCCAACGGCACGGTCGCCGGCATCCGAGTTGTCAATGGCGTGAACTTCCATGGCACATTGCTTAACGCGGGCGCCATCCAAGGCGTGCAAAACGGTGTCTACTTTGGCACTGGTGACCATTCGGGCGGGTCGTTTGTTAATAGTGGCACCGTTTCCTCGGACAGCCGGGCACTGAACATCGATGGTAACGGGCTTTCCGTTCAGAACCTGGGTGCCATATTAGGTACAGGCAATCAGCGCAACGGCACAGTCTACGCTGATAGTACGGCAGACAACTACACCTTCACCAACACAGGTCTGGTGGACGCGGGCGAGGGCAACAACGGCTCGGCTGTTTTGCTGCAAACAGGTGACGTTTCAGGCGATGTCGTCTCGGCAGCGATTGTAAACGAAGGTGTCTTGCGGGGTCGCGGCGATGCAACCGAGGGCAATCAGGTCGGCGACGGCCTGCGTTTGTTCACCGGACAAAATGATGCGTCCTTTGCCGGAGTCGTTATCAACGAAGGCCTGATTGCCGGTTCCAAACAATCGGATGCTGCAGCCGGCATTCGTATTGACGGCGGCTTGAATCTTCTTGGTGCCGTCCTGAATGAAGGCGAAATTCGCGGCACGGTCAATGCGATCGACGCATCAGATGCTGGTGACGTTACCATCGTCAACGACGACGAAGGCGTGATCAACGGCAATGTCCTGCTGGGCAACGGCAATGACATTTTTGTGGATCTAGGCACCACTAACGGCGACATCAGCGGTGGCGCAGGTGATGACGTTCTAATCGCAGGCGATGCAGACAATCTGCTGACCGGTGGTCTGGGCAATGACTTCATCGATGGTGGAGAAGGCATCGATACCGCCGATTTCTCGGATCTTGATGTCGCGGTCGAGGTCCGTCTGGACGCCAATGGCAACGGCACCGCCACGCGCGATACCGGGTTCAACGTCTCGATCGTGGATGCGGCTGTTGTGGCTCCGGACCAGTTTGGTGCGAATATTCCGGATGGAGGCTGGTTTGTAGAAGAGGCCGTTCTGGGCAACCTGTACTACAACATCCACACCGCCGACTTACCTGGTGGGGAAATTCGCGGGCAGCTTCTGGTCGACGGCGACGTGACCGAGAACGGGATCCGCACCGTCACGCTGAGCGGTGGTCTGGACGCATCGCAAGAACCCGGGCCGACATCGGATAGCGAAGCCACCGGCAACGCGACCGTTGTCATCACTCAGAACCTGGCAACAGGCGAAGTCACCTACTCGAGCGAGTTGAGCGTTGGGGGCCTTAACGTGGCCGACCTGAACACGCCGATCCCCGGTGTCGTATCAGCCATCCATCTGCACAACGCACCAGCGGGCGCAAACGGCCCGGTCGTGCAGGACACGCTGGTGGACGCAGGCGCGACGCTTGATGTTGATGCAACAGGCGGCACCGGAGTTGTCGGTCTGACCGTGATCGACAATCAGATCGAAACCGACGTGCTGGTCTCGATCGAGAATGTCATCGGCTCTGACGATGGTGATGTGATTGTCGGCAGCGACCTGGAGAACGTTCTGAACGGCGCGGATGGCGATGACCTGCTGAACGGTGAGGGCGGCAATGACGTCCTGATCGGTGGCGAAGGCGCTGACACCTTCCTGTTCCAGGGCACCTTCGGTGACGACACAATCTCGGACTTTGAAACGGGCGTCGACAGAATTCAGATCGGAGATCTGGGCCCTGACTTCGACGGCGGTCCGAGTACCGTTCAGGATGGTGACGACGCCGTCATCAGCTTCGGCGACGCAGGCTCGATCCGTCTGGCCGGTGTCAACGCCGCGGACCTGACCGAGAACGACTTCATCGTTTAACCAATCAACAGCGGGGCGGCCTAGGTCGCCCCGTTTGCCAAACCGGAAAGGGTTCCCTGATGTCCCAGAAAACCAATCCCGTGAAAGCCGCCTGGGGGTCGCTGCGCAAGGGCTTTGTTGCAGTTGCCTTCTTCAGCTTGTTTCTGAACCTTCTTATGCTCGCCGGTCCGCTTTACATGTTGCAGGTCTACGACCGCGTCCTGACCAGTCAAAATGTCGACACCTTGATCGCGCTGTCAGCATTGTTGGCCGGTGTATTCGTCGTGGTCGCCTGCCTTGACCTGATGCGGATGCGCATTTTGGGACGTCTGGCCGCCCGCTTTGAGCTGAACGTTGGTGCCCCAGTTCTTGGCGCTGCGATGCGCCGCCGTGTCCATAGCGAAGCCGACGCTGGCGAAAACCTTGTCGAAGACGTGAACGGATTTAGCGAATTCATCTCGGGAACCACGCTGACCGCGTTTTTCGACGCGCCGTGGATCCCGCTCTATCTGTTGGTCCTTTATGCCCTTCACCCCTATCTGGGTTTGCTTGGTCTGGCCGGCGCCGTTACACTGACGATCATGGCGCTGATCAACAACTCCCGCGCCCGTGAACCGATGCGGTCGGCTTCGCAAGCGCGCGGTCGTTCAGATGCCTTGTTCAGCATCAGTGATAAAAACGCCGAGCTTGTTCAAGCGCTTGGCATGAAATCCGATTTGCTGCGACGCTGGACCTCGCTTCAGGCGGAGGCCCATCAGCACAAGACCCGCGCCGCCGACCGGATTGCTAGCTTTTCTGTCGTGTCCAAGACCGTTCGGATGGGTTTGCAATCGGCCATTCTGGGACTTGGCGCGGCACTGGCCGTCACCGGAGAATCCACCGCTGGCGTCATGATCGCGGCAACCATCGTTCTGGCCCGCGCATTGGCCCCAATTGACCAATTGATCGGTCAGTGGCGCAGCTTTCTGGCCGCGCGCGGATCTTACTCCAAGCTGACTAAACTGACCGAAGAGTTTGCCGAAGCCCCACCCAATCTGCACCTGCCGCGCGCGTTCAAATCTCTGGACGTCAAGATTGCGCAGGCAGGCCCCCCGCGCGCCGTCAACGCCTCGCTCCGCCAGATCGACTTTGGCCTTGTGCCCGGAGATGTGTTGGCAGTTATCGGGCATAGCGGTTCGGGCAAGACCACCTTGGGCAAGATGATTGCCGGTATCTGGCACCCCCAACGGGGCGAGGTTTTGCTGGATGGCAGCCCGATGTCCAAATGGAACCACGAGGATCTGGGCAAACAGATCGGTTATCTGCCACAGGATATCGAGCTGTTCGACGGCACGATCCGCGAAAACATCGGGCGCTTCTCTGTCGCCATAGACGATGCCGAAGTGCTGCGTGCCGCACGCGAAGCCGGTGTGCACGAAATGATCAGCGCCCTTCCCGATGGATATGAAACGCGCATCGGTCGGGGGTTCTTTTTGTCCGGTGGTCAACGTCAGCGGCTGGCACTAGCCCGGGCGCTTTATGGCGATCCGTTTGTGTTGATTTTGGACGAGCCGAATTCGGATCTTGATGCCGAAGGCGAACGGGCCCTGCGCGATGCGATCACGGCGGCGCAGTCCCGCGGCGCAATTGCCATCGTCATGACCCATCGTCCTGCAACGTTGCAGGCTGCCAACAAAGTAGTGGTCCTGCGAAACGGCGCCCAAACACAGTTCGGGGATAAAGAGGACGTCCTGAAGGTCAATCGCCGGAACGTTCTGGACAAACCGACCCAATCCGGGGCGCACGAACCCACTGTGCGCCCTGCCAATGCAACTCAGATCAGCGGAGCTGCCCAATGACCCAGTTGATGAAACGCCCACAATCCCCGAATGTGCTTACCGCCCACGATGTGCAAGTATTGGA
Organism: Ruegeria sp. AU67; assembly: GCF_900312795.1. Lineage (NCBI taxonomy): Bacteria > Pseudomonadati > Pseudomonadota > Alphaproteobacteria > Rhodobacterales > Roseobacteraceae > Ruegeria > Ruegeria sp. AU67. The sequence continues at coordinate 218,449 of NZ_OMPH01000011.1, forward strand.
CATCACGACCGAAGCCTCTGGCATCAAACGCTATGTCCTGTTCGGGTTGTTTACCCTGACGGCTTTCGTCGGCGGCAGCATCTATTGGGCCTTCGCCTCGAAACTGGATGGGGCGGTGGTCGCGCCTGCCTCGTTTGTGGTGGAAGGTGACCGCAAGACGGTTGAACATCTGGATGGTGGCATCATTGACTCGATCTTGGTCACGGATGGTGAATTCGTTCAGGCAGGTCAGCCCCTCGTACGGCTTGACACCTCAGATTTCGACGTAGATCTGAGTGTTCTGGGCAGCCAATTGGGCGAGTTGTCGGTCCGGCGCGCCCGCTTGCTGGCGCAGATTAACGGCACGGACAGGTTTGACGAGCCAACCGCTTTGGCCGGGTTCAGCGATGGAATGCAGCGGCTGCATTGGTTGTCGCCTTACCTGACGCAGAAACAACTATTTGACGCCGAAGCCCGCGCCCGCCGGACCGAGGCTCAAATCAACGCGCAACGCATTCAGGGGCTGCGCAATCAGATCGCCGGCCTGAACGAACAACGTCTCTCGACCCAAAACCAGAAGGACATCACGCAGGTTGAGCTGTCCAATCTGAAATCCTTGCTGGACAAAGGGCTTGTGGCCGTCACACGGGTCAGCGCGCGCCAGATCGAAATGGAACGTCTGGGCGGTGTCGATGCGTCGTTGCGCACCCAGATCGCGCAGGCCCAGGACCAGATGCAAGAGTTGCAACTGTCCCTGCTCAGCCAACAAAAGCTGCGCGACGAGGTGATCGCCGGAGAGCTTGCGGTTGTGGATGCCCAGCTTGATCTGATCCGGTCACAATATTCAGGGGCATCGGAACGGTTGAAACGAACACAGGTCCTGGCCCCTGCCAGCGGGCGGGTCGTTAATTTGGCAGTATCTACAACCGGCGGCGTCATTCGCCCCGGAGAGGCGATCATGGATATTGTTCCCGCCAATCAAGCCCTGATCGTCGAAGCACGTATCAAGACCGCCGACATCGACAAGTTGCAGATCGGTCAGGCAACGCGCATTCGCCTGTCAGCCTTTACGCAGACCGATGTGCCTGAAGCCAGCGGCCGGATTTTTGACATCTCAGCCGACGCGCTGGAGGACGATCGCACAGGCGAGCCTTATTACAAAGCCCGGGTGAAACTGGATGCCGATCAACCCACCGAAGTCGCCGCACTGGATCTGTTGCCAGGAATGCCCGCGGATCTGTTTGTGAAAACCGGCGAGCGCGCAGTAATCAGCTACCTGTCACAACCAATCAGTGACCGGCTCGCCAAGACTTTTATCGAGTAACTTATTTTGCCCGCATCCGGCTTGCCGGGTGCGGGTCGTTCACGTCTTTCTCGTGACTAAATGCAGCAGGTTAGACGCCGTATCGCGCCATGAACATATCAACGGCCTGCGTCGCAATTGCATCCAACTCTGCTTTGGAAAAGCTCTTTTGAACGCCAATGGCAGCGCGGGTCCAAATCCGAACCTTGCATAGTTCACTGAACTGTTCGGCTGCCAATTGCAGGTTGTCGATGGTCAACTCTCCCTTGTTGACCGCCTTTTCCAGATACTCGACCATCTGGCGCTGACCGTTCTGCGGCCCGGCCTCATAAAATGTTTGGCCCAGCTCCGGGAACCGGTCACGCTCGGCGATGCAGATGCGGAACATCTGTTGCGAGAAGTCTGAGACCAAAAAACTCGTGAGCTCTATTGCAGCGATTGTCAGAACTTCGCGTGCCGGTTTGCAATCGTCCACCATCGCCACGACGTTTTCCGCCATCCGTCTACACTCGACCTGCGCCACTTCCATGAAAAGCAGCCGCTTATCGGGGAAATAGCTGTATAGCGTGGCCTTAGAGACCCCGGCAGCACGGGCTATATCGTCGACGCTTGCACCTTCGAAACCATCCGCCATGAAAACCTCTCGGGCTCCGCGCAGGACCTGATCAAATTTTCGGCCTGTACGCAGAATGACGGCTGCTTCGGTCATGTACTCTCCTTCGGTCGATTGGGTGACAAATGTTTAAACCGTTCAGTTCAGATACAACAAATCGCACAATTAGCAGGCATCTGGCAACACAGATGACGTTAGGTTTTCGATTAACCAGTTAAGTTAATTTACAACGCGCGTCCCCAAAACCCTATAACTGGCCCGTCATATCTTGCAGCCTGTGTGTTACGTGCTACCACTTTGCACATGGTCGATATCTTTCTGCGCACACTGCCCTTTTTTGCGATCATCGGCTTGGGATACTGGGCTGGGCGCAGTCGATTTTTTTCTGAAGAAGCAACGGCGTACCTGACGAAATTCGTTTTCTATTTTGCGCTGTCGGCCATGCTGTTTCGCTTTGCCGCCACCCTGCCCTTTGCGGATATCTTCAATGCAAGGCTAGTCGTTGGATACTTGATCGGAACCGCCGCTGTGTACGTCTTGGCGGCGGTTGTCGCATGGATACGTCGGCTTGATATCCCGACCGCAGCGGTAGAGGCACAATGCGCGGCCATCGGCAATGTCGGTTTTCTGGGCCTGCCCATGCTGGCGCTGCTGTTTACCGAAGCCGCGATTGGCCCGGTTATGCTGGTTCTGACGGTTGATCTGGTGGTGTTTTCATCCCTAATCGTCATCTTGATAAATGGCGGGCGCGACGGGCGGTTGAAACCTGCAACCTTCCGACTGATAGGGATCGGGTTGATCAAGAATCCGATGATCGTTTCGATCTCGGCGGGAATGCTTTGGTCCGCGTTGCAGATTCCTGTTCCTGTCCCATTAAACGATTTCCTGACAATTCTGGGCGGGGCCGCGACCCCGGGTGCCCTGTTCGCTATCGGAGCTTCTCTGGCCAGCAAATCCGCCGAACGCGTTCACATTGCAGGCTGGCTGAGCTTTTGCAAACTTGTCGTTCACCCTGTCTGCGTTGCCGTTGTGTTGATTTGGATTTTGCCCGTGGCTGCATTTCCTGCTTCTGTCGCAATCGCCGCCGCGGCACTGCCGGTGGCGGGTAACGTGTATATGCTGGCCGCCCATTACAGGGTGGCCCCGCACCGTGCATCAGCTGCGATACTACTTTCCACAGCGGCCAGCATTCTGACGGTGCCATTGGTCATCGCCTGGGTCGGAACGCCCTGATCTAAGCCTTGTGAAAAATGGCACACCAAAGCCGCGCAGCCTTTACGTATCGAGCGTGTAAGGATAGCCATGTCGCAAACCCAACGTAAGGACGAAACCAAATGGAAACCCTTTCGGAAAATGCATGTTTTGGAGGCGTTCAGGGCGTCTACCGCCACGCCTCGACTGCCTGCCAGTGCGACATGACCTTTGGCTTGTTCCTGCCAGCCGAGGCCAAGGACGGCCCGGTTCCGGTTTTGTGGTATCTGTCAGGCCTGACCTGCACTCATGAAAACGCGATGACCAAAGCAGGTGCTCAGGCCTGGGCGGCCGAACAAGGCATCGCGGTGGTCTTCCCGGACACCTCGCCGCGCGGTGAGGGTGTTGCCGATCACGATGATTACGATCTGGGCCAGGGTGCCGGGTTCTATCTGAACGCCACGCAGCAGCCTTGGGCACCGCATTTCAATATGTGGGATTACGTGGCCGAAGAATTGCCTGCTTTGCTGACCGAAAACTTCGCAATCGACGCGGAGCGTCAGGCCATAACCGGACATTCGATGGGAGGGCACGGAGCGCTGACTCTGGCCATGAACTTGCCGGGGCGCTTCCGGTCTGTGTCTGCTTTCGCACCCATTTCAAACCCGACGGGTGCGGATTGGGGTCGCAAACAACTTAGCGCCTACCTAGGCGATGATCAGGCAACATGGGCCAATCATGACGCATCGGTCCTGATGAAAGAAAAAGGCTTTGACGGCCCTATCCTGATTGACACTGGTGCCAATGACCAATTCATCGACCTGTTGCGCCCCGAAACTTTGGCGCAGGCGATAGCGGAACGTCGTCAGCAGGCAATCTTCCGTCTTCAACCAGGCTATGACCACTCATACTTCTTCGTGTCGACCTTCATGGAAGACCACATCACCTTCCACGCCGAGGCACTGTACGGAGACTGAGGCATGAGCAAATTTGACTATGACCTGATCATCATCGGGTCCGGCCCCTCGGGTCGTTCGGCCGCGATACAGGCGGGCAAACTCCAACGGCGTGTTCTGGTGATCGATCGCAAGGATCGGTTTGGCGGCGTGTCCGTCCACACCGGAACGATCCCGTCAAAGACCCTGCGTGAAACGGTACTGAACCTGTCCGGGTGGCGTGAGCGCAGCTTCTATGGCCGCTCGTACCGCGTCAAAGATCAGATCCGGGCCGAAGACCTGAAGGCACGTCTGCATATGACGCTGGATCATGAAGTTGACGTGCTGGAACACCAATTCAACCGCAACCATGTGGAGACCCTGAACGGGTTGGCCAAATTCGTTGGGCCTCACGAGATTGAGGTTGCCACTGATGCCGGCGAGACAACGAGACTTACGGCGGCCAAGTTCCTGATCGCAACCGGAACAAAAACCTATCGCCCGGATTATGTGCCATTCAACGGAAAGACCGTTGTGGACGGTGACGACTTTCTTGAGATGGCAGAGATCCCGCGCTCGCTGGTCGTGATAGGTGCCGGAGTGATTGGCGTGGAATACGCCACCATGTTCTCGGCATTGGACGTTCGGGTGACGTTAATTGAACCTCGTGAAACCTTCTTAGATTTCATCGACACCCGCCTAATCCATGATTTCACCCATCAGATCCGCGAAAACGGCGTTGACCTACGTCTCGGCTCAGCCGTTCAAAAGATAGAAGACGCTGGGGGCCATGTCGAAGTGACTCTCGAGAATGGCCGCCACGTGCGAGCTGAGATGTTGTTGTTCGCCGCCGGGCGCATGGGGGCGACATCGGCATTGAACCTGCAGTCCGTTGGCTTGGAAACCGATCATCGCAACCGGATCGACGTGGATCGCAAGACGTATCAAACTGCCGTACCACATATATACGCGACTGGGGATGTGATTGGGCACCCATCATTGGCCTCAACGTCGCTGCAGCAGGGCCGCGTGGCTGCATGCCACGCCTTGGAAACCCCTACCCTGCCGGAAAGTCCGTGGTATCCTTACGGCATTTATTCAGTCCCCGAGATCTCAACTTGCGGGATGTCCGAAGAGGAACTGCAAGAACGCGGCATCCCATACGAAGTTGGCGTGGCTCGGTTCCGGGAGACTTCGCGCGGGCATATCATGGGGTTGGAGCACGGCATGCTGAAGATGCTGTTTTCACTGAAAACCCGCCGGGTACTGGGCGTGCAGATCGTGGGTGAAGGCGCGACCGAGTTGATCCATATCGCGCAGGCAGTCCTGAACCTGAAGGGCACGGTGGATTACTTCGTGCAGAATACGTTCAACTATCCAACCCTGGCCGAGGCCTACAAGATCGCCGGTTTGGATGCATTCAATCGGATGCCAATCCCGGACGAGTTCAAAGTGCGCAAGAAGCCCGCTGAAAAGGCCGAGAAGAAGGCCGGGAAAGCGTGACGACGCTCTATATAGATGGCGATGCCTGCCCCGTGAAAGCCGAGGCCGAACGGGTTGCAACCCGGCACAAAGTTCCGATGGCACTGGTGTCAAACGGTGGCTTGCGGCCGTCTGCAAACCCATTGGTGCAGGTGGTCATCGTGTCTGAGGGTGCGGATGAGGCAGACAAATGGATCGCCGAACGATGCGGCGCAGGGGACGTAGTGGTAACCTCGGATATCCCGCTGGCCGCAAAATGTGTTGAGGTCGGCGCTCGGGTCCTGCGTCCAAACGGTGAAGCCTTTACCGCGGCCAATATCGGCCAGCAACTGGCCATGCGTGATTTGATGGCCGACTTGCGCGCATCCAACCCATCGGGCGCGGGTGGCGGCGGAAAACCCTTTGGCAAAGCTGACCGATCCCGGTTTTTGGACGCCCTGGAACGTGAGTTAAGGGCTGCGCAGCGGGGCTAATCCTCCCGCTTGCCAGCGACGCATCAAAGATGCGTCTTTGACAATTGGGCCGGGCAGCGCTGCGCGCTGCGGTTGTGCCTTGAACAATCCCGTCGCGCTTGGTTCAGTGGCACCATCTAAGGAACAAGAAGACAGGTACATACATGTCGGTGAAAGCTGTTGTTTTTGATATCGGGAATGTTCTGATCGAATGGCAGCCAGAACGCTATTATGACCGGGTCATCGGAGAAGACCGCCGTCGCGCGATGTTCTCTGAGGTCGATCTGCACGGGATGAACGACCTGGTCGATCAGGGTCATCACTTCACTGACACAATCTATGATTGGGCCGAGAAATACCCGGGATGGCGGGATGAAATCCGCATGTGGCACGACAAGTGGATCGAACTTGCCGCGCCCGAGATCCCCCACTCGGTCCGTCTGCAACGGGCCTTGCGGGCCAAAGGCGTGCCGGTTTTTGCATTGACCAATTTCGGGGTGCAAAATTTCGACTATGCGACAACGGTTTACCCGTTCCTCAACGAGTTCGACAAACAATACGTGTCGGGACGGATGCAGACCGTCAAACCGCATCTTCCTATCTATGAAATGGTCGAAGCAGATTGTGGACTGCCGCCCGAGGCGCTTTTGTTCACCGACGACCGACTCGAAAATATCGAAACGGCGCGTGCCCGGGGATGGCAGACGCATCACTTTACCGGCCCGCAGGGCTGGGCGGAACGGCTGCTGCAAGAAGGTCTACTGACGGTCGAAGAGTCGCTATAGCTCAGGCGGCGACGGGCGTTGGGCGGTTTTCGCGAATGGGAAGGTGAACGATGGCACTGAACGCCCCAATCGCGACTCCGATCCACCAGACCATGGTGTAGTCGCCGTACTGGTCATACATGCGCCCGCCCAACCAGACGCCCAGGAAACTGCCGACCTGGTGGCTGAAAAAGATGATCCCATACAGCGTTCCCATGTAGCGCAGTCCGTAGAGATGCGCGACCAGCCCCGAGGTCAGCGGTACCGTGGCAAGCCACAGCGACCCCATGACCAGTGAAAACACGATGACCGACAGCGGTGTGATCGGGAACACGATGAAGGCCACCGCGGCGAGTGTTCGCGCGGTATAGACTCCGGCCAGCAGGTATTTTTTGGGGAAATGGTTCCCTGCCCAACCGGCCATCAGTGTGCCCGCAATATTTGCCAGGCCTATCAATGAAATTGACACGGCCCCCAGTGCTGATGTGGTTGTGATGCCAATCGAATGCAGTACGCCACCGGGTTGTATGGGTCCGCACATCTCGGTCACGAAAGCGGGGAAATGTGCGGTGATGAAGCCAAGCTGATAACCGCAGCTGAAAAAGCCCAGAAAGATCAGCGTATAGGATGGATCGCGGAAAGCCCTGGTCAGGATCTGGCTCATGCTTTCTTCGATCTCTGCCTTGATGGCGGCCTGCGGGGCGCGCATGAACGGCAGTGTCAGCACCAGTGCCAAGATAGCTGCAGCGAATACGATGAACACCTGCTGCCAAGGCATAAAGCTAAGCATCCATTCGGCTGTAGGCGCCCCCAGAACCTGACCGAAACTGCCAGCAGCTGTGATAATCGCAAGCGACATAGAGCGGTTTTCGTCCGACGATGCCCGCGCCACCACGGCAAGCACCACGCCAAATCCTGTTCCCGCGATACCGAACCCCACAAGCCATGCGTACATTTGGTGCTCGAACGGAGTGACGGACCAGGCCGACAGAACCATACCCGCCGCGTAGGTCAGAGCCCCTAGAATAATTGCGCGCCTGTCGCCGACCTTTTCGGCGATGGCCCCGAAAATCGGCTGCCCAATGCCCCAGGCCAAATTCTGAATTGCGATTGCCATCGAGAAGTCCGAGCGCAGCCAGCCGAATTCATCTGCGATGGGGATCTGAAACACGCCAAACGATGCGCGCACGGCAAAACTGACGGTGATGATGATACATCCGACGATCAGGATGGGGTTCAGCAAGCGCGTGTGTTGGGGCATTAGGTCCTCGGGCGTTCAAGAACCAGACGTTACCGCGTTTAGGTTGTGCGTCAATTCAGGAGTTTTGCGGTCACGGATCAGCAAAATTGATGCGTCCGAGAAATGGCTGCTTTTCAACGGGCAAACCGGGCGCTATGCCTCAAAACATGACGGGTTTGATATCGCTTTATGACACGCAGGTGGCCGACGGCACCCTGACCAGAGACGACGCTCAAGAGGCCGTTCTTCCTCATTTCGAACGTATCCGGGCGGCATTGGCCGAACCTGTGAAACGGGGGTTCTTTCGAAAAGCCCCGCCGCCGCCCAAAGGTTTATATCTGTGGGGCGGAGTCGGGCGCGGAAAATCCATGCTGATGGATATGTTCGTCGACTCTTTGGCAGACATCCCCGCCCGCCGAGTGCATTTTCACGCCTTTATGCAGGAAATCCACGCAGGCATGCACAAGGCCCGTAAGGATGGAGTTGAAGACGCGTTGGCTCCGGTGGCCGCCTCGGTGATCAAGTCCGCGCGCGTACTGGCATTTGACGAAATGCAAATCACCGATATCACGGACGCGATGATTGTTGGTCGTCTGTTCGATCTGCTGCATGAGGGTGGCACCGTGGTCGTGACGACATCGAACCGCCATCCGGATGACCTGTACAAGGACGGGCTAAACCGTCAGCTATTTTTGCCCTTCATTGCACATATCAAAGAACAGCTTGAGGTGTGGGAGCTGATCTCACCCACGGATTATCGCCAAAACCGACTGGAAGGCGCGCCTGTTTATTTTACGCCCATAGGCCCCGAAGCACGCGCGAGCATTCGCAGCGTCTGGAATGACCTGGCCGGGGGGGCGGCGGACCCGCTGATCCTGCAGGTCAACGGTCGCGCGGTAGAACTGCCAGCTTTCCGAAATGGCGTGGCGCGGGCCAGTTTTTACGACCTTTGTGGAAGGATGCTGGGCCCGGCAGATTATCTTGCCATCGCGGAAGAGGTCAAAGTTCTGGTGCTTGAGGACATCCCGCGCCTGTCACGCAATAATTTTAACGAAGCCAAACGGTTCGTAACGTTGATCGATGCACTGTATGAGGGAAAAGTCCGCTTGATCTGTTCAGCTGCGGCAGAACCCGAGATGCTGTATGTCGAAGGTGAAGGCACGTTTGAGTTTGAGCGTACCGCGTCGCGCCTGCGCGAAATGCAGGATCAGGATTGGGGGCAATAGGGGCGCTGCCCCCGCCGCGCTTTGCGCGACTCCCCGGGATATTTTTGGCCAGATGAAGCTGTGCGGATGTGCGTTCGTCAGCCGTTCTCGCGCAGAATATTACCGGCCAAGTATAGTGATCCACAGATCAGAACCCGCACCTGCGGGTCATTTTCGGTAATGTTTTTCAGGGCCTCGGTCACACTGTCGGCAGTGGACGCTGCTAGCCCAACCCGAGAGGCGGCTTCTGCGGTGTCGTCAGCGCTCAGCGTATTGGCCTCGCCCGGGATAGAGACTGCCGTCAGACTTTGCGCCTGCGCGGCCAACGGAGCCAGATAACCGGTAACGTCCTTTGTGTTCAACATCCCACAGATCATATGGGTTGGACGTGCAGGCAGCTTCGCCAGTAGATCGGCCAATGCCAGACCTGCGGCGGCGTTGTGACCACCATCCAGCCAAAGCTCGGCCTCGGGGGCCTGTTCGACCAGCGGGCCGGTTTTTAATCGCTGCATACGGGCTGGCCATTCAGCCTTGATCACCGCAGCCTCATAGGCGTCGTCCCCAAGATCCAGATGACGCAAGACCGCTAGCGCGGCACCGGCATTTTGATACTGATGTGCGCCCAACAGATTTGGCAGCGGTAGATCGCGCAGGCCAGTTTCGTCCTGATAGACGAGCCGCCCGTTTTCTTCGGTGACGTGCCAGTGTTGGCCATGCACCAACAAAGGTGCACCCAGACGCGCGGCGGTGTATTCAATGACCTCCAGCGCCTCGTCCTGTTGCGGGCCAACGATGCAGGGAACACCGGGCTTGATGATGCCGGCCTTTTCCGCTGCGATCTTGCCCAAGGTATCGCCCAGAAATTGCTCATGGTCGATTGAAACCGGTGTGATGACCGTTACCACTGGGTCATGAATGACATTGGTCGCATCCAACCGGCCACCCAACCCGACCTCAAGCAACGTGTAGTCCGCCTTGGACCGGGCAAAAGCCAGCAGGGCCGCGCAGGTCGTGATCTCAAAATACGTGATGTTCTCGCCACCGTTGGCGGCATAACATTCGTCCAGAACCGCCGTCAGATCCGGTTCGGAAATCAGTTCACCCGCCAGACGAATACGCTCATGAAACCGTGCCAGATGGGGCGAGGTATAGGCATGGGCGGACAGCCCTGCCCCTTCCAGCCCCGCGCGGATCATGGCCTGGGTTGAGCCTTTGCCGTTGGTTCCGGCGATGTGGATCACTGGGGGCAGTTTGTTTTGCGGATGGTCCAGCGCGGCCAGCAGACGCCAGACACGATCCAAGGTCAGGTCAATGATCTTGGGATGCAGCGCCATCATCCTTTCCAGAATGATGTCCGATGTCTGAGAGGTCATTTCTCTTCCGCGTTTTCAGTCGGGGTTTCTGCCACTGCATCTTCGGGTTCGGGCGCAGGCAGATCGCCTTTGACCGCCGGAGGCTGGTTCATCAACATCCGCGTGATCGTGATCAGCTCATCGCGCATTTCGGTCCGCTTGGTCACGCGGTCCAACATGCCGTGATCCAACAGGTATTCCGCACGCTGAAACCCTTCGGGCAGCTTTTCCCGGATCGTCTGTTCGATCACACGCGGACCGGCAAAACAGATCAGCGCATTGGGTTCCGAGATATGGACATCACCCAGCATCGCGTATGAGGCCGTCACACCGCCCGTCGTTGGGTGAGTCAGCACTACGATGTAGGGCAGATTTGCCTCTTTCAGCATCTCTACCGCCACGGTCGTGCGCGGCATCTGCATCAGGCTCAGGATACCTTCCTGCATCCGTGCGCCGCCAGCGGCCGAAAACAGGATCAGCGGGCGTTTCAGTTTTACAGCCTCTTGCGCAGCCGCGATGATCGCGTTGCCGACATACATGCCCATGGATCCGCCCATGAACGAAAAGTCCTGCGCGGCCGCAACAATCGGGGTTCGCCCAATTTCACCCAAGGCGACCAACATCGCCTCTTTCTCGCCCGTTTTCTTTTGGGCGGCTTTCATCCGGTCGGGGTACTTTTTCTGATCGCGGAATTGCAGCGGATCGTCTTTGGGCGCGGGAACCTCGACCTCGGTAAAGATCCCACCATCGAACAGATGATCGAACCGCTCGCGCGGTGTGATCGCCATGTGATGATCGCACTGGGTGCAGACATTCTGGTTTTCTGCCAACTCACGGTGAAACAGCATGGTTCCGCATTCATCGCATTTGTGCCAAAGATTCTCAGGCACTTCTCGGCGCGAGAAGATCGAGTTAATCCGTGGGCGGACGTAGTTTGTAATCCAGTTCATATCGGAACCTTGGCTTGTGCGGCTTTGACGTCAAATAAGACGCTACGGAAAGAAATGCAATCAACGCCTGAGCGCAACCCGCGCTGTTAGCCAACTGACGATCATCACAGCAAAATCCACATACAGCCATTGCCGCAGCGCCCCGGTATCCGACATGTCGTAAGGAAGCAGATACAATGCCAGACCACTTAAGCCATCGGGTAAGGAAACAAACAGCAGAGCGACCATATTATTGAACAGGTGCAATGCGATAGCAGGCCCCAACGTCCCTGCCCGTGCCGTCAGATCCGCCGCCATCAGGCCAAACATCCCAGACCACACAGCAACCAATAGCGCGTTGTCTCCGGCCGCGCCGGGGGCATAGTGACCTGCCGCGAACAAAATCGACGGTACGCCCAACCAAATAACCGGCGATCGGAATCGCGCTGCCAAACTTTGTTGGATGTAACCCCGAAAGAGCACCTCTTCAGCGCTTGTCTGAATCAGCACTGCAAAAAGCGAGAAAGGCAGAAACAACAGCCAGGTCGACAGTGCCAAATTCTGCGTCAGCGTTGCGCCCATGCCATATGGCGGCAAGATGGCCACGACGATCCCAACGATCAGCAATGCCTTAAAAACATTCCAAAATTGCCCAATGCCCTCGCGCCATGGGCCACAGATTGAACTCAAGGTTCGATGCTGTAGGCGTTTTGCAGCGATGGACACGCCCAAGGTGATGAAGCCAAAGCTTGCCAGTAGCACCAAAAGTGCAACCGGGGATGCGCCAATCAGCAAGCCTTGGGCCCATTCGACGGATCCAAGACCCGCAACCAATCCAAAAAGTAGAAAGTTCAGAAGGATGCCAACCACGCCAACAATGGTCAGCCCGACCAGCAGGCGCCAAAGCTCTGGCCGTGCGCGCGAAGGTGCAACAAGTCGTTCATGCGCTATGTATCTGCCGGGGCGGGCGTCAGGCATTGTCGGCCGTTTCCCGGTTCGGCTCGTCATCATCGAAGATCAATGAGGTTGCATTGGCGGCGTTTAGCCTTTCGGAAATCGTAGTCAGATAGCCGGCAACCGTTTGCAGCAGCTGCATTGCAACACCTGCGTCACTTTCAATAACCGCGCGCAATTCCTCGGCCCCAATGCGCAGGAACGAACAATTCTTGACCGCAACCAAATCAAACTGCCGAATTTCGCCGGTGATAATCGACAAGTCTCCGATAAGACGCCCCGGCTCGATGACCGAGATCGTACGCGCGGTTCCGTTCCCTTCATTCCAGATCAGGTCGGCTTCTCCCGAAATACACAGATAAGCGGCATCTGGCGTTTGCCCTTCGGAAAAGATGATCTGCCCGGCTGCGGCATCGTACCATTGCGCCGAAAACGCCAGAAGGCGCTGGTTGCGACCGTCAATGCCGGAAAACAGCTCGGTCGACGAGATAATCTTGAGCTTACGGCTCAGGTCATCCGTTGAGCTGGCCTCCTCTTCTGGACGGGTCCGCGAGACGCCGTCAATTCGACCATCCTTGATCTCGACGAACAGATCATAGGCTTCGGGATGGGCAAAGTAATCCTCCATGAAGACCATGATGGAATCCGGCAACAATTCCCGCAGTTTCAGTCGGGTTCTCAGCCTGCTCTCGGAATCATGGCTGGCCAGAGCTTTGTCCAGGATCAACACATCAGGACGTTTGATTCCAGCGCGCGAGAATGCGGCGCGTTCCTGAAATACCGTCGGCAGATTATTCCCACCCAGACCCGAGGGCAGGTCATAGATAATGGCCGCCGCCCGGCGGCGCAGACCAGCTTCGTTCATGGCTTCGGCGACGACATCTTCGATTTCATCCGTGTGCGCCCCGGCCATCAAAGAAACCCGCCCGAACAGGGCATTTTCCATGACAGTCATGCGTTCAATATATGCATCTGGCGTGACCGGAACGAACATCCCATCCATCGAGGCACGCAGCTGTTCCGCCTGCCCCCTTCGGATGGCCAAGATTTTATCTTTGTACTCGTCTGGAAAATCAGGCCCGATCTGTTCCGCCGTCAGCAGGAAAGGAACGGTCAGCAACAAGGCACGCTCGCCCTCGCTGATTGCTTCATCCCCTTTGGCTTTGCGCCGATCCTCGATATCAAGCAGACGGTGGAACATATCCTTGGCCATACCCAGACGAAGGAACAGCGGGTGATCTGCCCCGTCCCGCCCAAACGTTTGGTGCAGTGTTTCCAGCACCGCGCTTGCAATGCTCATTGCGTCATCGTCCAGATCGTGATGGCGCAGCATCCACATGAACCGATCATCGCCCGCCAGAATTTCCGGTGAGATATCGCGAGACGGAGCGGCAAACAGCAGGTTGCCCCCCAACGGAACAGCCGGGTTAAAGCGGTCCGGTTCGAACCGATAGACATACCGCGCCAGGTCTTTTTCTTCCAACCTTTGCGCGACCGTTTCGCGCAGATTTACAATATCCCGCGCCAGGGCAGAATGTTGTTCTGGATCAAACTGGGTACGTAATGTCCGGCGAAACATGAACTCGTCGATGCCCATCGCCTCGACCAGCTGGAACCACCAGTTGCGGATATCCTCGATGTCTTCCAACCCTGCCAGGCCGGGATCGATCCACTCATCCGACAGGGAATCCGGAGGGTTCCCGGCCCGCACCGCTTCGATCTGCCACCGGCTTGGGGCCTTCTTTGCGTCGGGTTCGTGTTGTGGATGGGTTCGCAACGGCATCAAAAGGTTATCGCCCAAAGTCCCGTCAAACAGATAGGGTCGCGAATAGGCATAGCCGATCCGCGCCGCAATTACCGTCTGATGGAGTTTTAGCAAATCGTGACCCGCAATTGTGACGCTGCCTTGTATCGGCAAAAGCTCTCGTGTCAGCAGTTGCGCCAACGCGCCGCGCTCGGCGGCGCTTGACGACTGAATAGCAACGCGGGCGCCCTTGGGGATGGTCAGATCGATATCTTCAAGGATAGTTTTCCCGTCATCATCGCGCACTGTTACATTGCGCAGTTCGATATCGCCGCTGAGATGCGGAATGGACTCTGGCTCACCCACAAATAGCTCTTCAGGGATCATGTTGTCTGGGGCAAAACGTTCAATCACGATTTCCCAGCGCAAAGACATATCCTGAACCTGGTTGTAATAGGTCAGCAAGTCTTTCCATGGGCCACTAAGGTCCTTGTATGCCCCAAGCGCCGCGACCAACGCGCCCACTGTCACCTCACCCGTGATCGCCAGATAGCCACCGACCGAATAGAACAGGAACGGCGTCATCTGAGTAATCAGATTGTTGAGGAACTTCATAAAGAACTTCTTGTTGTAGATCTTGAACCGGATCTCGAACAAGGTTCCCAACCGATGGCTGAATTGTGCCAACCGATAGCGCCAGCCACCATTGGCCCGCAAATCGCTGATGCCCGCCGCGCTTTCGCCAATTTCCGAGCTGAGGTGGCGGACCTGCTGAATACGTTCCTTGTTCAGCAGGTTGATCTGGCGCTGCAGTTTTGGGATCAGCCATGCCTGCAACGGAATCAACGCGATGCTGGCCAGACCGAACCAAACGCTTTGCATGAACAGAAAGGTGACAATGGTCATCATCTGACCAAACTGGAACACCGGCTGGGCAATCGCATCACCCATCAGGCCGCCCATCGGTTCGGCCTCAGAGGTGATCATTGAAACAAGTTCACCTTGGCTGGTGGTGGCAAAATACGATTTCGGGAATCGCATCGCGCGGTGAATCAGCGTGAACCGAAGCCGGCGCAGCATACGCTCGGCCAATATGCCCTTCATCGTGTTGATGCGCATCTTCATCAAGCCGCTGGCGATTACAGTGGCCAAAAATGCAAAACAGAGGATCAGCAGATATTGGACCTGCGTGAAGGTGAACCCAAAAAGCGTAACGCTATCGTTGGGCGCACCGATTGCGTCGTTGATGATTTGCTTTGGCAGCTCAAGCGAGGCGTAGAGAAACGGAAACGACAATACCGTCAGAAACAACAGCACAAGCTGCTGCTTTTTCGAGTGTTTCCAGATGAACGAAAATAGTGTGGGTTCCATGCCCCGGCCTTGCCTCAAAGAATTTAGTACGCGGTTTTTCGGATAATCCAAAGCAATCAGGTGCCGGACGGTACGCACAGTCCCAGGTGATTGCAAGAACGGCGATGGGGGCCTTAGCAGACACAACCAAAACCGCCCAGTCACAACCACGTTAGTGTCGGGCAGTTTTATGCGGATTTCACCAATTCGGCCTTATCCTCGCCGTTGTCTTTGACTAAAGAAGGTCAAGTTCAGACGATGGGATCATGGGCAAACTTCTCGAACGATATCTACACCGCAAAACTATTGCGCGTTGGCAACGCGCCGTTCAAGACGCGGCCGGGGCCACGAACCCCCAATTGCGTCAACAGCGCGACGAGGCGCGCAAACTGCGTGCGCAATTGGACCGTTTGCTACGGGAAGCAAACGAAAGACTGACGCTGCCCCTGATTGGCTCAAAGCAATTTCCCAAGCCGCTAGGTACTGACTGGTGCTGGCGACCTGATTTGTGGCGGGGTCCCTTGCCCCGGCCTGGTCTCGCCTCAATCCCGCGTAAGGTCGAGTTGGATCAACAGGTAAAGATATTCCACGACTGCGCTCTATCCGAGATCAGTGTGCGACAGGCACGAAACATGGACGAAAAGGACCTGGCCGCTTTTGGGCTTGGCGTCGAAGTGTTTGGCTTTGCCGGGTCATTCCTTTCTGTGTCGCTGGATTTGCCGCCTGAGGCAGTGCAAGGATTGACGCGGCAGCACCTGATGCGGGTCGATGCCCAGATTGAAACAGAACGTCCGCTGGACGTGACCGCGCGATTGAATATTCGGCACGGCCCAAACACTGATTCCGTTCCACGGTCTATAGATTTGTCGACAAGTTCGAATGTTCTGGATTTCGATCTTGCCAGTTTGCCGCTGAACGAACGGCGTATAGACAAGATCTGGCTGGATCTGGTTCTGACCAATCCGGCTATGAACCGCATAGTTCTGCGGGACCTGACCCTTTGCCGCCACCACCGCGCCGACATGTGAGAGCATTGGCCATGACACAACCAACCTTGACCCCAACCCTGTTCGAAAACGGCCTCTGGCGCGGGTACCTGCAGGCCGACACTGAACCGCACGTCGAAGTCCGTTATATGGGCCAGGCGCTGGAGGGTGTATTCATGACCGCCACCGATGGTGGTTGGGAGCTGAGTGTGCCGGTGCCATCAACCGCGATTGCCGACGGTGTTCATTGCTTTGTAATAGCCGATGCAAACACATCACAGAAGATCGGTGAATTCACAATCATTGCGGGTGCATCAGCCGCGGATGATTTGCGGACCGAAATCGCTTTGTTGCGGGCGGAGCTGGACTTGTTGAAACGGGCATTTAGACGGTCTCAGGCACCTTCGGGCTGATCCGGGTTTTCTTCGTTTCCAAGGCTTTGTCTATCTTTCAGGCGAAATCCGTGCATCATAAATGTCATCCGAAGCAACCCGGGTGCGAAAATGGACCGCAGCAGTATCGTCAAGGTCATCGCTCTGATGGTGACAGGGTTCGGGATCGGTATCGACTTTACCGGCGCTCTTATTCTTGTCCCAGCCATCGAAAACAGCTTTGACGCTGATATTACCAGCACCCAGTGGGTTCTGAACATCTACGCCTTGTTTTTTGCCATGACCATGGTCGCCGGGGGGCGCATGGGGGACATGTTCGGGCATCGCAAGATGATGATCATCGGGCTGGCAATCTTTCTATTTGCGTCCGTCATGTGCTTTGTCTCTCCCAGTCTCGATTTCCTGATCGCCGCGCGTGCTTTGCAGGGGATTGGTTCGGGTTGCGTCTGGCCTTGCACGCTTGCTTTTGGCGCCACCAAAGTCTCGCGCCCCGAACACCGCGCCATGATCATGGGTATGATCCTCGCCGGTGTGACCAGCGGCAATGTCTTTGGTCCTCTCATAAGCGGCGCCGCAGTCAGCTTTGGCGACTGGCGCTTGTTCTTTCTTGCAAACGTGTTGTTTTCGACCATTTCGATGGTTACGGCCCTGATCCTTATGGAGCGTGAAACTCAACACAAACAGGGCGAACATATCGATTTCGCCGGAATAGGTATTCTTTCGTTTGCTGTGCTTTTGCTTCTTTACGGGCTGGACATCGGTGCGGACTGGGGCTGGACGTCTGTCCCGCTGCTGATGTTGTTTTTCGTCAGCGCCGCGTTGTTCTTCTTTTTCCCGCAGGTCGAGAAGCGCGTGAAAGAACCTCTTTTATTGCCTCAAATGATGCAAAACCGCGAGTTTCGGATCACGCTGGGACTGAACATGTTCAACGTGTCGGCGGCATTTGTAGGGCTGCTATACTTCCCTCAATACATGCAAAAGGTCCTTGGTTGGTCCGTGTTTGAATCCGCGATTGGGCTTGCCCCACTGACACTCCTGCTGGCCGTCGGCTCAATTGTTTCGGGCACGCTTTATAATGATTTCGGGCCAAAGCGCCTGCTGTTCTGGGGGTATTTGATCGCAACGACCGGCGCTCTCAGTATTATCATCTTGCCGGCGGGGCTGGGATATTTTCAGATTTTGCCCGGCATGGCGATGATCGGGCTGGGCGCAACGTTGACGGTTGGGCCATCAGGCACTGCAGCCGTTTGCGCCGTCAAACCTGAACGCGCCGGACTTGTCGGCGGGCTGAGCTTTATGATCCATCTGGTATACGGCGCTATATCCGTCGCCTTCGCGACCGCAATAATGTATGTCGTCAGCCTGTCCAGCCTCAGTAAACAGCTGGTTGCGGATGGGATCAACATGTCTGCAACCGATCAAAAGGCGATCAACGGTGGAACGCTTACGACCAGTACGGCCCGCGCTATCATGGAAAAGCTAAGCTCGGCAGAAGCCGAAAAGGTCAAATCCGCCGTCGCTGCCGCATTCGATGCAGGTATGAACATGGCCTTTGTTTTTGCGGCCATCTCGGTCTCGATAGGCATTGTTCTGGCGATGATGCTTGACGAAGAAAAACTGCACAAGGTTGAGGGCTGATCCTGGCCTTTGCAGAAAGGGCCGCCTGTATCGGCGGCCCTGTTTGTCTTACTGAGACGGTCCGTTGGGATTGAACGCCGACAAACCTTTGAGGATGTCGATGGCGTAAGCCAGCTGATAATCCTCTTCCCGCAATTCAGCCGTGGCTTCGGCTTTGGCGCGGTCTTCTTCGATCTGACGAATTTCATCTTCGCTCAGGCTGTCATTGTTCAGGCTACCGCGTAGATCAGCTTCGGACCGTGTACGTGCGTTGGCTTCCTCTTCTTCAGCATCCGGCGCAGGGCGCGGTTGCTCGACGATGATGTCGGGGCTGACGCCAAGTGCCTGAATTGACCGGCCCGAGGGCGTGTAATAGCGCGAAGTCGTCAGACGCATTGCACCATCGCCACGCAGCGGCATGACCGTTTGCACCGACCCTTTGCCAAAACTCTTGGTGCCGACAACGATCGCGCGACGGTGGTCTTGCAGCGCGCCGGCCACGATTTCCGATGCAGAGGCGGACCCGCCATTAATCAGGACAACGATTGGTTTACCTTCGGCCAGATCCCCCGCTGTTGCATTGAAACGCTCACCGTCGCTTGGGTCACGACCACGGGTGGACACGATCTCGCCTTCGTTCAGGAACGCGTCCGAAACTTTGATCGCCTGGGTCAGCAACCCGCCAGGATTGTTCCGCAGGTCAAGGACAAAGCCATTGACCTTGTCCAGACCACCAGCTTCTTCGATCTGTTCATTCAGGCCTTCCTGCAGGTTCGGGAAAGTCTGGTCGTTGAATGTAGTGACACGCAGAACAACGCTGGTGCCTTCGGTTCGGGCACGCACGGCTGTTAGCTTGATGGTGTCCCGGATGATGGTGATATCAAACGGCTCTTGCTCGCCCTCACGAACGACGGTGATCACGATTTCCGACCCGACCGGGCCACGCATCAGATCGACGGCCTTGTCCAATGTCAGGCCAAGGATGCTTTCCCCATCGACATGAGTGATGAAATCACCCGCTTCGATCCCCGCCTCATCTGCCGGGGTATCGTCGATCGGCGAGACAACTTTGACATAGCCTTCTTCCTGCGTGACCTCGATGCCTAATCCTCCGAATTCGCCACGTGTCTGCACACGCATCTGCTCAGCATCATCTGGCGAAAGGTAGCTGGAATGCGGATCAAGCGACGTGAGCATACCGTCGATGGCCGCTTCGATCAGCTCTTCCGGCTCCACGTCTTCGACATACTGGGCGCGGATACGTTCAAAAATATCCCCGAACAGATCCAGTTGCTCGTACACGCTGGCCTTCCGGTCAGCCTCTTGCGCCAGCAAAGGACCAGCAATTTGTGTAGTTGCGATTACACCTGCCACGGTTCCGGCCAGACCGGCCATCAGAAATTTCTTCATACTCGTTTATCCATCCTTGTCGGTCCGAAACCATGATTCCGGGTCCACGGGGCTATTATTCTGTCTTACCTCTATATAGAGCGTTTCTGACCGGCCAGTTCCAGTGCCATCACTGCTTGTTGACAAAATTGCGCCGATTTCGGGCGATTCACCCGGCATTAAACCCACCGGAGTGCCTTCGGGGATCACCTCGCCCATGTCTCCGTAAACGTCTTGCAACCCGGCGAACACGAACAACAAGCCCGGTTGCGGCTCGAGGATCATGACGTTCCCGAGCTCCAGCAATGGTCCACGATACCGGATCGTTGCCGCAGTCGGCGCTGTAACAATTGCCCGAGGACGGGTGGCCAGAACCACACCGGGGCGCGTCACACCAGCCGCGTCAGTCTCATCCGCGCGGTGCAAAACTACGCCTTGGGTCGGCAATTCAATCCGCCCCTTGCGGTCAGAGACATCCGCATCTGTTTCGGCAATTTCGCCTTCCGAGATTTCGGACAATCCACTGGCAAAGCCGTCCAACGTCTCGGTTGATGAAATCAGGATGGCCGTGCGAACCGGATCTTCGACAAAGCGACGGGGCAAATCCGTGCGGTCAGCGATGGCTTCACTGAGGCTGGTGCGCGCGTTTTGCACACCGGTTAACCCTTCGACCAGAGTGTCTGCAGCACTTTGCTGAAGCTTCCGAAGGGTCTGGACCTCTTGCAGATCATGGGCCAGTGCCTGCGCGCGCGCGTTCAGTCCGGGAGTAACTTCGGACAGCATCATGCCTGCCCGTGCGGAACCTAGGGGCCCGGACGGGTGCAGCATCAGAACGGGTGGTGCCGTGGTCTCAATGGTCTGCAATACACCCAGAAGCTGCGCGACCTCCTGTTCCCGCGACCGCAATTCTGCTGTCAGCTGTGCCTCGCGGGTCGCTGCCATGCGCAACCCGTCCCGCATCGCTGAAAGCCCGGCCTCATAAGCCTGGATAGTTTCGGTCAGGGCACGCACGCGGTCGCGGGCACCGTCGGCTTCGGTCAAGTTGATCGAGGCCTTTTCTAGCATGCGCGCCGCATTCAAGGCCGCCGTGGACGGATCATTCTGCGCGCTGGCAGGCGACGCGAAACACATCGCAAAGATAAGCGCGCGCATCCTCATGACAGCAGGCTCTTCCCCGTCATCTCGGGCGGTTGCTCAAGACCCATCAGTTCTAGCAGCGTCGGGGCCAGATCGGAAAGGCGGCCGCTTCGCAGCGAGACACCTTTTGGCCCACCGACCAGCGCCACGGGAACCGGGTTCAGAGTATGCGCGGTGTGCGGCCCGCCGGTTTCGGGGTCAACCATGACCTCGCAATTGCCGTGATCCGCAGTGACGATCATCGCGCCACCGACCTTGTTCAGCGCCGCGACAACCTGCGAGAAGCCCTGATCGACGGCCTCACATGCCTTGATTGCGGCTTGCAGATCGCCCGTGTGACCAACCATGTCGGGGTTGGCATAATTGGTGATGATCAGGTCATAGCCTGCCTCGATCGCCTCGACAAACTTCGCCGTCACTTCGGCCGAAGACATCTCGGGCTGCAGGTCGTAGGTGGCCACTTTGGGCGATTTCGGCATAAACCGGTCTTCGCCTTCCTCGGGCGTTTCCTTGCCGCCATTGAGGAAGAATGTGACATGGGGGTATTTTTCGGTCTCGGCCAGACGGAACTGGCGCAACCCCTTCTTGGCAACCCACTCACCCAGAGTGTTCACGATTTTCCGCTTGGGGAACACGGTTGTCATATAGGCATTGTGACCGTCGGAATATTCGACCATTCCCAACAGGGCGGAAAGCTGCGGGCGCGGGCCGGTATCGAAGTCCGAAAAGCCCGGTTCGCCAATCGCGCGCAAGATTTCACGGGCGCGGTCCGCTCGGAAATTCAGACAGAAAACCCCGTCACCATCCTGAATGCCGTCGTAACCTTCCAGAACAGTGGGAGCGATGAACTCATCGGTTTCAGACTGGTTATATGCGTGATCCACAGCGCCATGCGCGGTTGTGGCAGCCCGACCCTGGCCTTTGACCATCGCATCATAAGCCTCGCTGACGCGTTCCCAGCGATTGTCCCGATCCATTGCAAAATACCGACCACAGACCGTGACGATGCGCGCCCCGTCGGGCAAACGATCTTCAAGCTCAGACAGGTAAGTAAATGCCGATTTCGGAGCGACGTCGCGCCCGTCCGTCATGGCGTGCAGCGCCACCGGAACGCCTGCATCAGTAATAGCCTTGGCAGCAGCGACGATGTGATTCAAATGGCCATGGACGCCACCGTCCGAGACCAAACCCATCAGGTGCGCCGTTCCACCTGCTGCCTTCACCTTTGCTATGAAGGTCTGCAATGCGGCATTGTCGAAAAAGCTGCCATCTTCAATTGCCAGGTCGATCTGCCCCAGATCCATCGCAACAACGCGGCCCGCCCCGATATTGGTGTGACCCACCTCGGAATTGCCCATCTGGCCGCTGGGCAAGCCAGCATCCGGGCCATGTGTAATAATGGTCGCGTGCGGCCCATTGGTCATGATCGCATCAAAGGTCGGAGTATTTGCAAGGTACGGCGCGTTAGACCGTGTGTCTTCGGACAGGCCCCAACCATCAAGAATGCACAGGACGACGGGTTTGGGGGCGGTCATTGCGGCTCTCCGGATTTCTGCTCTGGTCGGTCTTGTATCGCCTGCCCTCGGGCAATTGAACCTTATTTTGTGCGCGGATGTGCAGATTTAATACTCAGTCCGCTCAATCCTTGTTTATCAAATCCGTATACGGACGCGTCGTGCGACCGCGATACTTGACGGTCAGGTCCAGCGGCGCATCGTTTTCATCATAGACCCCGACCACGATCCCCCTGCCCCGGCTTTTGCTCCGCATCTCAATCAACTGCTGTTCCGACCGTGTCGTGCGCTGCGACTGGCGGCGTGTCCAAACGAACAGGTGGTCGTACATTGTGGCAACAATATCGGCATGATCGGCACTGTTCCCCAGATCAAACAGGATAGACCGATGACCGCCTTCGCAGTGGATCAGCTTCCACTTTTTGTTGGCTGCCATGAACATGACTGCGTCCCGGACAGAGGCATTTAACATGTCTGCAATTGGTGATGCAGAGTAATCGTACTCACAAATCACCGCGTGGCGGGGTGTTTCGTTCAGCTGCCCATGCAGGATCGGAAGCAAGGAGTGCCCCTCAAGGATATGCCCTGCGATCTCACCGCCCGCCACATCCACAAATGTCGGAGCAAGGTCGATGGATTCAACCAGTGCATCGCTGACGGTGCCACGCGTTCCGTCTGCCTCGGGTGACGGGTCATAGATGATCAGTGGCACCTTGGTTGATGCGTCCTGAAAGAACGTTTTCTCGCCCATCCAGTGATCGCCCAGAAAATCTCCGTGATCGGAGGTCAGCACGATCATCGTGTCCTCCATCCGGCCGGTTTTCTCCATCCAGTCAAACAGCCGCCCCATCTGGTCATCGGCTTGCTTGATCAGCCCCATATAGGCCGGGATCACCGCATCACGTACATCCTGCCGCGAGAATGTCTGCCCGACTTTAGTATCCATGAATGCCTTGAGCACCGGATGCGCATTCTGACGTTCCGCGTCGGAGCGCACGACCGGCAGAACATGTTCCGGCCCGTACATCGAGACAAAAGGTTCCGGCACAATGTATGGCCAATGCGGCTTGATAAAGCTCAGATGACAGCACCACGGGCCATCATGGGTGTCCATGAATTCGATGCCACGTCCGGTCAGATAAGGGGTTTCGCTGTCCTTTTCCGCTATGTTGGCCGCCTCGGTTGAGTTCTTTAAAAACCAGCCGGATAGCACATTGCCGTCCTCATCCAGCCCCGAATTGGCAAAGTCGTGCCAGGGGTTGTCACTCTCATACCCTTTTGCAGCCAGATGCTTATTGTATTCCTGTGCGCCATCCGGATCATAAAATCCGTCGGGTCCTTCAGGCAGCATACCGTCATCGCGTTCATATACATCAAACCCGCATTCCGCGACGCGCGCGCCGATCAGACTGTCAGGCTCCAACCCCATCCGCTCCATGCCTTCCGCATCTGCGCGCATATGGATCTTGCCGACCAACCAACAGTCGATGCCTGCCTTGCGCAGGTGGTCCCCCATCGTGATCTCACCGACCTTCAGCGGAATGCCATTCCATGAGGCACCGTTTGAATGCACGTAGCGGCCGGTATAAGTCGACATGCGCGAACTGCCTCAAATCGGGGATTGGATGTAGGCCCGATCAAAGCGGACTCCGTCAGCAGCCAGCCGGTCAATGTTGGGGGTGTGCAAATGCGGATGCCCGTAACAGCTGAGGTAATCCCAGCGCAGCTGATCGAACATGATAAACAGGATGTTTTTGGCTTTGGCCAAACCCGCGTCCTCCCCCCTGATGCCTCAGGGGTCTATTTAGCCATTACCATCACTACAGCGAAGCGCAATCTGCGCTTAAGCCTGACGCTCCATCTGCTCAAGCATCTTTTTGGCACGTTTGCATTGCAACTGATCTCGCAGGGGCGAATCCGGGTCGACATCCTTTTGGCAGACCACACATTTGTCCGCGCCCGAGATTGCGTTCAGACCACCACAGCTGCCTTTGATCGTCTTGCCCATCAGCATGACGCCCAGCGACATGCCAACCACGATGATCAAAAGCAGAAAAAAAGCTATGATAAAGGTGCTCATCCCGGTTCCTACCTGTCAGTTGGTGCCTAGTGCGTCTTTGAACGCAGTGCTGTGAACCGTAATATAGGCATCGTCGCCGCCTGTCACATCCCGCGAGATGAAATACACGGCAAGCTTATGTTCTTCAGCCAGCTCCAGGCCCTTATCTTGACCCAGCGCCAGCATTGCCGTCGCCCAGGCATCCGCCATCATCGCATTTTTGGCCAGAACCGTGACCGAGGTCGTGCGATGCGTGATCGGACGACCTGTTGTTGGGTCGATGATATGCGAGTACCGCACGCCGTCCTGTTCAAAGAAATTCTTGTAGTCGCCAGAGGTCGCCATACCGAGGTTGTCCAGCTCAACTACCAACTGCAGGTTTTGGGCCCCCGCTTCGGGCTTTTCGATCCCGATCCGCCAAGCCTCACCCTTGTCGTTCTGGCCCATGGTGACCAGATCGCCGCCGATCTCGACCATATAGTTTTCGATCCCAGCGTCGCGTAGCGTCGCAGCCACGGCGTCGATGCCGTATCCTTTTGCGATTGCAGACAGGTTGATGCCCACGCCAGCATCTGATTTGGCCAGTGTTCCGCTTTCGCTATCCAGCGTTAGCAGGCGGTCTTGACCGACGCTGTCCAAAGCCGCCTGAATCTCAGCGTCAGATGGGACAGGATCTTCTGGCTTGCGTGGACCAAAGCCCCACAGTTCGATCAGCGGGCCAAGTGTTACGTCGAACGTGCCGCCCGATTTATTGTGCACGTCATTCGCTGCACCGATAACCAGCGCAAATTCTTCCGAAACCTCGGTGGGTTCCGTGCTGGACGACGCCGAAAATGTCGAAACCTCGGAGTTGGGGTCCCAGTTGGACATCTTGGCGTTCACATCTGCCAACGTCTCTTCGACGGCAGAGCCCAATGCAGTCTCATCCACATCCGTGCCGATAGCGGTGATGTTGAATGTGGTACCCATGGTCTCACCGGACAGGCGCACAACCTCGGGTTCTTTGTCAAAGAGACATCCCGAAACAAGTGTTGCAACAGCCAGAACAGGCAAAAGGCGCATTGAGAGACCTCCTGAGGAAAACCGTGCCCGGCATATGACAGCGCCCCCCTGCAGAGTCAAACCGACTTCACAGCTTTAGCGGCAGGAACCCCAGAACCAGCAAGCCGACGCCTGCTGGCACACCAAACGACCAAGCTTTTTTCTGCCAGCCTACAGACTGCTGTTTCCACGCCATTCTAAAGTTGTGGCCACAAACAACCACGACAAAGAAAATCAGCGCTGCGATGGGTGGGGTAAGATAAAGGTCAGACAACAGTCCGGATATCCTTGTTTTGCGGCAGTTTTCCCCGGTTTGGGCATTTGCACCCTATACAGGCCGCATTGCTGCGGTAAGGTGTAAGGGAAGCCATCTCAAAAATAAGAGGAGATTGCCAATGGCCCCAACCTCATATCAGCCCCCTACCCGCGGCGACAAGACCGATACAAGCACGCACAGCCAATCGGTTGAATCCAATCTGTCGCACTCGCAGACGACGGTGGCAAAATTGCTTGCGGGTAAAGGGGATGCTGTATTTGCGGTGCGCCCAAACGACACGATCCATTCGGTCGTGAATACCCTCAGTGAAAAGCGGATTGGTGCCGTGGTCGTGACCGACCAGAACGGCACCCTTCAGGGTATTCTGTCCGAACGTGACATCGTCCGGCGCATGGCTGATACGCCCGGCCAGACCTTGCCACAATCCGTCGAGGATCTGATGACGCGCGAGGTCAAGACATGTTCACCAGACGATCTGTTGAATGATGTCCTGAAAACCATGACCGAAGGACGTTTTCGCCACATGCCCGTTGTTGGCGACGGGAAACTGCGCGGCGTAATCACAATCGGTGACGTTGTTCATTTCCGACTAAAAGAGCTGGAGTATGAAGCGTTGCGTATGAAACAAATGATCGTAGGCTGATCCTTCCGGTAGAAATCCCTTGACCTTGGCTGACTGACAGTATCCTTGATGCCAAAATTTGTTCGGTTATAGGTCGAGGGTAAAATGAAGCACGTTCTGGTAACGGGTACAGCGGGTTTTATCGGGTTCCATCTCGCGAAACTGTTGCTTTCGGAAGGGTTCCGGGTGCACGGCTATGACGGGATGACCGATTACTATGATGTCGCGCTAAAAAACCGCCGGCATCAGATGCTGCTGCAAAACCCTGGGTTTTCCGTCACCGAGGATTTGTTGGAAAATCACGAAAAGCTCAAACAGGTTGGTGATGAATTTCAGCCAGATGTGATCGTGCACCTGGCCGGTCAGGCAGGCGTGCGTTACAGCCTGGAGAATCCGCGCAGCTATATCGACTCGAATATTGTGGGCACATTTAACGTGATGGAGGTTGCCCGCGAACATAAGGTTGAACACCTGTTGATGGCATCCACCTCGTCGGTCTATGGCGCGAATGAGGTGATGCCATTTAACGAGGTGGATAAGGCCGACGCGCCACTGACTATTTATGCGGCAACCAAAAAGGCCAGTGAAGCGATGGGACATTCCTATGCGCATCTTTGGAACCTTCCGACTACAATGTTCCGCTTCTTTACCGTATATGGCACTTGGGGCCGCCCCGATCTGGCGTATTACAAGTTTGTAAATGCCATTCTGGAAAACCGCCCAATTGACATCTACAACCACGGTGACATGTACCGTGATTTCACCCATGTAGATGATCTGGTGCGCGGAATCAGGTTGCTGATCGACGTTCCGCCAGTGCGCCCGGACAACGCAAACGACATCGAAGACGGAGACAGCCTTTCACCTGTAGCTCCCTGGCGCGTGGTCAATGTAGGTAATGGCGACAAAGTTCGGCTGATGGATTTCATCGATGCCATCGAGGAAGCCGTTGGTAAGAAAGCTATCCGCAACTACATGCCCATGCAAAAGGGCGACGTGCCCGCGACTTGGGCCAACAATGATTTGCTTCAGAAACTCACTGGTTATCGTCCCAAAACCGACTTCAAAGACGGGATCGTTCGTTTTGTCGATTGGTTTCGCGAGTATCACGGGAATTGAACTGAGTTCCTGCATGTACGAAACAAGTCTCGGTTCCCAAAAAAATGTCGTCATTAGGTTAGCTATGGCGATCTGCCACTGGCTGTGGTTTTTGCCGGCGAAGACCCGGTAGTAGGGTTTGATATCAATGCCGAACGCATTGACGCGCTGCGCGTGGGGCAGGATAGCACTCAGGAAGTCGAACCCAAAGATCTGACCGCTGCGACAGGTTTGACCTTTACTTCGGAACCTTCCGATCTGGCGGGATGTGACACCTTTATTTATTGTGACGGTTCCAACGCCAATCACGGCGGGCAAACAACCGGATTTGTCGCCTTTGCTGAGTGCGTCCGAGACGGTCGGGCGTATTCTGAAAAAAGGTGACTTGGTGATTTACGAGTCCACGGTTTATCCAGGTGCAACCGAGGATGACTGTGTACCGGTCCTCGAACGGGTTTCAGTACTTACATTCAACACGGACTTCTTTGCTGGATACAGGTCAGAGCGGATCAATCCGGGTGATAAGGCCCATCGCATCTCGAACATTTGCAAGGTGACCTCGCGCACGACACCCGAGGTTGCCGATTTGGTAGATGCGCTTTATGGCCGGATTATCGCGGCAGGTACACACAAAGCGGAAAGCATCCGCGTAGCCGAAGCCGCGAAAGTTATCGAAAACACTCAACGCGACCTGAACATCGCGCTGGTCAATGAATTGGCGATGATTTTTGGACGCCTGGGCATTGATACCGATGCCGTTTTGCACGCAGCTGGCACCAGGTGGAATTTCTTGCCCTTCCGTCCTGGCCTGGTCGGCGGTCACTGCATCGGCGTTGACCCTTATTACCTGACACATAAGGCAGAGGCGGTCGGCCATCATCCACAGATCATTCTGGCCGGGCGACGCCTGAACGACAGCATGGGCGGCTATGTAGTGTCGCAACTGGTAAAGCGGATGACCCGCGTCGGGATTGACGTGGGATCTGCTCGCGTGCTGGTCATGGGGCTGACATTCAAGGAAAACTGCCCGGATCTGCGCAACACCAGGGTCGTCGACATCATAGACGAACTGAAGGATTACGGTATTGAGGTAGATGTGCATGGCCCGCACGCCGATGCCTCCGAAGCACAGGTCGAGTATGGCATTTCCTGGCCGACACCCCTAAGGAACACGCCTATGACGGCGTCGTTTTGGCCGTCGCACATCGAGAGTTTTTGGATGTAGAGCCCGCGCAAATCAGAGCGTTCGGAAAAGACACAAGCGTGGTCTTCGACGTCAAGTCGGTCCTGCCGATAGAGGCCAGCGACCTTCGCCTTTGAGCACAAAAGAAAACCGGCGCGTATGAGCGCCGGTTCTTTATTTCTTACCCGCCGAAATCGTCGAGCATGATGTCTTCGCGGTCCACGCCCAAATCCAGCAGCATGTTGATGACCGACTGGTTCATGATTGGTGGGCCACACATATAGAACTCACAGTCCTCAGGCGCAGGGTGGTTCTTGAGATATTCTTCGAACAGAACATTGTGGATAAAGCCGGTGTAGCCTTTCCAATCGTCCTCTGGCTGCGCATCCGACAGGGCAACATGCCATTCGAAGTTATCGAATTCCTCGGCCAGAGTGTCGAAATCCTCGACAAAGAACATCTCTTTCTTGGACCGTGCGCCGTACCAGAAGCTGATTTTGCGGTCGCGATTTTCCAGACGCTTGAGCTGGTCGAAGATGTGGCTGCGCATGGGCGCCATACCGGCGCCACCGCCGATAAAGACCATCTCTTTCTGGGTGTCGCGGGCAAAGAACTCGCCAAACGGGCCCGAGATGGTGACCTTGTCACCCGGTTTCAGGTTGAAGATGTAAGACGACATCTGACCTGCTGGGATACCTTCGGAACCGGGAGGTGGCGAGGCAACGCGGACGTTCAGCATGATCATGCCTTTTTCATCCGGGTAGTTGGCCATTGAATACGCGCGCTCGATCGGTTCGTTCACAACCGATTCATACTGCCACAGATTGAAGCGGTCC
This sequence comes from Ruegeria sp. AU67, assembly GCF_900312795.1. NCBI lineage: Bacteria > Pseudomonadati > Pseudomonadota > Alphaproteobacteria > Rhodobacterales > Roseobacteraceae > Ruegeria > Ruegeria sp. AU67. The sequence continues at coordinate 248,093 of NZ_OMPH01000011.1, forward strand.
CAATCTTCGCGGTATTCCTCTTCCACGTTGAAATCAGTGTATTTCAACGCATGCGCAGGGGCTTCGATCTGGATGTATCCGCCAGCGCGGAAATTCACGTCCTCGCCCTCGGGCAAATCCAGGGTCAGCGCTTTGATGAAGGTCGCCACGTTTTCGTTCGAGCGAACCGTGCATTCCCATTTTTTGACGCCAAAGACCTCTTCGGGAACTTCGATGTCCATGTCCTGCTTGACCGCAACCTGACAGGACAGGCGGTCGCCGCAAGAGGCTTCGCGCTTGGTAATATGGCTCTCTTCCGTCGGCAGGATCGAACCGCCACCGGAATGCACACGCACGCGGCACTGCGCACAGGTACCACCACCGCCACAGGCAGAAGGCACAAACAGTTTTTCGGCCGCCAGTGTCTGCAGCAATTTGCCACCTGCGGGAACGGAAATGGTTTTTTCGCCGTTGATTGTGATGTTCACATCGCCAGTCGATACCAGTTTCGAGCGGGCGGCCATGATGAGGGCCACCAAAGCGACAACGATCAGGGTGAAAAGGACGACGCCCAGGCTAAAAGTTTCCATTCGTCCCTCCTTACAGCTTCACGCCCGAGAAAGACATGAAGGCCATCGCCATCAGTCCCGCGGTGATGAAAGTGATGCCAAGGCCCTGCAAGCCATCCGGAATATCCGAGTACTTCAGCTTTTCACGAACACCCGCCATAGCGGTGATCGCCAGTGCCCAGCCAAAGCCCGAAGACACACCATAAGTGGCTGCTTCGGCAAAGTTATAGTCACGCTCGACCATAAACAGCGATCCCCCCAGAATGGCGCAGTTCACTGTGATAAGCGGCAGGAAGATCCCCAGCGCGTTGTAAAGCGGCGGGAAGTACTTATCCAGCACCATCTCAAGGATCTGCACCATCGCCGCGATCACGCCAATGTAGGAGATCAGACCAAGGAAGGTCAGGTCCACATCAGGGAAACCCGCCCAGGCCAACGCACCGGGCTTCAGCAGATAACTGAGCAGCAGGTTGTTCGTGGGAACGGTGATCGCCTGAACGACCATGACCGAGATGCCCAGACCCAGCGCGGTCGAGATCTTCTTGGATACGGCGATGAATGTACACATCCCGAGGAAGAAGCTGAGTGCGAGGTTTTCAACAAAGATGGCCTTCACGGCCAGTGAAATCAGACCTTCCATCAGTGGGCCTCTACCTGCTGAATTTTGTATTCACGTTCTTCGACCTGGTTCGGCTTCCATGTACGGAAGGCCCAGATGATCAGACCGATGATAAAGAACGCGGACGGCGGCAGCAGCAGCATGCCATTTGGCACGTACCAGCCACCATTGTTAACGGTCTGCAGAATGGTAACGCCAAACAGCGACCCGTTGCCGAACAGTTCTCGAATGAAGCCAACTAGAAGCAGGATCAGGCCGTAGCCCATGCCATTGCCCATACCGTCGATAAACGACGCGACCGGAGGGTTCTTCATCGCAAATGCTTCGGCGCGGCCCATCACGATACAGTTGGTGATAATAAGGCCAACGAAGACCGAGAGGGTTTTCGAAATCTCGAAAGCATAGGCTTTCAGGATCTGGTCCACCAGGATCACCAGCGAGGCGATGATCACCATCTGCACGATAATCCGGATCGAACCCGGGATCTGGTTGCGAAGGCACGAGATGAAGAAGGACGAGAACGAGGTCACGAAGATCACCGCCAGCGCCATCACCATAGACACCTGCAGCGACGAGGTCACCGCCAGCGCCGAACAGATACCCAGGACCTGCAGCGTAATCGGGTTGTTGTCGACAAGCGGGTCGACCAGCATCTCTCTCTTGGTCTGGGACATCAGAACTCTCCTGCTTGCAGTTTGGCCAGGAACGGAGCGAAACCCGCATCACCCATCCAGAATTTCACCAGGTTATCAACACCAACCGAAGTCAGCGTGGCACCGGCCAGCGCATCTACATAAAAGTCGGGGCCAGCGGCAGGTTGCGACTTGGATACAGTGATCTGCAGATCACCGGAATCGTCCCGCAGCTTCTTGCCGTTCCACAGTGCTTTCCAACGCGGATTGTCCACTTCGGCGCCAAGACCGGGGGTTTCGCCGTGCTGGTAGAATTGAAGGCCGTAGATATCGTTGCCGTTGTTTTCCAGCGCGATAAAGCCATAGAGCGTCGACCACAGACCGTAGCCGTGCAGCGGCAGGATCACCTTGTCCAACTCGCCGGATTCGTCGCGCAGTAGGTAGACAACACGGTACAACGCCTTGCGACCGATACCAGCCGGGTCATCGTCCAGCGCGACGCTCAGCTCTGGATCGCTTGCGGCGGCCAGATCGTCGAATGTTGCGGGATCGAACCGGTCGTCGACGAACTCACCCGTCGAAAGTTCAACAACGTGCGGCTCGAATGCGGCGAACGCCTCGGACACGTCGGTGCCAGGTTCGTAAACGCCTGCAACCTGCAGAACGTTGATCTGCTTGTCCTTCAGCGCATTGGCTTCTTGGACCGGGCGCAGGCTAACGGCTGCGGCTGATACAACCATCGAGGCCACCAGACAGACGGCAACTGCGATAAAGATCGTTTTACCGACCGAGTCCGGCGAAGCGGCCAGGAACTTGGCAATCGCGCCCTTGGGTTCTGGGGATTGCGTATCAGACATGGCGACGCGCCCTCCGTTTGATGTTTGCCTGAACGACGAAGTAGTCAATCAGCGGTGCAAAGACGTTACCGAACAGGATTGCCAGCATCATGCCTTCGGGGAAAGCGGGGTTCACCACACGGATCAACACAACCATGATACCGATCAGAGCACCGTAGATATACCGGCCCATGTTGGTATGGCTGGCTGAAACGGGCTCAGTCACCATGAAAGCCAGACCGAAAGCGTAACCGCCGACGACGACGTGCCAGTACCATGGCATCGCAAACATCGGGTTGGTATCCGATCCAATGAGGTTGAACAGCAGCGTCAGACCTATGGTCCCAGCCAGACAGCCGACAATCAGTCGGAAATTGGCGATGCGGGTCGTCAGCAGGAATGCCAGGCCGATCATACAGGCCAGCGTTGATGTCTCACCAAAGCTGCCCTGCATCTGACCCAGAAACGCATTCCACCATGTCAGCCCCTCAGTGGCCAACGCCTGATATCCTTCCGATGCGGATACCGACAGCGCCGTCGCGCCTGAAAAGCCATCAACCGGCGTCCAGACCGTGTCACCCGACATGTTCGCCGGGTAGGCAAAGTACAGGAACGCACGACCGACGAGTGCTGGGTTCAGGAAGTTCTTGCCAGTGCCACCAAAGACTTCTTTACCGATCACCACCCCGAAGATGATGCCCAACGCAACCTGCCAAAGTGGCGTAGATGCGGGCAAGATTAGCGTGTAAAGCATGGAAGTTACAAGGAAACCTTCGTTCACTTCATGGCCGCGAACAGTCGCAAAGATGACCTCAAAGATACCACCCGCCACAAGCGTGACGATGTATATCGGCAGGAAATACATCATCCCGTGCATCACATTGGCAAAGATGCTGGCAGGATTCAGCGAGATACCGAACATCTGCAGGATGGCGATCCGCCAGCCGGTGGCTGAATCGGGTCCAAGCGCGGCAATGGCCGAGTTCGCCTGAAAGCCGGTATTGTACATTCCCCACAGGATACAAGGGATCGTGGCGATCACGACATAGGTCATGATCCGCTTCATATCCACGTAGGACCGCGCATGGGGTGCAACGGAGGTTACGGTTTTCGGAGTGTAGATAAAGCTTTCGACCATCTCATAGATGGGGAAATACTTCTCGTACTTGCCGCCTTTGGTAAAGTTCGGCTCGATCCGGTCAAAGAAGTTGCGCAAACCCATTCGGATCAGCCCTCCTTTTCAATCTTTGTAAGGCAGTCGCGCAGCGCCAGCCCGTATTCATATTTCGCCGGACAGGCAAAGCCGACAAGGCCAAGGTCCTCTTCGTCCAGCTCCAGCGCACCCAGCGCCTGTGCGGAATCCGTGTCCATCACCAGCAATGCGCGCAGCAGTTGCGTCGGCAAATAGTCCTGCGGCATCAACTGTTCGAATGTACCGGTCGGAACCATCGCACGGCGTCCACCATTCAGATTGGACGTGAATGCAAACAGCTTCTTGGCAAAGGCCGAGCCAAGAACCGGCTGAACCGCGTATTTCGACGGCATCGGAAGAATCCAGCCCAACGTATGCTGATCATGGTCTTCGCGGATGATGCTGATCTGACGCGCGAAACGGCCCAGGTAGGCTTGTGGCCCCTCTGCATGACGGCCCGACAGGATCGAGCCCGAGATCACACGGGCCGTGCCGTCCACATTGATTTCGTCACGGGTAAGATCATCGGTCGAGGCCCCCATGACGGTGCGGATCAGGCGGGGTTGACGCGCGCCGGGGCCTGAAAGGGCAACCACGATGTTCGGATCCAGATGGCCAGTTTGCATCAGACGGCCAATCGCGATGACATCCTGATAGCCGATTGTCCAAACCTGCTTTTCGCCGGCCAGCGGCTCAAGGAAGTGGATGTGGGTTCCAGCCAGACCTGCGGGGTGCGGTCCGGAAAATGCTGCGGCTTCAACACCCGGAACGTTGGCGCCCGGAAGGGCTGCGCCCTCATCTTGGCACAGATACGTCTTACCCTCGGTCAGCTTGGCAACTGCGCTCAGGCCGACAGCAAAGGCGTCACCTGCATCCTGGATAATGATCTCGGCATCGGCGGCCAGAGGCTCACTATCCATCGCGGTCACGAAAATTGCTGCAGGCTTGGTACCCGGTGCGGGCATCTTGGAATAGGGCCGCGTGCGGAAAGCGGTCCACAGGCCAGCCGCACATAGACGTTCGGTCACGCCCTCGGCGGTATCGGCGTTGCCCACAGCCGAGAAATCCAGACCTGTGTCGTTGACGTCCGAGACTTCGATCACCACGCTCTGCAACACCCGACGCGCACCACGGTTGATGGCCACGATCTTGCCGCTGAGCGGGGCGACCATCATCGCCTCGGGCACGTCCTTGTGGCAAAACAACGGTGTGCCCCGCTGAACCTCTTCACCTTCTTGAACCAGCATGCGCGGTTTCAGGCCCAGATAATCAGCCCCTAAAACCCCGACAGACCTGAATTCAGGACCCGGTTGGATCGTCTGCTCTGGCGCGCCTTGCACCGGCAGCTCCAACCCTTTTTTCAGTTTGAAAGTTTGCATGTCGCTACTGTCTTCCAAGCCTCTTTCCTGCAACACATCGTTCCCACCACAGCATAGTGGCACAAAACGATCTATATGTGGGAGCCTGAGAGCAAAAAAGGCGCATAGCACCTGTTTTCATTCCAAGCTTCGTTTTGATCACGGTCCCTTTACGCGGGGATGTTGCCAAACGCAAACCCGTTGCCGCCTAAATTGCCGATATTTTGTCAAATTAACTTGAAGGCCTGCATTTTGGACCTGTTGAAATTGCATATCGCACCCGCAACACTTCCGGTGTAAGCACCCGGGATGGAACCAAACAACGATTTTGAGATTTTTCTGGTAGCAACGCCCGGCCTCGAAGCCCCGCTGCATGCCGAAGCGGTCGAACAGGGATTCGCAGATACAAAGCCGGTACCCGGCGGCGTCACCTGTAGCGGAAGCTGGCCTGAAGTTTGGCGCGCGAACCTGTGTCTGCGCGGTGCGAACAAGGTTCTGGTGCGATTGGGCGGGTTTCCCGCAGTTCATTTGGCACAACTGGATAAACGGGCCCGAAAATTTCCCTGGGCCGATTTTTTGCGCCCCGATGTGCCCGTCAAAGTCGAAGCGACAAGTCGCAAATCCCGAATCTACCATGCAGGGGCCGCCCGGCAACGTATCGAAGTGGCAATTACGGAAACTCTGGGCGCACCGGTTTCGTCCGATGCGACCGTGCGCGTCCTGCTGCGCATCGAAAAGGACCTGTGCACCTTTTCGATCGACAGTTCCGGCGAGCCTTTGCACAAACGCGGCCACAAACCGGCTGTCGCCAAAGCCCCGATGCGCGAAACGATGGCGGCAATGTTCCTCCGAGAGTGCGGATTTGATGGGTCCGAGCCAGTTTTGGATCCGATGTGCGGCTCTGGCACCTTTGTCATTGAAGCCGCCGAAATCGCGCTGGGGCTGCGCCCCGGCCGTTCTCGCAGCTTTGCCTTTGAAAATCTGCCAAGTTTTGACCCCAACGCCTGGTCCTCGATGCGCCAGCAACAACCTTTGGCCAAACCGGACGTCGTTTTTCATGGCTCAGACCGCAATAGCGGAGCGATTGAGGCCTCGACCAAAAACGCTGACCGGGCCGGGGTTGCCGATTTCACCATGTTTCAGACGCGCTCGGTCAGCGACATAAAACCCCCATCGGATGCCGCAGGTCTTGTTATTGTCAACCCACCCTATGGTGCCCGGATCGGGGATGAAAAACGCCTGCGATCCGTTTACGGCAGCTTGGGCAAGATACTGCAAACCAAGTTCAAGGGCTGGCGTATCGGTATCGTGACCAGCAACGCAGGCCTGGCCCGATCCACCCGCCTGCCGCTGTTGCCCCCCGGGCCAATTGTGGACCACGGTGGCACCAAAATCCGACTGTATCAAACTGGTGTTTTGACCTGATCCGATGCCCGGGAACGACGAAGGAAATTCGCACAAACGACACGGAAACCCCCTTGCACATCCAAAAATGCAAGTATAGATCACGCGCCACGGTCGGAGTGTAGCTCAGCCTGGTAGAGCACTGTCTTCGGGAGGCAGGGGTCGGAGGTTCGAATCCTCTCACTCCGACCAAATCAAGGCGCCCTTGGGCGCTTATAGTGTTTTTAAGACAATAGTCCGAAGTTCGTTGAACCTGAGCGTTAGCTGAACTCCAACGCGCTGGCAGCTTTACGCAGGTAATCCGAGCTGTAGTGTGCGAAAACGGACGCGGTAATCCGCTGCGATTGCGGCCGCCTTGATACCCTTTTGATCGATTTCTCTGGTACACCGACCCGTCCGCTGCCCTCTCCGTTCCAAGGTCAATCTGACCACGTACGAAACCGAAATTCTGAACGCAAACCGCCATGAGGGATTTTGAGAACACTTTGCATGCAGTGACTTGGGACAATCTTCGCCATTGCGTGGGCACGGTTCGTACCTGAAGAACAAAGATCAACTAGAACACCCTTCTCGTCAGACTACGCGTCGATGATCGGCGGCGATACCGCAAAAGAGGCGCGAGAAGAGTTTGAACGTTGCGCTGTCCGACAAGGGCCGGATCAAGGCGGCAGTCACCTTCATGGAAGGTAGTCTTAGCTCATTCGTCAACGAAGTGGCCGATTTCAGCGTGACCTGTGTTGCAACCTCTGCACTCGACCGTCTACGCAAGGAGGTGGCGATCACCGGTTTGCCAACGACGCTGCATCTCACCGACGAGAAGGCCAGAACGCTCTAATTCGAGCTGGTAACTGAGGCGTCGAAAGATAATTCCGTCGATTTGGACACTTCTTGCTAAAGATTAGTCAGGAGTACGGTGCCGGCGCGCAGGTTAGGTTGGGCTGGATTTGACAAATCCCGTGGCTGGCCGCGGATTGCAATACAATACGAATGGGCACCACTCTGTTCGGCAACATCGTCGACGAAGATTTCACTGCCCCTTCACTCGGGGAGGGGTGAGTTTAAGGCGTCACCTGCGCGCCTAACGGCGCGACAGATCAACGATTATGATAAGGTTTTCGTTATGTACTAGCAATTGCCAAAAGGGCCAATTCTCAAGACCGGCATTGGCAGTCACATTAGGACCTTTCGTTCGAAGGCCGGGGGCTTTCCAATCCCGAAGTTGAGTGACGCCGTCGCGGATTGTAGAAGCCGTTGATGTATCAAAAGATGGTAGTCTCGGCATCGCGGCGCGTCCGTGAATGTCGTTGCCATAAATTATTTAACTAAATCGTCTTGAAGAAGGTTTTGCCCCGCGTTCTGGATTTGAACTGGGTGCAATGGTGAAGCAAATCGATAAATTTCCAAAGCGGTATCTTGAATCCTTGGCAGCAAATGTATACCGGTGCATACAAATACGATCGAGCGGGTTGCCCAACACCTCTCAACAGCAGCAGATTCACACAAAGCGGAAACAGCCATGAGCCAGTATTCAGATTACTTGGATGAAATTGAAACGCGCAAAGAACAAGGGCTTAGCCCCAAACCCATCGACGATGGTGCGCTTGTCGAGGAAATCATCGAACAAATCAAAGATACCTGTCATCCGCATCGCGCAGATTCGCTGCACCACCTGATTTACAACACGTTGCCCGGCACAACCAGTGCCGCGGGTGCGAAGGCAACGTTCCTGAAGTCCATCATCGTCGGCGAGGTAACTGTTGAGGAAATCTCGCCAGAATTCGCGTTCGAACTGCTGTCCCACATGAAGGGCGGACCGTCGGTTGACGTGCTTTTGGATGTTGCATTGGGCGACAAGCAGGACACTGCGGTTCAGGCGGGTGAGGTTCTGAAAACTCAGGTATTCCTGTACGAGGCTGACACAGACCGCCTGAAAGCCGCTTATGAGGCGGGCAACAAGATCGCTGCGGATCTTCTTAAGAGCTACTCCAAAGCCGAATTTTTCACCAAGCTGCCCGACGTGGACGAAGAAATCCAAGTTGTCACATATATTGCAGCCGAGGGTGACATCTCCACTGACCTTCTGTCGCCAGGCAATCAGGCGCATTCGCGTTCCGACCGCGAGCTGCATGGCAAATGCCTGATTTCCGAGGCCGCACAAAAAGAGATTGAAGCGCTGAAGTTGCAGCACCCCGACAAGCGCGTGATGCTGGTTGCGGAAAAAGGCACTATGGGCGTTGGTTCGTCGCGGATGTCGGGCGTCAACAACGTGGCGCTTTGGACCGGCAAGCAAGCCAGCCCGTACGTGCCTTTCGTCAATTTTGCACCAGTCGTGGCCGGCACAAACGGCATTTCGCCCATCTTTTTGACAACCGTGGGCGTTACCGGTGGTATCGGTGTCGACCTGAAGAACTGGGTCAAGAAAGTGGACGAGGATGGCAAGGCGATCCTCAACAACGATGACAACCCGATTCTGGAACAGCGCTATTCGGTTGAGACCGGCACCGTGCTGACCATCAACACGAAAAAGAAAAAGCTCTATAGCACGGATGGCAGTGAAGAACTGGTCGACATGGCCGGCTCATTCACCCCGCAAAAGATGGAGTTCATGAAAGCTGGCGGCTCTTATGCCATCGTCTTTGGCAAGAAACTGCAGACATTTGCATGTGAGACATTGGGCATCGAACTGAAGTCGGCCTTCGCCCCTGCGAAGGAAGTCAGCCATGAAGGTCAGGGGCTAACGGCTGTCGAAAAGATCTTTAATGCAAATGCGCGCGGAGCGACCCCGGGCAAAGTGTTACATGCCGGCTCTGACGTGCGCGCCAAAGTCAATATTGTGGGTTCTCAAGACACCACCGGTCTGATGACCAGCCAGGAGCTTGAGGCTATGGCCGCAACCGTCCTGTCGCCCAGCGTCGATGGTGCCTATCAGTCCGGCTGTCACACAGCTTCGGTCTGGGACCTCAAGGCGCAGGCCAACACGCCGCGCCTGATGGCGTTCATGCACAAATTCGGCCTGATTACTGCGCGTGATCCCAAGAACGTGTACCACGCGATGACGGACGTCATTCACAAGGTGCTCAACGACATCACCGTGGATGACTGGGCCATCATCATCGGCGGCGACAGCCATACGCGGATGTCCAAAGGCGTGGCCTTTGGTGCGGACTCGGGCACGGTTGCGCTGGCGCTGGCCACGGGTGAGGCGACAATGCCTATCCCGGAATCCGTCAAGGTGACGTTCAAGGGCGAAATGGCACCGCACATGGATTTCCGCGACGTGGTGCACGCGACGCAGGCGCAGATGCTGGCGCAACACGGCGACAACGTATTCCAGGGTCGCATCATCGAAGTGCATATCGGTACGCTGCTGGCGGATCAGGCCTTTACCTTCACCGACTGGACGGCCGAGATGAAGGCCAAGGCGTCGATCTGTATCTCGAACGACGATACGCTGATTGAATCGCTGGAAATCGCCAAGTCGCGGATCAAGATCATGATCGAGAAGGGCATGGACAACGATGTTCAAATGCTGCAGGGCCTGATCGACATCGCCGACAAACGTATCGCCGAAATTCGCTCGGGTGAAAAACCGGCCCTGCGCCCTGATGACAACGCCAAGTACTTTGCCGAAGTCGTCGTGGATCTGGATCAGATCGTCGAACCGATGATCGCCGACCCGGATGTGAACAATGCCGACGTGTCTAAGCGCTATACCCACGACACGATCCGCCCGATCTCGTACTACGCTGCTGAAAAGAAGGTTGATCTGGGCTTTGTGGGCTCCTGCATGGTGCACAAGGGCGACATCAAGATCGTGGCCCAGATGTTGCGCAATCTCGAAGACGAGTATGGCAAAGTCGAGTTCAAGGCCCCGCTTGTTGTTGCTGCACCGACGTACAACATCGTTGATGAGCTGAAAGAAGAAGGTGATTGGGCAATACTGCAGAAGTATTCAGGCTTTGAATTCGATGACCTGTTCCCCAAGCAAACCGCACGGACCGAGTACGAGAATATCCTCTATCTTGAGCGCCCAGGCTGTAACCTTTGCATGGGCAACCAGGAAAAAGCAGCCAAAGGCGACACCGTTCTGGCAACGTCCACACGTCTGTTCCAAGGCCGTGTTGTAGCGGACAGTGAGACAAAGAAGGGTGAATCCCTTCTGGGTTCGACCCCGGTTGTTGTTCTGTCAGCCATTCTGGGTCGAACGCCGACGCTGGAGGAATACAAGGTCGCGGTCGAAGGCATCGACCTGACCAAATTTGCGCCACCGATGGAAGTTCCCGGTACTGCCCGCTCGGTGCATTTCTAATACAATAGGGGGCGCGGCGAATGTTGCCGCGCCCGCTTTACCCCAAGTTGCCCGACGCTTGGTAAAAACGGCGCATTACAATGGGGGTCAGGTACATCGGGATCTGATAGGCCCCGATGAACACCAAAAGTGGCGCTGTCACCTCGGGCGGTAACGCAATTAGGAAAATCGCGACATTCCGGTTTCCGGCGACAATGGACAACGCAGTGCCTATGTCTGCATCCACTCGGTTGCGTGTCAGAAAGAACATCACCAGTTGCGCGCCGAAATTGGCCAGACATGCGAAACCTACCCAGAAAATCGCAAGACCGGGGTCAACAAGCGCGGTTGCGGTCACGGACGGCATCAAGCCGATCACAAATACAGCGAGCGTGATCGTTGCCAACCCTTCCAGATTTTTTAGCGTAGTTTGTGACGGGTTTCTCAGAAACGCGAGGCGCAACAACACGGCTGCAACAGTCGCCCCCGCAATTGTCAAAAACAGGCGCAAGACGGCGATCAGAACGGATTGAAAGTCGCCCAGCTCGGGCATCAGAACGAATATGGGAAACACGGTTAACGGCAATACGGCGGTCCCGATCACCATCAGGCGCATGGCGTGTTCTGCCGGATGTCCCATCATCAGGCACATATTCGCACTGCCCGAGATGGACGGAGCCGCGGCCATGATCAGAAGCGACAGAAAGACCGGCGTGCCGGTCCACCCACCAATCATGCCAATAGTCACAACTAAAAGCGGCAAAGCCAACTGGAACGCGATCACTCTACTTGCCACCTGGCGCAAATCGACCAATGACCCCAACAACAAAGCAGGCTCAATTCTAAGGACCGTCAGAAACAGCAGCAGTGCGACAAGCGGCGGTAAGACTGCCCGCATCGGCTCGGCCAGCGCGGGCAGCAGCAATCCGGCGGCCAGCCCTGCGACCAGAACATAAGGACCGTTACGCGCCGCCAGATGAAGTGGGTTCAAAGCCCCCTACCCGCCCGGGCTTTGCCTAAGGTTTTCCGGCAGCCATGTGGCCAGTTCCGGGAACCAGATCAGGACGAAGACCATCACCACCATGATCAGAAACATCGGAATTGCCGCGCGGGCGATATAGCTCATCTCATGGTTCGTCATGCCTTGCATCACAAACAGGTTGAAGCCTATCGGCGGCGTGATCTGCGCCATTTCAACTACAACCACGATAAAGATACCGAACCAGATGAGGTCGATACCTGCATCCCGGATCATCGGTTCCACCACGGCCATGGTCAAAACGACCGAGGAAATGCCGTCAAGAAAACAGCCCAGAATGATGTAGAAGACCAGCAGAACCATCAAAAGCTCAAACCGCGTCAACTCCCACCCTGCGATCAGATCAGCCAGGCCCCGCGGCAGACCCGTAAATCCCATGGACAAAGACAGGAACGCGGCCCCTGCCAGGATCAGAGCGATCATCGCACTGGTCCGGGTGGCCCCCATCAGGCTTTCAGTAAACGTCTTCCAGGTCAGGGACCTCTGCCCTGCGGCCAGCAACAGACCACCGATCACGCCGAAGGCAGCGGCTTCGGTCGCCGTGGCATAGCCCAGATACATTGACCCGATCACCACCATGATTAGCAGGATTACCGGCAACAAGAAGCGTGAGTTCTTGAGCTTTTCAGAAAAGCTCAGTTTGCACTCACTGTTTGGGTTCCAGTCTTTCCCGAATTTCGAATAAATCGCGACGTATCCCATGAACATCGTCGCCAGCACCAATCCGGGCAGAATGCCTGCAAAGAACAGCTTGGTGATTGATTCATTGATGGTCACGCCATACACGATCAGCGTCAGCGATGGTGGGATCATCAGGCCCAGTGTTGCCGCGCCGGTCAGTGTTCCGATGATCATTCGTTCGGGGTAATTGCGCTTACGCAGTTCAGGGATCGACATCTTGCCAACCGTCGTCAGTGTCGCCGCCGACGATCCTGATACGGCGGCAAAGACTGTGCAGCCCACGATGTTAGTATGCACCAATCCACCGGGCAAAGGTGCCATCCACGGCGACAGACCTTTGAACATATCCTCGGATAATCGCGTTCGATACAGGATTTCGCCCATCCAGATGAACATCGGCAGTGCGGTCAGGGTCCAGGACGAGGACGCCGACCAGATGGTGGTGATCATCACGTCGCCGACGGGTCGTGTCGTGAACAGCTCCATCCCGACCCAGGCAACGCCCATAAGCGCCAGACCGACCCAGACGCCGGTGCCCAACAGGGTGAAAAGAACAAAAAGAAAAAGGATGATGACAGACAGATTTTCCATGCGCTTATTCCCCGTGGCTCTGATCGGCCAGATCACGGACGATACGGTGATTGCCACGGAAGAAGACGTGGACAAGATGATCGGTCAGGGCGATTGCAAGAATGACCCCGCCGATCAGCATCGCAGACTGCGGAATCCACAGCGCAGTCTTGTCCTGCCCCTGACTGATATCGTTGAACTTCCAGCTCCAGTAGACAAAGCGATAGGCATACCAGCAAAAGTACCACATCACCGCGGCACCCACGGAAAAACACCATATTTCAAGGACGCGTCGAACCCGATCAGGAACCGCATTGAGTAGGATCGACACACGAATGTGGCTGCCTCGGTTCAGCGCATTGGCAAAGGCCAGAAATGACGCGGCGGCCATGGCATAGCCGGCGTAATCAGGGGCGCCGGGAAAAACTTCACCGGTCCAGCGGGCCAGCATTTGCACAACGATCAGCAGCAAAATGGCGATCAGGCTAAGCGCTGCCAGAACCCCCGCCGCCTGATAAATGAAATCCAATACGGACCTGAGCCCTCGTAGTGCCGCCATGCTGTCCCCACTATTAGTTATTCTACGGAAACGGGCGGCAGGTTGATCCGCCGCCCATCTCTGGCCAATTACTGAGACGAATTGAACGCATCGACGATGGCCTTGCCCTCGTCACCTGCGGCCTCAAGCCACTCATTGGTCATTGTCACACCGATCTCTTTCAACTCGTTGGTCATCTGCTCGGACGCCGGACCGACTGTCATGCCTCCATCACGCAGACCTTGCAGGGTAAAGCCGGTGTATTCCTTGGCGCGCCAATTGCCGGCATATTCGGCAAGCTCTGCACAGCCCTTGATGACGTTCTTGTTGGCATCAGAAACGCCAGCCCAGATGTCTGAGTTGACCATGACGTAGTTGCGCGGCAGCCACGCGTCCACTTCGTAGAAATAATTTAGACTTTCCCAGACTTTGCGGTCATATCCGGTCGACCCCGACGACACCATCGAGTCCGCGACACCAGTGGCAAAAGCCTGGCTGATTTCTGCAGCCTCGATTGTCACAGGCAACATGCCGGTCAGTTCCGCCAAACGCGACGTGGCATTGTTATAGGACCGGAATTTGATGCCTTCCATGTCGGCGACAGAGTTCACCTCGTCTTTAAAGTACAGCCCTTGCGGCGGCCACGGCACGGCATAAAGCAACGTCAAATTCTGTTCAGCCAGCAGATTTTCAATCGAGGGTCTTGCAGCCTCCCATAGCTTGGCGCTGTCATCGAACGACGTTGCCAGAAACGGGATCGAGTCGAACCCGAAAAGTGCGTTTTCGTTCTGGTGACCGGACAGCAGACGCTCACCAATTGGGGCTTGCCCGGTTTGAATGGCACGCTTGATGTCGGCACCTTTGAATAGTGACCCGGACGGATGCGTGACGATTTCAACCTCGCCACCGGTGCCTGTGGTCACGCATTTGGCAAATTCCGCACCCGTGGCCGAATGGAAGTTAGATGCCGAATATGCCATTGGCATATCCCATTTCTCGGCCATCGCCGGTGCGGTTGCTGCGGCTGTCAAAGCGGTTGCCGCCAGAAGGCTTGTCAATTTCTTCATCTTTTTCTCCCTGTTTAATTTTGTGTTGCCGGCTTGTGTTACCGGACATTTCTTAAGTCGCGTAGCGAGACGGCGCATAGACGCTCATGTCTGCGTTTGGGGTCCTGCCCGCGATCATCTGCGCCAGCAGACGTCCTGTTTTCGGCCCGCCCGTGAGGCCGATATGATGGTGGCCAAACCCCATAAACGCTCCGTCAATTCCCGGCACCTCGCCAATGATCGGGATCGAGTCTGCCGGCGCGGGCCTGTGCCCCATCCATTCTACTTCGTCCTTCCATGTCACTCCCGGAAAGGCCGCCCGGGCATTCTTGCGCATCAGTTCGAACGGTGCCCTCGAAGGCGGCGCATCCAGCCCGCCGAATTCGACAATCCCAGCCAGCCGGATGCGGCCGTCCATCGGCGTGGCAACAAACTTGCCCGAAGCAACCATAACCGGACTTTTCGGCATCGCGGAAGGTTCCACCAATTCAAGATGATAACCACGTTCTGTCTCCAGTGGAACAGAAACGCCCAATTTGCTGGCCAAAGGCCCCGACCAGACGCCCGCAGTCACAATTGCAGTGTCACACGGGATGGTCTCACCAGCCACTCGAACGCCTGAGACTTTACCGTTCTCGTGTACGACATCCTCAACAGCAGCACGGATGACCCTGCCGCCGTTGGCCTCGACATGTGCGGCGAGGTCTTTCACGTACCGCCCGGGATCGGTAATGTGTCCGTGATCGGAAAGTTTGGCAGCAAACCCGATATCTTTGTTGTAGATCGGGTCGTGGGCGTGGAACGCGGCACCCTCTAGTTCTTCCCACTTGAACCCGTGCTTGCGCCGAACACCCCAACCAAAGGCATCGCCTTCGAAATGCTGGCGGTTTTCGTACAGGAACAGGTAGTCGGATGGCACAATCCATTTCTCGGCCGCCGTACCCTGAGCCAGCGCCTGATGATCGTTTAGGCTGTCTCCGACAATGGGGGTTAGCGCGGCCGCGATACGTTCGACGTCACCTGCGTTTGCGTGTTTCAGATAGCGCGTCAACCACGGCAAGAGCTTGGGTACATAGCCCCATTTCATGAACAGAGGTTGCGACGGGTCAAACAGCATCCTGGGCGCTTTCTTAAGCAGCCCCGGCACCGTGACCGGAATGATCGAGCAAGAGGCCAGCACACCACCATTGCCATGCGAGGTGCCCTCTCCGGGGCCGGCCTTGTCAATCAGGATGACGTTATGTCCGTCACGTTGCAGCCAGACGGCGGTCGAGACACCAACGATACCAGCACCGATAATGGCAATTGTCTTTTTCTCGCTCATGCCGCCACCGCTTTGGAAACAGCATAGTGGTTCAGCTTTGCCTCGTCCGGGTTTCCTCCAAGACCCGGTGAGTCGGGGACGACAACCTGGCCCTGTTTCACCTTGAAAGGCTCCTCAAGAATGTCTTCTGCCAAAAAATAAGAGGCCTGATAGAACTCGCAGCCCAGCGTAATTTCCGGTGTGGCGGCGATCATGTGAGTGCCTGCCAGATGTGCCAGGCCAGCCTCAAACATATCTCCGCCATAAGAACTCAGGCCGTGTGCTGCAGCCATGCGAGCGACTGTTTGCCCGCGCACCAGACCTCCGGATTTCATGATTTTAATCGACACACCGTCGCAGATACCCTCACGCGCAGCCCGTTCCATATCCTCGGGGCCAAAAACGCTTTCATCGGCCAGTAGCGGCACATCCGTCATTTGCCGTAGCTTCGCCATCATGCCGTAGTGATGTGCGCGTACCGGTTGTTCGATGAAATCGGGATTGAATGATGCCACGTCCCGTACCTGCGCCGGTGCGTCCTCGATCGACAGACCTTGATTGTAATCAACGCGCACCGAGAACTGTGGGTAATGCTTCGCCAAAAACTCAAGCCGCATGATATCGAAAGCATGATCCTTGAACCCAGTCTTCAACTTCACGATCCGCACACCGTCGTCCTGCAAACGGGCCAGAAGATCTATATCCTGCGCAAAATCGGGGTTGGCGATAGAGCAACTGAGCGGGATCGCGTCGCGGCATTTCCCTCCCAACAAGGCCCAGATAGGAACGGCGCTGATCCGGCCCGTCAAATCAAGCAAAGCCGCTTCCAGCGCCGCTTTAGCCTCGGTGCAATGCGCAACCGCATATGCGACCTGCACCATGATGGCGGCTCTGTCAGCAACCCTCGCCCCCATCACCAACGGACGCAGATACCTGTTCAATGCGGCGTAAGTTGCTTCGGGCGTTCCGGTGAATACGGACCAGGGTGAGGCTTCGCCATATCCGTGGCTACCATCCTCGGACGTCAGGCGTAGGACAACGACCTCGCACACACCTTCGACAGATCCAATACCGTGGTCCCGGCGAGATGTGACAGGCAGTTCAAGATGCCACAGGTCGTAACCTATGATTTGTTGTGTCAGATCGACCATTCGTCCTCCCCAGCGGTAGGTGGAAGCCTGCCTTGACCGGCATATCATTTCAAATACTATGTTTTCGTGAGTCCATCATAAGAAATGATAAGGTAAGCTATGTCTCTGCGCTTTCGTCAGTTGCAGGCGTTCCACGCTATCATGGAAACGGGTACCGTGACTGGGGCCGCGTCGGTTCTGGGAATCTCGCAACCGGGCATCAGCAATCTGTTGGCCCAGCTGGAACGCGAGGCCCGGCTGCCCTTGTTCGAACGCAACAAAGGACGTCTTTTGCCGACGCCAGAGGCCGAGCTTTTGTATCGAGAGGTCGATACCGTGGTCCGCGGGCTGGATCATGTCGCGCAGGCCGTATCGGATCTTCAGAACAAGCACCCCGGGCAATTGCAAGTCGCAGCGCCGCAT
This sequence comes from Ruegeria sp. AU67, assembly GCF_900312795.1. Classification (NCBI taxonomy): domain Bacteria; kingdom Pseudomonadati; phylum Pseudomonadota; class Alphaproteobacteria; order Rhodobacterales; family Roseobacteraceae; genus Ruegeria; species Ruegeria sp. AU67. The sequence continues at coordinate 265,700 of NZ_OMPH01000011.1, forward strand.
TTATTGTCGTTCGGTTTCATGCCGCGAGAGATTGCCCGTTTTGCCAAATCACGCCCCAATCTATCCGTCAGCTTCCAGTCCCAGTATTCTTCGAAAATACAGGAGTGGGTAACCTCGGGCTTGTTCGAGATCGGCATCGTCGAGATGCCAATACTCCATGACACGCTGAACTTTCAGGTCTTCCAATTTGAAACGATGGCCACGTTCCCCGAGGGTAGCCATTTGGCGACCCATGACGTTCTGACACCAGAGCTGTTGGAGAATGAGCCGTTCATCGTCATGGGCCCCGAGCACCAAACCCATCGCAGAACCCGCGACATTTTTCAGACTGCAGAGCGCGCCTGGCAGACGCGAATTCACACGCATTTGTCGGAAAACCTGCTGAGCTTTGTCAAACAGGGCATGGGCGTGGCGATGATTGATCCGTTCACAGTGACCTTCGATGAAGAGGGCGGATATCAAACCCGCCCTTTCACACCAGCCGTTACGCTGGATCTTGCGATAATCACCGCAAAAGGACGCCCTTTATCAATGATTGCGCAGGAGTTTCTGGCCCAACTGACCCCGTCAATCGCGTCTTATGCCACCCATTCCGACACCGGTGCTGCAGCTTCGTGAAGCTGTTGTGAGTGGATGTCGACCAGCGTCGGGCCATCATGCTCAACGGCCTGCTTCAAAACTCTGCGCAGATCATCCGGGTCTTTCACTGTCCAGGATTTGACCCCAAATGCCGCCGCAACAGCGGCGTGATCGGTCCGATTGAAATCGACGTTGTAGTAACGCTGCCCAAAGCCTGCATCCTGACCCGCTTTGATCCAACCAAAGACCGAGTTCGAGAATACGATCGAGGTAATCGGCATTTTGTGCCGCACCATCGTTTCAAACTCACCGCAAGTGAAGCCAAACGATCCATCCCCCATAACGGACAATGTCTTGACCGATGGTCGACCTACATGGGCGCCCATCGCCGCACCAAGCGAATAACCCAACGCTCCATGCGCCCGATTGGTGATAAAATGCCGCCCCGGTTTGCGCCAGCGGTAATGGGCGCTGAAGTAAGGGCACGGGGTGCCCGGATCAGCGACAACAATCGCATCATCGTCCAGGATGTCTGCAAGAGCCGCCATTACGGCTTCGGGCCGGATCGGGGTGTCGCGACTGGCCGCAAGCGGTGCGAACGCTTGCAACTTGGCCTCCCAGGCCGCACGGGCTTGGGCCGCTCCACCAAAACTTGGCAGATCGTGCCGCGTCTCAAGCGACCCCGCCAAAGCCTCTAACGCCAAACGGGCATCGGCACAAATGGCGACTTCGGTCTGATAATTTGCGCCGATCACCATCGGGTCGCTGTCTATATGGATGATGGTGGCATCCCGCCCGGGGCTGCGCCAGCGTTCGGTCGTGACCGACCCCGCGCGGCATCCGACAAATATGACCACATCGGCCTGATCCACAATGGCGCGCGTGGCCGGAACACCACCGTTCGAGCCAACGACGCCCAAGGCCAGCGGATCCGTTTCGGCAATGGCACCCTGACCGGAAACTGTTGTGGCAACTGGGATATCCAACAGGGTGGCAACACGATGCAATGCCTCTTCGGCCCCGGACAGAACCGGCCCGCCGCCGCAAACGATGACTGCTGATTTGGCTTTGGCCAGGATATCCGCGGCCGCTTCAATGGCATCCAGATCCGGTCCAGCCCGTTCAGCGGGATAGCTGCGGTGGCGTGCATCTGCCCAAACCTCAGCTTCGTCCACCGGACCTTTCTGCGTATCAAAGGGCAGCGCCAGATGTGTGGCGCCCGGCGTTCCGGTCGTCATGGCCCGAAACGCAGCCCGCACCATCGCAGGTAAACGCGAGGCGTCGTCCAGAGACGCATTCCACTTTGCCAACGGCTTGAACAGCGCAGCCTGATCTAACTCAGTCAACGGGTATTTTCCGCGGCTGGTCGTCGCCACGTCAGAGGTGATCGCCAGAATGGGAACCGAGCTTTCGCTGGCCTCGATCACCCCCGGCAGTATGTAGGTCGCCCCGCCTCCGGACGGGCCTTCGCAGACGCCCGGCTTGCCGGTGACGCGAGCGTATCCATCCGCCATATAGGCCGCGTGACGCTCATCCCGGGTCAGAATGTGCTGAATACCATGATCCATCCGCGCCAATGCATCATAGAAAGGCAGCGTTGTATCACCACACAGGCCGAACATGTGTTTCACGCCGTGTGCTTCCAGCATGCGCACCATTGCTTCGGCTCCCGTCAGATAGTTCGTCCCTGTCATGGCTCGGTTCCCTTGATTCTGAACTGCACACAGAACTGTATACAGTTTTGTATATTGATTTCAAGAACGACCTGTGGCACGCCTTGGAAAACGAAAAAGGCAGTACTTATGGCGGGTCCACGCGTTGACGACATCTATGAACAGGTAAAGGCGATGGCCGTCTCATTTCGCCTGCGGCCGGGTGATCGATTGAATGAAGTGGCACTATCGAAAGAATTGGGTGTCAGCCGAACCCCCCTGCGCGAAGCTCTAAACCGATTGGTGGCGGAGCGCTTATTCGACTTTCGCCCCGGCCAGGGGTTTTTCTGCCGCCCGCTCGACGCGCAGAGCGTGTATGATTTGTTCGAATTGCGCCAAATCATCGAATCTGCTGCCGCGCGCAGTGCCTGCGACAAAGCGTCAGACGCAGACCTTCAATCACTTCGGGATGAGCTTTACGCGACCGGCATCGACATCACCGGCCTGACCGTCGAAGAAGCCGTCGGCAAGGACGAGGCCTTTCATCTGGGCATCGCCAAACTGTCTGGCAACAACGAGCTGGTGCAAACCCTGACCCGGATCAATGAACGCATCCGATATATCCGCTGGGTTTCCATGAGCTTGGATCGGGTTCAACGCTCGAAAGACGAACATAAACGGGTCATGCAGGCCTTGCTGGATCGCGACGCGGATGAGGCCGCGCGCGTACTGGGTGCCCATATTTCCAAGCGAATGGATCAGGTGCAGGACGCCGTGCGCCACGGGATATCCAGCATCTACATGGAAGGGTCCGAAGACATCTCGGCCCGCATTATCGAGGAGGCGCACGGATGATCGCCCAAGGTGGCAAATCCATTTACGGAGCGTCGGTGGGTATTCTGATGCTAGACGCCCAATTCCCACGCATCCCCGGTGATATGGGAAATGCGCTGACATGGCCTTTTCCGGTGCTCTATCGCATTGTGCGGGATGCCTCGCCGGACCTGGTCGTTCGGCACCGGGCTGAGGGCATGTTGGACGCATTCATCGATGCCACGCGTGAACTGGTCAAGGACGGCGCGGACGGCATTACCACCAATTGCGGGTTTCTGTCCCTGTTTCAGAAAGAGTTGTCCGAGGCTGTGCCGGTTCCGGTTGTGACCTCATCTTTAATGCAGGTGCAGATGGTAAATCGAGTTCTTCCCGCGGGAAAGCGCGCCGGAATTCTGACCATATCGGCATCCACACTGACCAACGATCACCTGCAAAGCGCTCAGGTTCCGGACGGTACACCCATCGGTACCACCGAAGGCGGGCGCGAATTCACACGTGCGATACTGGGGAACGAACTTAGCCTGGAGGTCGACAAGGCGCGTGCAGACAACGTCGATGCAGCGCTTGCGTTGCAGTCTCAAAACCCTGATCTCGGTGCAATTGTACTGGAATGCACGAATATGTGCCCTTACGCGGCAGATATTCAGCGCGCCACAGAATTGCCCGTCTTTTCCATCGTGACACTGGTCAGTTGGTTTCAGGCCGGGCTTTTGCCGCCGCGCTTCCCCGATCCTTAGGAGGCACAACGGCCGTTCGATTCCACCAATTCGTGCATTGCGCTTACCGGTAAAAGACCATAAGCGTCCCGCCCGCCGGTCGCAGCCTACCCGGTTATCAAAACAAGGACTGAAAACATGAAAACTACATTGGTCTGCTCCGGCGGACTGGATTCCGTGTCGCTTGCCCATGTGCTGGCCGCAGAAGGAAACCTGTCACGGCTTGTGTCTTTCGACTATGGCCAACGCCACACCAAGGAGCTGACCTTCGCTGCCCTCTGCGCAGAGCGGCTGAGCGTGCCTCATCATGTGATCGACCTGCGTTCTGTCGGCGCGTCGCTGACAGGCTCGGCCTTGACCGACGATGTCGACGTGCCTGACGGGCATTACGCGGAAGAAACGATGAAGGTCACGGTTGTCCCCAACCGCAATGCGATCATGCTGACCATCGCTTATGGCGTGGCAGCAGCGCAGGGTGACGACGCAGTCGCGACAGCTGTGCATGGCGGCGACCATTTCATCTATCCCGATTGCCGTCCGGCATTCACAGATGCGTTTGACACCATGCAGCGCGCCGCGCTGGACGGCTACGCGGATGTGGCGCTGCATGTGCCATTCGTGCACCGCAGCAAAGCCGATATTGTCCGCGAAGGCGCGCGCGTGGATACCCCGTTCGATCAGACGTGGTCCTGTTACAAGGGCGACGACGTGCATTGTGGCCGTTGCGGAACATGCGTTGAACGGCGCGAGGCGTTTGATCTGGCCGGTGTGCCGGACCCAACGCAATACGAAGACGCCGAATTCTGGAAGTCGGCCATCGCGGGGGCACAGGTCTGATGTACCGGATCACCAAAGAGTTCCACTTTTCCGCCTCGCACCAGCTGACCCACCTGCCCGAAAATCATCAGTGTGCCCGGATGCACGGTCACAACTATGTCGTCGTGGTCGAATTGGCCCAGCGTGAGTTGAACGCGGATGGGTTCGTGCGGGATTACCACGAGCTGAAACCGCTTAAGACCTATATCGACGATGAATTTGACCACCGGCATCTGAACAATGTGCTGAACGTCGTATCGACCGCAGAGAACCTTGCGCGGCATTTCTTTGACTGGTGCGCGGCCCGCTGGCCCGAAACCGCTGCGGTGAAAGTGTCCGAGACGCCCAAGACATGGGCCGAGTATCGCCCATGACCCTTAGAATATCAGAAATTTTCGGCCCCACAGTACAGGGCGAAGGAGCGCTGATCGGTCAGCCGACGGTATTTGTACGCTCGGGCGGGTGCGATTTCCGGTGCAGCTGGTGCGACAGCCTCCATGCGGTCGACAGCGCCTATCGCCACGATTGGGCAGCAATGGAAACGCAGGCCGTCTGGTCTGAGGTTCAGCGTTTGTCAGGCGGGCGGCCACTGACCGTGTCTCTGTCTGGCGGAAATCCCGCCATTCAGGATTTTGGCCCGCTGATCCGGCAGGGCAAAGCGGAAGGCTATGCCTTTGTATGCGAAACCCAAGGGTCAATCGCAAAGCCGTGGTTTTCCGACCTTGCTATGCTTGTTCTCAGCGCGAAACCCCCCAGCAGTGGCGAAGATATGGATTGGACGGCGTTTGACGCCTGCCTCAACGTGCGCCCCGCGCAAACTGTCCTCAAGATCGTGATCTTTGACGACACGGATTTTAACTGGGCACGCAGCGTAGCCGACCGGTATCCGGACCTTCCGCTGTATCTTCAACCCGGTAACCCGGAAGCCGACCCGGCCAGCCCTGTTGATTTGAACAATGCCACCAGCCGTATGGAATGGCTGATAGATAAGACTTTGAATGCCGGTTGGTTCGCGCCTCGCATTCTGCCCCAGCTACACGTGCTGATCTGGGGCAACAAACGCGGCGTCTGACCGCAGGAGAGACAAGATGACCGATAGTATCTACAGCAACCTCACCCAGTTGGGCGGAGACACCAAAATGCCGGCCAGCCCGGAAGAGGCGGTTCTGGAACGCGTGCAGAACCCGCAGGCTGATGTGGATTACAACGTGCGCTTTACCGCGCCCGAGTTCACCTCGCTTTGCCCAATGACGGGCCAACCGGATTTTGCCCATCTGGTGATAGATTACGTGCCCGATCAGTGGTTGGTGGAAAGCAAGGCACTCAAGCTGTTTCTGGGCTCGTTCCGCAATCATGGTGCCTTTCACGAAGATTGCACCATCTCGATTGCCCGCCGGCTGCAGGAGTTTCTGGAACCACGGTGGCTGCGTATCGGAGGGTACTGGTATCCGCGCGGGGGCATTCCGATCGACGTGTTCTGGCAAACTGGCCCAACGCCCGAAGGCGTCTGGATCCCGGATCAGGGTGTGCCGCCTTACCGTGGGCGTGGTTGACCACGATGATTTGAGAGGCGTGAAGGCCCCAGCCTGACAAGCAATCAAAGGGGCTCCACGCACCAGTTCGAAACGTGGCATTTTGGTAGTGGTGGTAATTTTGTTTCGCCCAGGCTTGCGGTTTTGAAACATCATGACAATCCAACATTGATGGGTTAGATGTTTCTTTAATGTAAGAACAAATTCCTGGTGACGATTGTGGAACAGGTGGCCTTCAATTTTGAGATGGGTGTCGTTTGCGCCCTTCTTGCCTTCACCGTTTTTCTCTTTGTATCCGAAATCGTCAGAATTGACCTTTCTGCCATCCTTGTTCTGGTCATTATTGGCCTTCTCAGTTACGCGCCCGGGCTCGAAAAGCTCGCTGACGTGCCGCACCTGTTTGATGGATTTGCATCCAATGCGGTGATTTCCATTATAGCGGTCATGATCGTTGGCGCGGGGCTCGACAAGACCGGCATTATGAACAAAGTCGCCGCTGTTATTCTCAAATATGGCGGAACGTCCGAGAAACGCGTGCTGCCGATTATTTCGGGCACCGTAGGGGTCATTTCCTCGTTCATGCAGAACGTTGGAGCCGCCGCGCTGTTTCTTCCGGTCGTCAGCCGAATATCTTCCCGATCAGGCATCCCATTGTCGCGCTTGCTGATGCCCATGGGGTTCTGCGCCATCCTTGGCGGCACAATGACGATGGTCGGATCTTCGCCTCTTATATTGCTGAACGATCTGATCCAGTCAGCCAACAATAGCCTGCCCGAAGGTCGAAAAATGGAACAGTTCGGTCTTTTTTCTGTGACGCCGATAGGGATTGTTCTGATCCTGACCGGCATCGCCTACTTTCTGCTGCTGGGTCGGTGGGTTTTACCGGGTGATGAGGGATCGGAAAACACCGGGACCGGACAGGGAACGCAGGAGTATCTACAACGTGTCTACGGCCTGAAAGCCGACGTTTTCGAAGTAATCGTTCCAGCCGAAAGCCCTTTGGTCGGGCAGATTTTGGCCGACATAAACCACGAAAACCACCTGTACATCATTTCGACATTCTATCGTGGTAAGACTTCGATGGTTCAGGTTTTGACAGCTGAAATTGCTTCGCCTTGCCGATTGGCGATCATAGGTCGGCGCTGGGTCGTAGAGGAGTTTGCTCAGAAATACGGGCTGACCGTGCTGCCGGCATTGGACATCTTTGTCGAAGAGTTCGCTCCAACCAATGCCGGTGTCGCCGAAGTCGTTGTGACACCGGACAGCAAGCTGATTGGAAAATGCCCTCGTGAGCTTCTGTTTCGCAAGACATATGGCATGTCGTTGCTTGCCATCCATCGCGGCGAGGAAACGCTCAGCCATGTTGAATCCGAAACGCACGAGTCCACTCAAATCGGGCTTGAGGAGTTTCACGCAGGCGACATGCTAGTAGCCCATACACGCTGGGACAACCTGATGCGAATCAAGCGCGATCCCGATTTTGTGGTCGTCACCACCGACTTCCCCCAAGACGAGTTGCGCCCGCAAAAGGTCGGTTGGGCGCTAGCGTTTTTCGCCGTTTCCTTGTCGATGATCTTGTTCACCGACATTCGGCTCTCGCTTTGTCTGTTGACTGGGGCCGCGGGAATGATGTTGGCACGTGTGTTGAGTGTCGATGAAGCCTACCGTGCGGTTGGATGGAATACTGTTTTTTTGCTCGCATGCCTTATTCCATTGGGTCAGGCGGTGCAGAATACCGGCACGGCCGCGTGGATTGCACAACAGATCATGGTCATTCTGGACGGCTGGCCGATCTGGTCCCTTCAGGCCGGCGTAGCGATTTTGGCCACGGCGTTTTCATTGGTGATGTCCAACGTCGGGGCCACCGTTCTGCTTGTTCCATTGGCCGTTTCCATTGCGGTGGCAGCTGGCGGAAATCCGGCCCTATTTGCTCTGACGGTTGCCATATCAACATCGAACAGCTTCATAATACCGACCCATCAGGTAAACGCCCTGATCATGGGTCCTGCAGGGTATAAAGTTATGGACTTTGTACGCTCAGGGGGGGTCATGACGATCCTGTTTCTTGTTGTTTCACTCCTGACGCTCAATTTGCTGTACTGATCGCCCATCGTCATTTCCGCAACAACAGTCATCCCAGCTTGAAGTGGGCGTTCCCACGGGCCCGTACCAACCTTGGTTTCGGCCAGTTGAAACGAGGTCCTGAAATAGGTTTCACCAGTTTGTTCATCTGTCAGAGGTACAGGATAGATGGATTGCGGGCGTCCTTCGACCTTACTTTTAACTCAACGAACACGTTGGCTAGGTCAATTGCACAGAACACCGAGGCAGAGGCGATGGAAATTATCGAAAACTCGGCCGGGGTAAAAACATTCAGAGCCGCAATTTCAACGCCCAAACAACCGAAGTTGGGGGAAATACCCATGTAAGCGGCCCGACCTCTCGTCCGGAACTGCCAAGCGTACCCAATCTGGATGCAACCCCGGCAGTACCAACCGCCACGCAGACCAAAAACAACGCGCCGCAAGATGTCACTGTGGACAACATTTCTGTCGCCGAGAACGCCAATGACGCGTTGATCGGGAACATCTCCATCGTCGACCCGGATGCGTCGGACACGCACAGCTTTGACATCTCGGACGACCGTTTTGAAATCGTGGACGGCAAGTTGCAGCTAAAGCCCTGCATTGCACTGGATCATGAAGAAGCGGCACAGATAGAGGTTACCATCACGGACGCTGGCGGAACCACCCTGACCGAGCGTTTCATCGTGGACGTTCAGGATATGAACGAGGGTCCGACAGATCTGGTGCTGGACAACACCTCTGAAAACCTTATTCAGAATGGCAGTTTCGAAGAATTTGACTTGGGAAATGGTAATGGAAGGGTTTTGGCTCGGATGAAAGCGGGTCCTGGCAAGACGCGCATGGATTGGAAATTTGGGATCATTAAGGCGGTACGAAAGCGTCCGATTGCGATCAGCTGCTTGAGATGGATCATGGTCGCGGCATCGACAGTATTTCCCAGGTCGTCCAGACAGAGGAGGTCAGCTTTATGATCTGGGCATTGACCTGCGTGAGCGCCTCGCAGGTGGAACCGATATAGTCGAGGTCCATTGGAACGGCAATCTGGTGGCGGAGCTGGACCCGCATTCCGCTGATTGGGAGACGTTCCAGATGTAAGTCGTTGGAACCGGGCAAGACACGCAGGAACTGCGCGAACCTGAGGGCCAGAATGATACCTACGGCGCCCTGGTTGATAACATCACTCTGACCGCCGCGCAGCAGACAGTGGCCGAAAACGTCGATGGGGCCGTTGTGGGGCAACTCAGTTTCGTGGATGCGGACTTGCACGATACCCATGAGTTTGAAGTCTCGGATGACCGGTTCGAAGTTATTGACAATCAACTGCGTCTGAAGCCCGGCGTGGCACTGGACTATGAAGAGGCATCCTCGGTCACTATTGATGTCACGGTGATTGACGAAGGCGGGTTACGTCAGACCGAAAGCTTTACGGTCAATGTGGCAGATACGGACGAGATGACGTTTTCGTCAGGGTTTCACGCCAAATACTTCGACGTTGATCATCGTCTTTCCAAACTGGAAGACATCAACTGGACCGCAGAGCCGACCCATGAAGAAGTTAAGCCCGAAGTCAACTACGCTAACGGTCACGACACATTCTGGGATGGAGGCGCAAAAGACACGTTTGGCGTCCAGATCAATGGCAGTATCGAGGTTGAGCAAGGCGGAACATTCACTTTCTTTCTGGGCGCCGATGATGGCGCGATGTTGGTAGTCAACGGCCAACCGGTCGTTGAAAATGACGGGCTGCACGGGTTTCGAACTCGAACTGGTGAAGTTGAGCTTGAACCGGGAACACATTCGATCGAAATCCGATACTTCGAAAATTACGGCCGGGCTGGACTGAAGCTTGAATGGGAGGGCCCAGGTCTTGACGGACGTGAGGTGGTTACAGCCCCGGACATGTCCGAGGCCCAAACCGTTTCGGGCACGCCGCTGGCCATTGATGTGGATATGGGAACGCTCAGCGTGACCGATGAAACCTCATTCGAACTGACAGGTCTGCCCACCGGAACAATTGTCGAGATTGGCGGAACCGAATTTGCGGCAAACACGGACGGGATCGCAGAGATGGGAGGCTGGCAAGGTGGGATGATCACCGTAACACCGCCGCCAGAATTTGAGGGAACGGTCGAAACGGCTCTGCATCATTCTACGCCAACCGGTGAAAACAGCAGTCACGACGGCGTAAAATATCTGACTTTCGAAGTAACTCAGGCTGACTTGCCCTCACCAGATGTCAAAATTGTGGGCGGATTCCGTGCCAGTTATTTTGACATGGACAACAGGTTGTCAAAGTTGGACGACATCGACTGGTCCGCTGACCCGGCGCATCGGGAATTTGTGCCTGAAATCAATTTTGAAAACAGTCGCAACTCGTTCTGGGAAGGTGGTTCAAGGGATACGTTTGGGGCAAAACTCGAAGGTAAAATAACAATCGAAGAAGGCGGTTCTTACGCTTTTTTTGCAGGTGCGGACGATGGCGTAGCGGTCTTCGTCAACGGGCTTAGGATCGTGGACAATAATGGTCTGCATGGGTTCCGGACGCGGACCGGAGAAATCGACCTGGAACCTGGCACTTATGATATCGAAGTTCGGTATTTTGAGAACTACGGCCGTGCGGGGTTGAAATTGGAATGGGATGGGCCCGACACAACGGGGCGTGAGCTTTTGCAGGCCGACCCAGCCCCGAATTTTGGTGAAAACGGGGCTTTTGAAGTCGCAATCGAGTTGGACCAAGCAAGTGATCAGGCTGCTGTATCATTGGAAGGGCTGCCACCAAATACGCTACTGATCAGCGGCGAGGATTCACTAATGACTGATGGCGGTTCGGCGGATCTGTCCGGCTGGGATCTCGGCTTTCTTGAGATATCCCCGCCCCCAGGATTCGAAGGCTCAATCGACGGGGAAATCTTGGTGACGGACACCGGATTTAATGGGGCGCAATTGACCTCGGAGATTCCCTTTGCACTGGACGTCGGGCAAACAGATGAAGTTGCAAAAGACTTTGCCCTTGATCTGTCCGAAACGCTTGCTGCGACAATGCAGGTTGAACCGCCGGCGTCGTGGCACATAGATCAGTCGCAAAGTGACGCGGAAACCGACGTTGATGTCATGGCCGAAACAGTACTGACCAACCCGAGCTCTGAGATCTCGTGTATCCAGACCGAAGCCTATGAGCGCATTGATTGGTAGCAATATTCAACCTTGTTTGCGGGCCACGATCCATGTTGGGTTATATGTCAGGGTCACGCCATCATCGTCACCAAAGTGTCGGACATAGTGTTCCGAGAATTGGGCAAGGGTGGTTTTGGTCCAGGCCTTCTGCGCGCGCCCGTTGACCCCAGTTCTTCGAAGGTGATTGAGAATGCCTCGGGGCGTATCAAAGCGCAATGCAGAGAGAATTTCGCCGCAACTGATAATCTCTAACCGGCCTTCGACCGCCGCGGCCAAATCTTCAGATCGGCACAGGCCCGGCGCTTTGGCTGTGGAGCCGACTTTCATCAGCTCCCGGTACTGTTCTGGTCCAAAGCCTGAAACCGCCAACCAACCTCCAGGAGCCAATGCGTTGGCCGCCTTTTGCAAGAAGGCTTCGGGATCGAACAGCCATTGGATCATGGATGCGGAAATGACCAAATTGGGCTGAGGTGGCCATTCAACAGTTTTGGCATCACCACACAAAAAGTCTGCGCCGACCGCTGTTGCGGTCTCAGCTGCTTCGGGCGACAGGTCATTGACCGTCAACTGGCCAATATCGAATGCGCTACACACCCGATGCGTGAGGTGGCCGGTACCACAGCCAAATTCCAATCCGGTCGCGAAACGATGCGGCGCGCCGCCGACCCGCATCTCTTGGACCAGCCGATCCGCGATTTTGGCTTGCTGGCTGGCCGAGCCGTGATAGCTGCGGAAACTGCGGCTGAAACTGCGCTGAACGCGGTCTGCGATCTGTACGTTCATGCGACCCACTCCTGCCAGTTTTGGCTGTCGCGAAACGGAACATGCGGGGTGGCAATACCACGCACGGCAGATTGTTGGTGCGCCCATGCCGCCTCTTGTGCGGGGGCCGGGATAATACGGTCCCGCTGGGGGATCCAAATCCGGTCAAACGCCACTTCGGGTGCGCCACCACGGTCGATCACGGCGTGAAGCTCTGCCTGCGCAGCCTCCAGATCAATTTCAGGAACCGGCCCGTTCATTCCAGCACGGCGACAGAACTTTGCGAAACTGGCTTCGGTCAGGTTTTCCGCCGTGGCGCGGATCATATCCGGCGCGATGCCACGCTCGGGGTCAGCCGGACATAGCGTGCCACTGACAGCAATCAGCCGATCGGGACGAAACCCAGTTTGCGCCAGCCAGTGGCCCGCAGATGCGACACCAAAAGAAAAGGCAACCAGATTGACGCGGTCATATTGCGCAATATCAGGCAGAGGATCGTCAAGGTGGCGGAAGTCGTCGACGAATAGCACATCACCGCGCCCTGAAAGCCCAGCAAAAGGCGCAGCCCCCAGCGCCCAACCACCAAAAATCAGGATCAATTCATTCGTTCCCGAACGCGATAACCACCGCTGTTTCATGACATGCCTTTGACGAGCGAGATCATGGCCGATGTTACACGGCTCAATTCATTCGCAGAGATGATGTAAGGCGGCATGCAATAGATGTTGCGGGCAAACGGGCGCAACCAAACGCCGGTATCGGGTGCGAGCGCATGCGCAACCGCAGGATCAACCCATTGCTCCATTTCGATGACCCCGATCGCGCCAAGCACGCGCACATCGGCAACGCCTGGCAATTCACGTGCGGGGGCAAGCTCTTGCTTCATCTGGTCGGTGATCGCGTGCACTTCGGCACGCCAATCTCTGACCGATAATTGTTCCAGACTGGCCACCGCGGCAGAACAGGCCAGCGGGTTGGCCATATAGGTCGGGCCATGCATCAAAACGCTGGCTTCGCTTTCCCCAATTCGGCGCGCGACATCTTCAGTCGTGGCGGTCGCGGCCAGAGTAATATGGCCGCCAGTCAAAGCTTTGCCCAAACAGATGATGTCCGGAACCACTTCGGCGTGGTTCATCGCGAACAGTTCGCCCGTGCGACCAAACCCGGTCGCGATTTCGTCAAAAATCACAAGAATTCCAAGTGCTTTACACAGGTCTTGCGCGCCTTTTAGCCACTTGGGGTGATAGAAGTACATGCCACCCGCGCCCTGCACCACAGGCTCAAGGATCAGGGCCGCGATTTGATCGGCCTTGGTTTCCAGCAGCTCTTCCAAAGCATCCAGCCCATTCAGGGTTGGATCATCCGTCCATTCCTGCTCAAACGATATCGGCGGGCGTGGCAGGAAATGTTGGATTGACAGCGCGCCACTGAACAGCCCGTGCATCCCATTCTCGGGGTCGCAGACGCTCATCGCTTTCCATGTGTCCCCGTGATAACCGCCGCGAATGGTCGCAAACTGCGTGCGCCCCGTGTGACCCAGCCCCATCTGAAACTGCACGGCCATTTTCAAAGCGACTTCAATCGCGACCGATCCGCTGTCGCTGTAGAAAATGCGATCCAGCCCGTCAGGCAACAGCTCGACCAGCTTGCGGCCTAGGTCAATTGCGGGTCGATGCGTCAGGCCACCGAACATGACATGGGGCAATTGCCGCAGCTGTTCCTGCATCGCAGCAGTAATGGCTGGATGACGATGCCCGTGCACCGCACACCACCACGACGACATTGCGTCGATCATCCGAGTGCCGTCTTCCCGGGTCAGCCATACCCCTTCGGCCTCGGTGATCAGATGCATCGGACCAGGGTTCAGAACATTCGTATAGGGATGCCAAAGGTGGCGGGCATCAAACTCCAGAGCGGTCACAGAGCCCTCCGAATTGTTGCGGTGTCGATCACATGGAAGGCATCCGATAGCGTTTCCCGCGTCAGGGTTTCAAGATACGGCAAGCGTCCCAAATAGGTAACCTGACACATCTCGGCGATGGTCTGTTCAACCTCTGGCTCAGCGTCGCCTACAAACGCCACGCCGACGACGTTGCAACCCGCACCCCGCAAGGCCATCAGGGACAGGCTTGTGTGGTTGATCGTCCCCAACGCGGTCCGGGCCACAAGAACCACGGGTGCCTGCCACCCCGAGATGACATCAAGGAAAAAGGTCTTGCGGTTCAGCGGCACCATGATCCCGCCTGCCCCCTCGACGACCAAGGGGCCGTTGACCTGCGGCAGCCCAAGCCGATCCGGCGAAATCTCGACACCCATGTCTTCGGCTGACAAATGGGGTGAGGCTGGCATGTTCAGGCGATAGGCTTCCGGCAAAATTTCAGCACCGGAAAGCGCCGCGACGGTTTCTGTGTCCGATGCATCCTCAAGCCCGGATTGCACCGGCTTCCAATAGGTTGCGCCAAGCGCGGTCGTCAGGCCCGCAGCAACAACCGTTTTTCCGACACCAGTGTCGGTGCCTGTGACGATAACAGCGCTCATGCCGCCTCCGCCCGTTGATGCGCCAGTGTTTCGAACAGGGCGCTTATGTCATCCTTGTCTACGTTGCCGGTGATCGACACGCGCAGGCGCGACGTGCCCCGTGGCACGGTCGGCGGCCGGATACCACGGACATCAAAACCTTTGGCCTGTAACGTTGCGGCCATTTCCATGGTTTTGGCGTCATCGCCCAGAATTATGGGGATAATCTGGCTGTTCAGCGCCTCTTGGGGTATTCCGATCTGACGTGCAACGGCATGCGCGTGGCGGATGCGGGACAGGGCGTTCTGGGCCGGCAAACTATCTGTTTGAAGATGTTGTAGAACCGCGCGAACAAGGGCCGCGTTGAACGGTGATGGGGCCGTGGCAAAGATAAACGGACGTGCGCGGTTGATCAGTGTTTCGATCATCACTCGAGGACCGCAAATCAATCCGCCCGAAACCCCTAACCCTTTGCCGCATGTGTGCAGAGTCAGCAACTCAGCCTTTAGGCCATGCGCCAGACCTTTACCATTAGCGCCAAATACTCCGGTCGCATGAGCCTCATCCACGACCAATATGGCACCGTGTTCGCAGGCCAGATCAGACAGCGCGGCCAAGGGCGCAATGTTGCCCTCCATGGAATAGATGCTTTCTACTGCGATCCAGATTTGACCAGACCCGCCTTCTGCCAACCACGCCTCAATGGCCAGACGTGCTGCGGTCACGTCATTATGAGCAAAGGCACGTGTTTGGCCGCGTCCCATCCGCATGCCTTCATGCGCGCTTGCATGAACCAAAGCATCGTAAAGGATCAGATCTTTGGCGGCAGGAAGGGTCGAGAAAATCGCCTGATTGGCCTGGAATCCTCCGCCCATGAACAAAGCAGCCTCAGCATCAAAAAAGGCGGCGGCCTCGTGTTCAAGCGCCTCATGTTCGGGATGATTGCCCCGCAAAAGACGGGAACCACCGGATCCCAACGGCACGCCCTGCGCCAATGCCGTTTGCGCGGCATCGCGCAGGAATGACGATTGCGCCAATCCGAGGTAATCATTGGACGCAAAATCCAGGCCGCGCGGTGGTGCCAACACCCGGCGGCGGTGCCGGGTGTCCAACAGTTCAAGCATCGAGTTCAACCGACTCAGTGCTTTCATTCAGCAGCATCCAAACAGGATTTTTCGACCGATGTTTCCGCCTGCAACCCAAGCTTGGCAAACAAAATGGCATCAGTGTCTTCTTCGGGGTTTTCTGCCGTCAAAAGCGTTTCACCAACAAAGATCGAGTTCGCACCAGCGAAGAAGCACATGGCTTGCAATTCCTCACTCATATCGCTGCGCCCTGCGGAAAGCCGTACATAAGATTGTGGCATCATAATCCGCGCAACGGCAATGACCCTTACAAAGTCGATCGGATCGATCGGCTTGGCGTCTGCCAAAGGCGTGTCTTCCTGCGGCATCAGCATGTTGATCGGCACCGAATCCGGTGCCGGGTTCATATTGGCCAAAGTGACCAGCATATCGACCCGGTCCTCAACCTCTTCCCCCATCCCGAGGATGCCGCCGGAACAGACCTTGATGCCTGCTTCCTGCACGCGGTTCATCGTGTCAATGCGGTCCGCAAAGGTGCGCGTGGTGATGACTTCGGGATAGTACCGCTCGGACGTGTCGATGTTGTGGTTATAGTAATCCAGCCCCGCATCGCGCAGACGAACCACCTGATTATCGTCCAACATGCCAAGGGTCATGCACGTTTCCATCCCCATCTCGCGCACACCTTCGACCATAGCGACAAGCGCATCCATGTCGCGGTCCTTGGGTTCGCGCCAAGCAGCGCCCATGCAGAAACGGGTTGCCCCACCGTCGCGGGCCTTGCGGGCTTCGGTCAGAACGCGCTGAACCTCAATCAGTTTCGAGGCCGACAGCTTTGATCCGTTCCGTGCTGATTGCGAGCAATAGGCGCAATCTTCGGCACAGCCACCTGTTTTGATCGACAGCAGTTTCGATGTCTGGACCTTGTTGGGGTCAAAGTTCTCGCGGTGTACTGTCTGCGCACGAAACAGCAAATCCATCAGCGGAAGGTCATACAGAGCTTGAGCAGCCTCACGGGACCATATCGGGGCGGTGTTTTTCATTTTATAGATACTTTTCGAAAACTCTCATGGCTATGCATTCTTTTATAGATAAAGATCATTTTCACAACTAGATTCTACCATCCACGCCACTCAGGCGGAAAAACGCGGATGTTTGCGATAGCCCGCTGTACCAACGCCGCTTTAGCAAACGATGCGGAGCATTCTGCCCCAATGCGGCTGCCACCATTTCCGTAATAAGCACCGCGCGATAATCCACCGTCTCAAACCGACATATGTTGCCATGGTTGGGTAAGCAGATCACAATGGGCATCAGTACCACACATTCCCGCATGTGCCGCGCCGCTGCAAACGCGTTGGATACCAGTGTCACACGGTTGTTTTGTAAGTCATGCAGAAGGCGCGTTAGCCAACATATTGAAAGGTTCCGAATGACCTCCTCCAACCATTTTTCGATGTCTCGCCGCCAGTTCCTTGCCACAACCACGGCCAGCGCCGCCGCAATCACCCTACACCCGTTTTCGGCCGCTGCTGCCGACAATCAGGCGCATCTTCGGATCATGGAAACCACCGATATCCATGTGCATGTCTTCCCTTATGATTACTACGCAGACAAGCCGCGCGACGCGTTGGGCCTGTCGCGCACCGCATCGATCATCAATGACATTCGGTCAGAGGCAACCAACTCGTTGCTGGTGGATAATGGCGACTTTTTGCAGGGCAACCCGATGGGCGATTACATCGCCTATGAGCGTGGTATGAAAGAAGGCGACAGCCATCCGATCATCGCCGCATTCAACACCGTGGGCTATGACGCCGCTACTTTGGGCAACCACGAGTTCAATTACGGTTTGGATTTTCTGGAAAAGTCACTCGCCGGTGCGGATTTCCCGGTCGTTTTGGCCAATATCGCCAAGGAACAAGGCGCGGGGCCACGCGATGATAAGACCCTGGTCAAGCCTTACGCCATTCTTGACCGCGAAATAGAAATGGGCGACGGCACCAAGCATCCGATCAAGGTTGGCGTCATTGGGTTTACGCCACCTCAGATCATGAATTGGGACCGCAAGCATCTGGAAGGCAACATTCAGGCCCGCGACATTGTCGAAACGGCGAAAGCTTATGTGCCCGAAATGCAAGAGCAAGGCTGTGATCTGATCATCGCCCTCTCTCATTCGGGCATCGGTGAGGCCGATCACACTGATGGGATGGAGAACGCCTCGGTCGTGCTGGCCGACGTCGATGGCATCGACGCGCTAGTCACTGGTCACAACCACCTGGTCTTCCCCTCGCCTACATTCGCGGATCGCCCGGGTATCGACGTCGAAAAAGGTACCTTGATGGGCAAACCAGCGGTCATGGGCGGTTTCTGGGGCTCGCATCTGGGTCTGCTGGACCTGCTGCTGGAACGCGACGGGAATGAATGGCGCGTTGTAACAACGACGTCCGAGGCGCGCCCGATCTCAAAACGCAACGAAGATCGTTCAATCACCGCGCTGGTGGGCGACGACCAGTCCGTGCTGGATTCGGTCGCCAAAGATCACGACGAAACATTGGCATATGTGCGCCGCGCCGTTGGGAAGACGTCCGCGCCTTTGCACAGCTACTTCGCACTCGTCGCGGATGATCCATCGGTGCAAATCGTGTCGATCGCGCAAAAATGGTATGTTGAAGAGATGATGAAGGGCACCGAGCACGAAGGACTGCCCATCCTATCAGCCGCCGCCCCTTTCAAGGCCGGTGGGCGTGGTGGGCCAGAGTATTATACCGACGTTCCAGCGGGCGATGTGGCTATCAAAAACGTGGCTGACCTGTACCTCTATCCAAACACCGTGCGGGCGGTCCGCGTAAACGGGGCACAGGTTCGAGGCTGGCTGGAGCGTTCGGCAGGCATGTTCAATCAGATTGAGCCGGGCTCAGCCGACGCAATCCTGCTGAACCCAGAGTTCCCATCCTACAATTTTGATGTAATGGACGGCGTGACCTATCAGATCGACCTGTCCCAGCCCTCGCGATTTGGACCAAAAGGCGAAGAAGTGAACCCAGACGCGGCACGGATTGTGAACCTGTCCTTCAACGGCACGCCGGTTACGGATGACATGGAATTCATCATCGCCACCAACAATTATCGCGCGTCTGGCGGCGGGTCCTTCCCGGGCGCATTGGGCGACACGATTGTCTTCGAGGCCCCTGATACCAACCGCGACGTCATCGTTCGCTACATTGTCGAGCAGGGCACAATTGATCCAAAAGCGGACGCCAACTGGTCCTTCGCCCCGCTCGCAGATACCACGGTGCTTTTCGAAACCGGCCCCAAAGCGCGCGACTATATGAGCGATGTCAAAGGAGTGGTGATCGAAGACGCAGGCGAAGGCGCCGATGGTTTTGCCGCGTTCCGCATTAAACTTTAAACGTCAAAGATTTTAAGCCGGCTGCCACCCCGACTAATGGGTGGCGGTCGCGCACCGAAGATGGCGAATTTTTTAAACACTTAAAACCGGGCTTTGGAGCAATCAGTCAAGTTCGCCGCTTTCTGACATCAAAATCGCCAGCGGTCGCGTAGAATGGATTTGCGACAAGATAATCATTACCACGGCAGTCAACGGTATCGCCAATATGGTGCCTGCCAGACCCCACATCGCGGTCCAGATCGTCAGCGAAAACAGCACCATAAATCCGCTCAGGTTCACCGAGTTTCCGACCAAGCGGGGTTCAAGGAAGTTTCCGACAAACAGCTGAGCGGCCATAAGCGCGATCAGCGCGACACCGGCGTGCCAGATGCCGCCGAATTGCACAAGGCTCAGCATGACGGGAAACAGAACACCCACGATTGAACCCAGATATGGGATATAGTTCAAAAGTCCGATCAATATAGCCCAGAACATTGCGAACTCGATCCCAAGCAACAACATGATCACATAGGAGATCACAGCCAGAATGACGTTGATCAGGGTCTTTGCACTTAGGTAGCTGCCAATCTTCTGGTTGATCTGGGCGACGATTTGCAGCGACCGGTCAGCTGTTTCGGCATCACCCAACGCCTTTCTAACTTTTTCCGGCATGTCATCCAGATCGGACAGGATGAACACAATATAAAGGATTGTCATCAACATGACCGTCCCGAAACCCTGCACTGTGGAAAGCGTCCCCTGCACAAAACCCAAAATATCGAACTTGCCAGCAATCGTCTGCTCGATCGTGGACCAATCCGGCAGTTTTTTGACGCCCAACATCGCCATTGCCGAGTCAATCAGCGCTTTTAAATTGGTTTGGTAACGCGGGATATTCTGGGCGACCGCTTGCGCGTTTGCCTCAAGAAAGACCCCTATCAGAACCAACGTTAGAAATATGGCAAGCAGCGCAAGCAAACGGCGCCCGCGGCGTGGTATGTGGCGCAACCCCGGAACACGGCCGATTGACGAGGCGGTCGAGTCCAGAATGTATATTCCGATTATGCCCAAAAGCACCGGAAGAAGGATGCTTTTGCCCAGCACCAGCAGCCAGCCGATGACAACAGCGACGATCAGGCCAGATGCAAGTTTTGTCACATTAAACAGCAGCATATCTTCGCTTTCGGTCGGACGGGTGGTTCCTTTTGTGCCGGGTTCAAGGCTTACATTCAACTTCTTTCACGCGATCTGCGCGCCCCGAGCGCGGTGACGGCTGCCCGGTGCAGGGGGCGTTTCGCGACCACCGGCAAAACACTGCGCGATTGACATCCATTCGGCAGCAACCGGCCCATCCACCTTCAGCGATGTATCCGCGATGTTGCGGGTTTGGGCTGAGACCTGTGCAAACTCTACCGCAGGGCCTGTTATCCGATTGTCCCCCCGTTCACCGAACTCCCACAAGGCTCCAGATGGCGCGGTCAGTTCAAGCCGCGGCATCGCCTCGGGCACAGGTTTGCCGTTGACCTGATAGGCCCAGCCAAACGTGTTCACACCCAGAATGACGATGTTCTTGACCCGGTCATGTTCGACGCGCTCGACACCAAGAACGTCAAAAACCTCTTGCCCATGCGCCCAAGTCTCCATCTGGCGGGCCGTGATCGACGAGCGTACAGACATATCCGGACCGGCCCATTTCACCCGGTGCTTTGGATCGAGATCGGCCCAACGCGCGCCAATATCTGTGTAAAGTGTCCGCCAGGAATCGCGCAGCTCGTTCCCGCGCAGCAAGATCGCTTCGTTCTCGGCTGCGCGCAGCCCTTCGGCCTTGGCTTTGACAAACAATGCGCCAATGCGGGCTGTGAACGCGTCGGGGTCCTGAAGCGACTGATCCGCCATCTGGTTCCAATAGTGCAGATGCACCAGAACATCGTTCAGCGTCCAACCCTTGAACTGAGTTGGTACTTCCCATTGATCGCCCGGAAAATCGTCCAGAATGGCAAACAATGCCTCGCTTTCTTGCAGAAAATCCGTTGCCTGTTGCACTGCTTGTTCCCTCGAATTTGTGTTTGCCTATTCGATGTCCCCGGATGCGGTGCCTGAGCGGCGGTGGCCGACACACCCAATTCTATCTATATTTCGTCAATCTCGATCATCACATCCCCCGCGCTCAGCTGCTGCCCGACCTCAACGTGGACAGAGGTGATGACGCCAGCAACGGCGGCAGTGATCTGGTGTTGCATCTTCATGGCTTCGAGAATGGCCAGACAGTCGCCTTTGGAAACGCTTTGACCGGGTCTTGCCGCCACCTCGACCAGGGCACCCGGCATGGGGGCGGTGACGCGACCGCTAGCGATCGTTCCCGCATCCAATGCACCGGGACGCAGGCGTCGAAACGCCAGGCGCTCGGCGCCGATGGCGATCTGGGCTGTGTCGCGGGTTATGTATGCGGTGGCGTCGACGGTGTTGTCATTTATGCGTGCCCGGACCTTCCCGCTGCTGCGCTTGATAAACGAGACATCATACGCGTTGCCTTCAACCCATACCGTCCATCCATCGGGGCGAGAGAGTGCGCGCGTTTGTATCTCTTCGTCACCATAGGCAAGCGTCACGGCGAACGGCGGTAACGCCGCGCTGGACCAACCCAGCTGTTCGGCTGAGACATAGCCCGCCGCAGCCCTTGCGCGAGCCTGATCCGCATCCAACAACAGCGCAACGGCCAAGGCGACATCCTGCGCAGTTACCCGGTACGCAGGAAAGCCCCGGGGGTAGGTCCGATCCAGAAATGTTGTCGTTGCATCGCCGGCAATGAAATCTCTGTGCTGCAGCACATCTGCAAGAAACCGCGAATTTGTCACCGTTCCCAGCAAAATAGTTTCATGCACAGCCTTGATCAGCCGCGCACGTGCCGTTTCGCGGGTTGGACCGTGCGCGATGATCTTTGCAAGCATGGCGTCATAGAAAGGCGATACCTCTTGTCCCTGCTGAATGCCTGAATCAACACGCACTCCGGGTCCAGTCGCAGCCTGCCAGAAATCAATTGGACCGGTTACCGGCAGGTATCCATTAGCAGGGTCTTCGGCGTAAAGCCGCGCCTCGATGGCATGGCCGTTCATGGTGACGTCTTCCTGAGAGATTGGAAGGGCATCACCCTGCGCGACAGCGATCTGTAGCGCCACTAGGTCGAGGCCAGTGACCATCTCGGTCACAGGATGCTCAACCTGCAGTCGGGTGTTCATTTCAAGGAAATAGAACACGCCGGACGGATCCAAAAGAAACTCCACGGTTCCGGCGCCGCGATAGCTCACCGCACGGGCCGCCTCAATCGCCACAGCCCCCATTTTTGCGCGCAACTCTGTCGTCATGACCGGGCTTGGGGCTTCTTCGATGACTTTTTGGTGGCGACGCTGAATCGAGCATTCCCTTTCACCCAGATGAATTACGTTCCCGTACCCATCGGCAAAAATCTGAAATTCGATATGGCGCGCATCACCGATCGCTTTCTCAAGGATCAGTTCGCCGGATCCAAAAGCGTTCTCGGCCTCGGATCTGGCAAGCGCGATCGCCTCAGAAAGAGTGTCTGCGGATTGGACCACGCGCATTCCGCGTCCACCGCCACCAGCTGCTGCTTTGACCATGATGGGAAAACCGATTTTGCTCGCTTCAGCGACCAGTACGGAACCCGATTGATCATCGCCTTCATACCCTGGAACGCAGGGAACGCCCGCGCCAATCATAAGGCGTTTGGCGACGGCCTTGTCGCCCATCAGCCGGATCGCTTCGGGATCGGGTCCGATAAAAGTCAAACCCGCGGCCTCGACTGCCTCTGCAAAACCCGCATTTTCGGACAAAAACCCATAGCCCGGGTGGATCGCCCCTGCCCCAGTTTCCTGAGCCGCAGCAATGATTTTTTCTACGTTCAGATAGCTGGCACCAATCGGCCTTTCACCGATCCAAACTGCCTCATCAGCAAGTTCGACATGGGGTGCCCGAGCGTCAGCGCTTGTATAAACGGCCACTGTGCGCAGGCCAAGCGACCGGGCGGTTCGCATGATACGCGCGGCAATTTCCCCACGATTGGCAACGAGAAGCGTGTCGAATGTCATGCCTCAGCCTCTGCTATCTATCTTGGATGTGGATTTGGTGAGTAATGCAGCATGGTCAGAACCTGTGCACCCCGTACGAACTGGGTTTGACCGTTCGCGCGCGACCCTCAAGGCAGGTTTCAAGGCAAAAACCCAGCACACGCCGCGTGTCGCGGGGGTCGATGACGCCATGATCGATACACCGGCCCGAGGTGTAAAATGCATTCTCCTGTCGTGTGAAATGTGCTGTGATCGCTGCCTTTTGCGCAGTCAGTTTGGCTTCGTCGGGGTCGATCCCTTTGCGTTTGAGCCCTGCGCGCGCAACCAGTTCCATCGTCCCGGCGGCTTGCTCACCTCCCATTACGCCCGTTGCCGCATTGGGCCAGGCGAACAGGAAGTCCGGGTCATAGGCGTAGCCGCACATCCCGTAATTGCCGGCCCCGAAACTTGCCCCGACATAGAGCGTGATCTTGGGCACATCGACCGACGTAACGGCCTGGATCATCTTGGCCCCATGCTTGATCATGCCGCTTTGTTCATATTGGGTGCCGACCATGAACCCTGTGATATTATTTAGAAAAATAAGGGGAATATCGGCCTGACCACATAACTGGATAAACTGTGCGGCTTTGTTCGCGCCTGCAGGGTCCAGTGGCCCGTTGTTTCCAAGAATACCCACAGCGATACCATTGATTGCGGCCTGCAAACAGACAGTCGCCGAGCCATAGTCGGGCTTGAAATCCTCAAAATCCGAGCCGTCTACTATGCGGGCCGCAACCTCGCGGACGTCATAGGGAACGCGATAATCGGTTGGAACAATGCCTGCGATCTCATCCGCATCATATTTCGGTGGCTGCACTTCTTTGCTGCGACGCACAGGCAAGGATTTGTTCCAATCCAGCCGGGCCATCACGTTCCGCGCCATTTCGATACCGTGCGCATCATCCTCGGCCAGATAGTCGACCAGCCCGGATGTGGTGGCATGCATCTCGGACCCGCCCAGATCACGGTCATTGGCCTTTTCGCCCGTCGCCGCGTGAACCAAGGCGGCACCGGCCAAGGCGGCCATGCCGTTGTTCTTCACGCCAACGACATAGTCTGCAAGGCCGGGCATATAGGCCCCGCCGGCGGTTGACGGGCCGTGCAGCACTGCAATGTTGGGCAGTCCTGCGGCCGAATGGCGGGCCAGATTGCGGAACAGTTTGCCGCCATTGGCCCAGAATTCGACCTTGTATTCCATCAGGTTTGCACCGGCGCTTTCGACAAGATGCACAAAAGGCAGGTTCTGTTTCAATGCCATGTCTTGCGCGCTCAGGAAGGCCGCAGCTGACATCTCGACCATCGCGCCGGCCTTGATCCCTGAATCGTCGACGATGATCATGCAACGCACGCCCGAGATGAAGCCGATGCCGATGACCAATGACGCGCCCGGAACCGATTGCTCAGGATCGCATGTATCGACGCAGTAGCCCGCCAACCCGTGCAGTTGCAAAAAAGGCATGCCAGGATCCAACAGTTGGGCCAAACGGTCACGGGGTGTGATCTGCCCCCGGGCTTCCATCCGTTCGCGCCGTTTCTCTGACAGGGCGACAGGACGCGCTTCAAGCGCGCGCATCTCGTCGACAAGAGCCAGCATATCGGCTCGGTTCTTGGCAAAGCTGTCAGAATCGCGGACGACTTTACTGACAAAACCCATCAGCTTTCTCCTCGCTCAGGATATGAGAATAACTCTGCAGGAATCCTGATCGGTGTGGCCAGCAATATCTGGGCATAACTCTTGCCTTGCGCGTCGTTGCGCAACGAGGCGACGCCACCGCCACCCAGCGCATTGTGCAGCAGAATGTTCATGGAATGCGTTCCTGGAAGATAGAACCGTTCGACCCTGCCAGATAGGTGGTTAGAAAAAACGTCTGCCAGCGTCGCTTCGGTCAGCGCGGCCCAAATGTAGGGTAAAAAGGTAGCATGACGTACAATGACCCCAATGTTTGCGGCGTCGCCTTTGTCTCCAGATCTAGCCCAGGCCAAATCTTCCAAGGGGCATGTGATCCACTTGGTCACCTTTTCATCGGCTATTTCCGGGGCTTTTGCCGGGACAGGTTCCGGGTCTTGTGGGGACGTTTTCGGCGGATTGTATGCGATATCGTCCCCATCCATCGTTACGCAATAGGTCAGCGTGTTGTTTGGCACCAAGAAGGAAAACAGGGCAACGACTGGCGAGGGCTTTGGACGCCCTCCTCCGGTAAAGATGTGCAACCCCGGCGGTGCGGCCAGTGCGCACCCGGTCATTTCACGCAGGAATACGCCAACCGCGCGAGGGTCATCGTGTTTCACGGCTACCTTGAACGAGATCTCTTCGTAATCACCGTCGCCAGGCCGACCTCCGAAGGTTTCAAACGACACCTCGCGATAGTCGGGGGTGCCCATCCGTTGCAGGACAGCGCGCGCGCGATCCAACCCCGCTTGGGCAAAAGTCTTCGCCTTTTGTCGTGCCTCACGCCCGTTGATCAGAATCGTCATGCCCGCGCGATAGCCATCCGCCCAGGTGGCGGACACTTTGAGTTGCCCGGTCGGCGCGCGGCCTTTTGCACCCGAAACGGTTACATGGTCTGGCTCGGATTGCTCAATCCTGACATTGGAAAAGTCGCAAATCACGTCAGGCAGAATATAGGACTGCGGGTCGCCGATCTCATACAGCATCTGCTCGCAGGCCGAAGCTGGGGCCACACATCCCGTCGTGCCCTTCGGCTTGGTCAAGACCAACCCGCCATCTGCGCTTACCTCGACAATCGGATAGCCAATTTGGGCGATATCCCCCGCCATTTCCCAATCCGTGAAATTCCCGCCAGTGGCTTGGGGTCCACATTCCAGCAGATGCCCCGCAAGCGACCCGGCAGCCAGTAAGTTGTGGTCCTCGTGCCGCCATCCAAAATGATACATGCACGCGGCCAACGTAAGTGCGCTGTCGACGCAGCGGCCTGTGATGACGATGTCAGCCCCGGCGTGCAGCGCCGCCAATATCGGCCCTGCCCCAACATAAGCATTCACCGAGGCGATCTTTTCGGTCGGTGGCATCGGCGCACCGGAAAACATCTCAGTCCGATCGACAAACTCAGCAACACGTGGCAGCAGGTCGTCGCCTTCGACCACTGCGACTTTCACGTTCAATCCCAATTCAGCAGATTTGCGACGCAAAGCAACAGCACAGGCCACTGGGTTGACCCCACCCGCATTTGACAACACCTTGACGCCCTGCTCGGCGATCTGGGTTAAATTGTTGGCTATAACGTCAGAGACGAAATCCACCGCATATCCCTTTTGGGGGTCTTTAAGGCGGGCGCGGGCCATGATCGACATGGTGATTTCGGCCAGGTAGTCGTAGACCAGAAAGTCAATCTTTGGGGCACGCAGCAATTGCTGTGTCGCATGAGGGGCATCCCCCCAAAAACCACTTGCTCCTCCGATCCGCAGAGAATGTGTCACGCCACGTCTCTCCCACTTGGGTACGATCTGCAGTTTACAGACCAACTGTTCTGTTTTTATGATCCACTGACTGCCTTGGTCAACGAAGATTTACCACTGCGACGCGACGGAAGATGATAGATAAGATGCCAAAGAAATCCTCGGTCCAGGATCAAAGGTCCCGGGATATGCAGGTCAAAATCTGCAATGCGACGGTCACCTGTCTGGATCAGCTCGGGTATGCCGAGACTACTTTTGCCAAGGTGCAGGCCAAGGCGGGCATCTCACGCGGGGCAATTACGCATCACTTCCCCACGAAACAGGCCCTGGTCGCAGCAACCGCGATGCGACTGCTGGGCAATGCGCAAAACCCGCTATGGCCACATGATCGCGCCCCTCAGCCCGTCTATGATCTGATTATGTCCGCCTGGGCCAATATCGTAAATTCCGCAGGCGGACGTGCCATAGTCGAGATTCTGGTTGCTTGCCGAACCGACCCGGCACTGTTCGGAATGCTGGAAAAAAGCCTGAGAGACTGGGACAAATCGAACCTCAGCCTGATCTCCGCCCGATATGTCAGCGCAACGGGTGACCGTAACGACACTGAATTGTTGTGGAGCATCGCTCGGAATTTCCTGCGTGGTTTGTTGTTGCATGAGAAATTCGTCTCGTCGCCAGAATACCTTACGCAGATGATGGATCGCTTTGCCCGCATGATGGAAAGCCAGCTTCAAGTATTGCCCGAACATGACGTCGAGGAGGTCGAATGACCCTGCCATCCCCTTTCATGACCCCGGAACGCGAAGCTTTCCGCGGGAATTTCCAGCGATTTGTCGATGCCGAAATCAAACCACATATTGAGCAATGGGAGGCGGATCGCAGCGTCCCATGGGAACTGCATGCAGCGATCGCTGAGTTTGGAGTATTTGGCTTTGGGATCGATGAGGAATACGGCGGTCTGGGTTTCGACAATGCATTTATGCGCCATGATTATAGCGAAATCCTGTTTGGCTGTGGGGCATCCGGTATCGGAGCCGCCGTGGGGGGGCGCACGATTTCAATCAGCCCAATTGCGAAATTCGCTTCCGAGGAGTTCAAACAAAAAGTGCTGCCCGAGATCATCTCGGGGCGCATGATGTCGGCCCTTGGGATCACCGAACCGGGCGCAGGGTCGGACGTTGCCAATATTCAAACAAGGGCCGAGTGCAAAGGCGGCAAATGGATTCTGAACGGGGAAAAGACCTATATCACCGGGGGGATGGATGCCGAATGGTTTGTGGTTGGTGCCCGTACCGGTGACCCAGGATTGACCGGCATTTCGTTGTTTTTAGTCCCTCATGACGCGACCGGGTTCAGCCGCACACCGTTGGGCGGCAAGATGGGCTGGCACAGTTCACAGCAAGCGACGCTGCATTTCGATGATTGCGAGCTGGATTCTACTGCTCTGTTGGGGCCTAAGAACAGGGGCTTCATCGCAATCATGAACAATTTCAACTTTGAACGGCTCGGCCTGACATCCGCTTCACTGGGAATGATGAAACTATGCTACGACAGTGCGCTGGATTGGGCACGTGAACGCGAGACATTCGGCAAGCGACTGGTCGAACATCAGGTCATTGGCCACAAATTTGCAGAAATGTCCGCCCGGATTGATATGAATGAGGCATATATCGAGCGGATCTGCTGGGCGATCGAGCTGGGCCTGATGCCTGTCGCCGAAATTGCCAAGGCCAAAGTTCAGGCCACGACGTCGCTGCAATTTGTTGCTTCCGAGGCGATGCAGATCTTTGGCGGTGCCGCGTACATGCTGGGTAACCCTGTCGAGCGTGCCTGGCGCGAAATCAAAATAATGGCAATTGGCGGCGGATCCGAAGAGATCATGCGCGATCTGGCCGTGCGCCAGATGGGATTGGTAGGGCAATAGCGGCGACGTTGTGGGTCCGCATGCGCGTGCTATGAAAGTGAAGTGATCGCCGACAGACCAGCCTTAGACAAACCCTTTTCCTGGCAATTGTCCGTAAATGATCAATACACAATTGCGCAATCATTTATGACAACCTAAGTTGCGCCAAAATCATCACGCGAGGGAATTATGGATATTTGGTTCTATGTAGGGCTTGGCTTGTTGATATGGGCTATCAGAGACTTGGCATTTGGTTCGACCTACTTGTGGGAACGGGTAACCCGTGCCGAAAATCCGGGAACCTACTGGGTTTGTGTCTTGGTTTGGCTAGTCGCTGCGTTGGCTATTTTGGCCACTTCCCCAACGACCTACTACCTGTTCTCCTGACAACACGTTCCAAAAAGAAGGCCATGCAACCCGCCGTTCCAAGACATGGAGACCGGTGTATTCACTATAGATGCAGTCACCTAATCGTTCGCTTCGCGAACGCACCCGACTGTTCAGGTGTCAAAATCCAGTCGGCTGTCCAATATAGAACTTTATCGATTGCCTGAAAGCCTGCAAAGGCGATCCGGAATAGAAAATTCTCTGAAACGATATGGTGCGGGTGGAGGGACTTGAACCCCCACGCCTTGCGGCGCCAGAACCTAAATCTGGTGCGTCTACCAATTTCGCCACACCCGCAACCCAAGCACTCAGTGCCAGAATGTCGGCGTGAATAGCAAAGCTTGCTGCGGAGTGCGAGAGGTAAAATTGAGTTGTGCACAAGATAATTGATGACATCGGAAGAATATGCTTCTGAACTGACCGCCGTGTAAATATGATGTCTACTGGACGCCGCTGCCAAGCGGGATGCGGGTTTTTCTCATATGTTGCTGTTCGCGACCGGAAAGCAGTCTGATTTTTGGCGTTTTCCGAACAGTTTAAAGAGATTCCCAGGTCAAATTTTTCAATTTCATTGTTTTGTATTTAGCAACATTCAGGTCCTTTTGGTGATAGTTTGAAAACTATCTAACGTTGAGTAAAGTGCCTCTCATTTAAGATCCTGCAATGGTGAGAATCCAAAGACGATTACAACAAACACAAATTTTACAGACGCCTCTGCGTAAATAATGTTGGGCTGACTTCAAAAGAGATGGAAAATTTTCGTTTATTAACAATATACTAAATTCGCCCTCAAAAGTACCACACATTTGCGCCGTTGCAAGTTTTGTCCTCTTGAATGCTGCAAACGGTAAATGGCGCTGTCTACATCGATGCCGAAAATACGCCCGTAAGTTGTGGTTGAAGAATACCACCGACCACAATTGCGACACAATTCAAACGCCAAAAAATCTTATTCGCGTCAAAATAAGACCGCCTTGAAAGCCGCTTATAGGCACAAGGAGTTAATGAGTCTTTTTTGCCTTCGGGCGCTGTACGAGTTTTTTCGCTCAACTCCAGTACAAGGGTCTGAAACGTGACCAATATGATGAACTCCGCTGCTGCCGAGCAAGAAGCCGTTGGTCTTGCGCGCGAAAGTTTTCTTGGCGAACTCAAATCCCTGAACCGCGACCATCCAAACACCGGGTTTGGCGTTTCATTGCGCACGCGCTCGGGGCGGCGATACTTGCTAGCCAACTCGCGTATGCCGCTGCCCGAAACCAAATCCGAGGGCTTTCCGACCGGGCGTCGTCTTGCCCGCCTTGAAAACAGCGAGCGATTTAGCTCAATCGAAGTTCTGGCGGATTGCCACACCTTCGAATCGATTTCGCCGGGGGCCGAAGCTGCGATCCTGGGCAATGCGCTGAATCTGATCGCCCGAATCGACACCATGACCAGCACGCCAACTGACACGTTGGCCGCGACAGGAACCGGAGGCTGAACATGGCGCGCAACGACCATCTTTTGTCAGTTGGCA
Organism: Ruegeria sp. AU67; assembly: GCF_900312795.1. Taxonomy (NCBI): domain Bacteria; kingdom Pseudomonadati; phylum Pseudomonadota; class Alphaproteobacteria; order Rhodobacterales; family Roseobacteraceae; genus Ruegeria; species Ruegeria sp. AU67. The sequence goes on from NZ_OMPH01000011.1 coordinate 296,189, forward strand.
ATGAGGCACTGACGCCTATGACGTCAGCGATGAACTCGCTGACCGCACAGATTGATCAATTGACAGAGGTGGCGGATGCACGTTCGTCCGCCCGTCTTGCCACGCTCAAGACCCGGATGGAGAATTTCTCGGCCAGCGTTACGATGGTCGGGCAAGTCAAGGCCGGCAAGTCTTCGATCGTGAACATCCTGGCCGGGCGCCCTGCCCTGCTGCCATCGGATGTAAACCCGTGGACGTCGGTGGTGACTACACTGAACATCAACACCCGAACCGAAGGCGACAAACGCGCCAAATTTACCTTCTTTGAACAAGAAGAATGGGACAACCTGATGGTCGGCGGCGGCCGTCTGGGTGAACTGGCAAACCGCGCCGGTGCCGATTACGAGATGGATGACATTCGCCGCCAGATCGGCGAGATGAAGGCTAAATCCGAATCCAGATTGGGCCAGCATTTCGATCTGATTCTGGGGCAGAGCCATCAATATGATTACTTCGACGAAGAGCTGATCCAGCGCTATGTCTGCCTGGGTGACGAAGATGACCCGGACATCAACCCCAAGACCGGGCGGTTCGCCGATGTGACGAAGTCGGCAGAATTGTATATGGACATCCCGCAATACCCGATTGCGCTCAAACTGTGCGACACGCCGGGTGTCAACGATACCTTTATGGTCCGCGAACAGATCACCCTGCGCAGCTTGCGTGGATCTGAAGTCTGCGTTGTTGTTCTTGCCGCCAGCCAGGCGCTTACAACCATGGACATGGCGCTGATGCGGATCATCGCCCAGTTTGAGAACCGGCAGATCATCCTGTTTGTGAACCGAATTGACGAATTGGCGGATCCGGTCAATCAGGTCCCGGAAATCCGTGACCGTATCCAGGACACGCTCAAGCAGAACAATATCGATGCCAGTACCAGCGTTGTCTTTGGCAGCGCATTGTGGGCCGAAGCCGCGTTGACCGGCAACCCCGAGATTCTGTCCGATGAATCGCGCGAGGCGTTAAACACGTTCTATCTGGCTGCCGGTTTTGGCGATCAGGCACCCTCGCTCGACAAGATCTGGGCACTGTCCGGCTTGCCCGATTTGTTGTTGGCCATGAACGAGCGCATCGCAGAAGGCGCAGGCACCCGTCTGCTGGATCGCGTCCGCCACCGCGCCCGCAACATCGCCAGCCAAATCCGCGCCACGGCCGTTGCCAAGACCCTTTCGGGCGGCGAAGGTCTTGTGCGTGATCTTGATGGTGTATCGCCAGAAGAAGCGATTGCCACACTCTCGGATCAATACGAAAAGAAAGTAGCTGAACTGACGGCATCCTTGCGTGCGAAGGTGTTGGAGAGACTGAATTCAGCGGAAACCAACTTTGTCAAACGTGCAACGGATTCGCTGATTGCCCACCTTGAGCGGAACGGCGAACAAGGCACGTGGCAGTATGACCCGGCGGGTCTGCGGACCTTGCAAAAGGCCGCGTATTTCAGCTTTGCGCGGTCGATGCGCAAAGAAGCTGGTGCGCTGTACAATACGGCGGCCGCAGATATTGAGACGCTTTATCAGAAGATACTGGGCAACCACCTGGGAGAGTTCAGTATCGAAGCACCCATTGTTCCGCGTGTACCACCCCCACTCGGAATTGGACGAACAATCGCATTGGACTTGCAAAGCACCTGGTGGCGTCGCTGGTGGCAGCGCCGCAAAGGGTTCGAAGCCTATGCAGCCGACTATACGCGCCTGATCGCGTCCGAGGCGAATTCGATCACCAAGGACATCGAGGAAAATCAGGTTGCAGCCGTGTTGGAAAACGTTCGCGCGATCCTGTCGGATTTCATGCGCGAGCAGAAAGAGACGTTGCTTAGCATTTCGGCTTCGGCCGAGAGTGACCCGAGCCGCAACGCAGCTCTGATGGCAGGACTGACACCACAGAAATCGCGTGACGATATTCTGGGCGACATCCTGAAAGATCTTAGTAACGAGGCAGCATAAGTAGCGATATGGCAAAAGACTCACAAACCCGTTTCGTCTCGCCCAAGGCATGGGAACGCATTGAGCAGTGGTCCCGCCGCAAGCCTATCTTTGCGCTTATGGGTGAATTCAGCGCCGGCAAATCGACGCTAATGAACTTTCTGCTTCGGTCGCACACGCTGCCGACTCAGGTGACGGCCACACAATTGCCTCCCGTCTGGTTCAGTTGGGGCAAGCAATCTGCCTATGTGCAGCGCCATGACGGCACACGCGAAAACATCGAGTTGGAAGCATTGGAGTCAGTCGGTGTAAACGACGCCCAATTCGTTCGTATTTTTCTTGAATCCGACATTCTCGAAGCGGTTGATCTGATCGACACGCCAGGTATCTCGGACCCCAAGATTTCAACCGATGTTTGGCGTCGCGCCGTAGGTCAGGCCAATGGCGTGCTGTGGTGCACACATGCAACCCAAGCCTGGCGCGAGACCGAACGGGCGACATGGGTCGCCCTGCCGGAACGGTTGCAACACAACTCGCTGTTGTTGGTCACCCGCGCGGATACACTGGGCACGAAGGACCGTCAGAAGGTGTTGCGCCGTGTAAACCGCGAGGCCGGGCATCTGTTCAATCGATCAATTCTGTTCTCGGCCCGCGATGCTATTACCGCGCGCGACAAGAGTGGCGACGCCGAAATGTGGGGACGCAGTGGCGGCGGCAAGATGGTGGACAGCTTTCTTGAGATCACCGAACAGATCATGGACAGCCGGGCAGACATGCTGGCGCGTTACCAGATCGACAACAGTCTTGCCCATATGCCCAGTGTGCAACCTGTCCGTCCGCGCAAACCCGCCGAGAGCGCAGAGCAGCCTGCCCCGCTAAAGCTGGTCGATCCCGTTCAGGACGAAAATCTGCAGGACGAAGTTGTAACGAGCTTTCCGGTCCGTCCTGCCCGGGTCGAGGCACGCTCAGGCGACACTGAACGCGCACCTCGCATTGACGCGGATGAGGCCGAACGGTTGCGGGCTGAAATGACCGCGATCTCGGAAGAGACCACGCCTGAGACCGATCAGGACGAATTGCGCTCTTTTTTCCGGGAAACGCCCAGTCAGCCTCTGAATTTGGCCGATGTTGCCGAGATCCCTTCGGAAGAAAACGCGTTTCTTGACCTGGATGACGAGGATTTCGACGAAGAAGAGACCTTGGAACTGGAAGCCGAGGGTGAAGGCGAGGCAAATCAGTCTGACACCGCCTCCGATGGTCAGGATCACCTGTTGGCTTCGATCGAGGATAAGCTGGCTGACGAAGCTGTATCCGAAAACCCAGAAGCAGACGCACAACGCGCTGACACATCTGTGTCGTCAATCGTTGCATTGCTCGCCGAGCAATCGGATGGTGCAGCCGATGAGTTCGAACTGGAACCCGAAACCAACGGCCTGATCGAAACACAGGTCGTGCCTATGTCAAACGGAACGTCCGAGACAGGGCCCGAGGCTGAATCCTTAGAGAAATTGCTGAATGCGGACGCCGGATCAACACTCAGCGCATCGGCGATGTGGCGCGAGATCACCGCTGGTGAGGATCTTCCCGAAGACCCGGAAGGCCTGAAAAAGGTTTTTGTGGCCTTCCTGGACGAGTTCGACAAGATCGCCGCTGAACACGGCGCCCGCGACGCGAAAAAAGACGTTTCAACGCTTCCGAAAGCCGGGAACAAGGGCGGGGCTGAATGGCATGTTTTATAACGTGAAACCAAGGTAGAAGGACGGGAAGCCCGATGTCTATCGAAGCCGCACTGAAATCTGCGATGGAAACGATACCCGACTGCGTCGCAGCCGGGTATGTCGACATGGAAACAGGGATGTTATTGGGGACCAGTGTCCGCGATCAAGAGGACGCCGAAGTGCTGGACAGTCTTGCGCTTGCAGTGGCGAACCTGTTTCAGGGCGGCGGCGTGGGTGCTTTTGAAGCCTTGCTGCGGAAATCGGGTAATGCTGATACCGAAAATCCGGGATTTGGGGAAATCGCGGTGTTTTCAAAGGATCGGTTGAACATTTTCTTGCGGACGCAGGCCTATCCGGATCATGTGGTCTGCTACATCTGTCGCAACAGCGCGAATGTAGGATTGGCACTGACAAAATCGCATCTCAGTCTGGGGCCCGTCGCGGCCGCAGTTTAGACGGGACCAGAGGGGGTCACGGCATGATGGATACAAACATACTCGATTTGCTCGAGGACATTGGGCGATCATCGGTTGCCCGACTGGAGCCAGCCGTCGCGCTTGCTGGTGACACTGCGCTTGAGCGTCGCAAAAAGGTGTTGCAGTCCATCCGTGGCACTGTTTTGCCGCGCCGGTTAGAGTTTACGGCTGCCAATGGCGATTGTCTCGCGATTGAGGTCAACAGCTCTCGGGTTACTGATGTCTTTCGTGTCCGATCCGGCGTTGCGCCTGATTTTGAGACCGAAGAGCGCGATACGCTGGCTGGCCAATTGGCACAGTTGGTAACCGATATTGCCGCGGCGCCTGCACCGCTCAACCTGATATCTCTGCGGCCGGACGCCACGCTGGAAGCGGACGATGTCGGAATCACTTTTAGCGAAATCGCTAGTGCTTGCACGATGATCGAATTGCCAGCTGAACCCGTAATAGCAGTCGTTCCGGACACTGCCGAACCCGCAATTGATGTGGAACCAGCAGACGAAGCCAGCGATTTGGCTAACCAGTTCTATCACAGCAGCCAGCGTTTGGCCGTTGGTCGCATACAGGTCAAGGCCGAAGACGGGGAAATGGTTCAGGCTGACGGCGACTGTAGTGAAGATCAGCCATTACATGCAGATGAAACTTTGCTGGCGCAGTTCGCACGTGACCTGTCGGGCTGGGATGAAGACGCTGCCGCCGCGCTGGATCATCCGCAACTGATCGTCATGCGTCCGTCCGGCGGTAAAGGTTCTGGTTTGGCCGTCCTGAATGACGGCAAGGAATTCTCCATGGTCGTTCACGAGGCGCGCAAGCTAGGCGCCATTGTGAATCTGTGGACATCTCTGACGGAGCGTTCCAAATGATAGCGCCCGTAATATTCAATTTTTCGACTAATTCAATCTGTGATTGCAAGTACCCAGGGTAACAGTATGAGTGAAAATAACCGTCGTGAGTTAATTCGAATCGCCGAAGACATGAACGGGGTCAGCAACGACGAGACCCGCCAGTTTATTTCGCGCATTGTAGGCGATCTTTCAAATCTGAAACCGTCAATTGCATTTGTCGGGCAAATCAAGGCTGGCAAGTCCCGCCTTATCAACGGGTTTACGGGGCAGGCCGAATACCTGCCCTCGGATGTTAATCCGTGGACGACCGTGATCACCGACATGCATTTCGGTCACCCCTCGGGTCGGACCCAAGGGGCCGAATTTCATTTCTTCGATAACCGTCAGTGGCAGGCGCTGATCGCCGAGGGCGAAGAGCTGCGCAACATGTTCCCCGACGACGAGGACAGCTATAAGCGCGAGATGATCGAAGAGCAGGTCGACGCGATGAAAACCCGCGCCCAACTGCGATTAGGCGACAGCTATGAGCAGTTGCTGGGTCAGCATCACGATCTGGAGCATCTTAACTCGGACGATCTGGCCCGTTATGTTTGTGCGGGTGACGATCCGACCGACAGCGAAGAATACGACCCCGGTTCAGATCGGGGACTGTACAGTGACATAACGCGCAAGGCCGAGGTCTACTTTGACATTGGCCATTTTCCGTTCCCGCTGACGGTCACGGATACGCCCGGCGTCAACGACCCGCTGCTGATCCGCGAAGAAATCTCGCGCCAATACCTCAAGGAATCCGATTTCTTTGTTGTTGTATTGTCCGCACATCAGGCGCTGTCCCGTGCGGATCTTAAGTTGTTCCGCCTGATGCAGGCGCTGGAACTGGGGCAGATCGTCGTCTTCATCAATCGCGTGGACGAACTGGGCGGCGGCGCTGAAGACGCTGGAAAAGTCCGGACGGACGTGTTGGATGGCCTGGAAAAAGCCCTGGGCAACTCGGACATTGATGTTCTGATGGGCAGCGCCCAATGGGCCCATTATGCCTTGACTGGTGACGATACCGGCGTGAACCACGATCACGTTCTGGCTTGGCTGCGCGCCCACCCCGAGCAGATGAAGCAATATCTGGACGGTGTAGAAGAGATCAAACAGGGCCCCGGCCCAATCAGCCGTGAGGGCGTTTTGCGCTTTGCCGCAATGATCGCCTCTGGTCTACCCGATCTGCGCCGCCACGTTACGCACGCCTTGACCCAAGGGCCCCGTGACGAACAGCTCAAGATGGCCTGGCAGCACCTTAACAGTTTTGCGCAAGGTGAGCTGGAACGGTCTAAGGCCCATCTGCGCGTAATTGACGACGAAAACTCCGCCGACATTACCGACGGCGACGAAAACGACAAAACATTGGCCGAGCTGCGCGCGCTGGTTTCGCAAAAAACCACACAGATCATTGACGATATGGATGATGTGTTGGCCAATCTTCGCGGCGTCATGGATGACACTGTATCCGAAGCCGTCTCCGCCGTTGTCCGCGGACCGAATGGCGATTCCCCTTTGTTGGCCAAGGGCGGTGACACTGAATTGAACTTTTCGCCGCTGCGGGATCGCATGCGCGAGCTGGTTCAGGGTGCAACACAGGTGGTGCGGCAGCGAATGCTCAGCGAACTTTACGCCGTCGACATGAACAGCAATGCCGCGCTTCGCGCCCTGCCCGGCTGGCAGGACCCGACCGATAGTCGGATGAACACCAGTGCGGTTCGGTGGTTCCGTCCGGATACCACTGCACTGACCCGGGGCATCACCGTGGAATTGCGCGTCAGCTGGTTGTCCCGGCTGATTTCGCGCAAAAGTGTGGTCGCTCGGGCCGAGCGAATGATCGTTCAGGAATTCGAAATGATCGGGGACGATCTGGTGGACACGGCGCGCGCCGATCTGCTTGAGCGTCTGAACACCGTTCTTGACCATTATATGGCATTGTTGGCCGGACATCTTGAACAACGGGTCGGAACCGGCCAAACCAATGTTCGTGCAGAAGCACAGGCAGCATTCGATCAGGCGCAACGTGTCGCAGATGATCTGGATGCGGTATTCGGCGGCAATAGCGCGGACAAGAAATTAGCAGAGGCTGCGGAATGATTGAATTTCCCGGAACCGAACAGGAAGTACGCAAGCTTGAACGCTTCCTGACCGCCACCGAAAACCTGCCGTCAGAGGCCGGTCTGGACAAGATGCGCGAGCGCGCCTTGTTCCATGCCGAACGGCTTTCGAATGCGGTCAATATCGGTTTTGCCGGGGAATTCGGGGCCGGGAAATCCAGCCTCGCAAACATGCTGGCCGGGGCGGACATTCTGCCCACGGGTCCGCAGCATCTGAAACTGCCATTGGTCATCGTGGCCTATGCGGACGCACCGGAAACCACGGTTGGCTGGTGGGACAAAGAGCCCAAAGTCTATTCCGGCATTGCGCTGGAAAAAGCCGCGGCTGATAACCCTGATTTTATCTCGGTTGGGTTGAATACCCCTGCCCTGCAAGAGATTTCATTATTCGATCTGCCGGGAACCGGCGCCCTGGATGACACCTACAAGTCCACTCTGGACCTATTGTCCTATGTCGATTGTGCCATCTGGTGCACGAACGGAACCAATGCCTGGCGTGAGACTGAGCGCCACCTGTGGGCACAAGTTCCGCAAGAGTTGCGCTCGAACAGTTTGCTGGCCGTAACCCACGCGGATCTCCCCCCGGTTCGGGACGCGCTGGACCGTGTTCTGCACCGGTTGGAAAAAGAAAAAGGTAAATTCTTCCGGTCTGTCGTGCCCATTGGCACACCGGTCGCCGTCAAGGCTATGGCGCAAGAACCCGAGCCTGATTTTGATCTGTGGGAGACCTGTGGCGGTCAAAATCTGGCCGAACAGGTCCTGCAAGTCGCATCCGAGCGGCGTTTGAAGGATTTGGAAGCTGCCCAAAATGACATCGAGCAGGAGTTTCTTCCGTTTCTGGCCAGCCTGAACATCGCAGAAGCTGAACCAGCGCAGGTTGAAGCGCCCTCAATTCATGCGACGCTGGAATCCGCCCTTCCCCCGCTTGAAAACCCGATCCTTGAAGACTGGCTGGCGGCAATTGCCAGCATCTATGACGACTTGCGCGAGACATCGGATATTGAACCCGCCGCATTCCTGAACAGTTGTCAGGAAATCGTCGAAGATTTTGCAGAGCGTCTGGAGCAAGGGGGCGAAATCGCCACTGAAGCCGACTGGATTCCCGGTGAGTTTGAAAAGGCCACTGATCTTCTTTTGCTGCTGCAATTCGAAAGCGGTGACGCGCCACTGAAGGATGCAATTAGCATCCTCGCCCAGCTCAGCGACAACCTCGCCTGGGCCGGCAGCCGCGTCGATTCCGTTCAGGCAAAAACCGGAACCTGACGCCTACCCGTTTTAATTGAGCCGCAATGCAGCGATTCGAAGCCCTCAGAATCGCGCGTTTATTGTTTCGGATTTAGTGACCAATCCGCAAAAAACAGGCACTCAGTCCGCAAGTATTGCCGCTAGAAAATCAACATTTAGATTTTCGTATGGGAAAGAGCACGATATATAGATTTTCTTTGCGCTGGGTTCTTAGTGAAGCCATCGGGCGGCCCCAATAAAGTCAAATTTGAAACGTCTAACGTACATGAGTGTCCTGCGGTTGTGTTTGGTTGTGAGTTCGCGGGCTGAAAGCCCAGTTAAGTAAGCCGCAAAACGATTAGAACGGGCGGAAAGAAATGAGCCACAACCAGGCCGTCGGCGCGACGCACGACGAACCGAAAATTGAAGGTCTTCAACCAGGCGCTAAGCTGTTGCGCGGGCAGTACGAGATCCTGCGCTTTATCAGCAATGGCGGATTTGGGATCACCTATCTTGCGCGGGACAGTCTGGAACGCGAAGTTGTGATCAAAGAGTGCTATCCCGGTGCCCTTTGCCGTCGTAACGGCAATATGGTTGAACCGGTCGAGCCGGACTACAAGGACGATCTGCGCGCAATCATCGACTTGTTTATCCTCGAAGCACGCAATCACGCTCGCTTGGTACACCCCAACATCGTCGACGTTCATCAGGTGTTCGAAGACAACGAGACCGCTTATATCGCGATGGATTTTATCCGTGGCTGCGATCTGCTGGACTACGTTGAAGATTCCAAAAACAAAGCTGGTCCGGACTTTATCGTTCAGGTCACTGAAAAAATGCTGTCGGCGGTGTCTTTCATACACCAAAGCGGCATGCTGCACCGCGATATTTCGCCCGACAACATCCTGATCGACGAAAATGGTGATCCGGTACTGATCGACTTTGGCGCCGCGCGCGAACAGGCTGCCCACCAGTCCGCCGCGCTAATGACCCTGCGGGTGATCAAGGATGGTTATTCGCCGCATGAGTTTTATGTACGCGGCGCGGAACAAGGGCCAAGCAGTGACCTCTATGTTCTTGCGGCGACCCTGTATCACGCCATCAGCGGCGAACGTCCGATCGATGGTCAGACCCGCCTGAACGCATTCAACAACGGTCAGACGGACCCCTACACACCGCTGGCGGGGCGTATCGAAGGCTACCCCGACGGGTTCCTGAAAGCCATTGACAAGGCGATGGAAGTTCACGCAACGGATCGCCTGCAGACCGCATTAGATTGGCTACGCATGTTCCGCGGCCCCGGCGTGATGTTCGACAGCTTTGACTATCGGCCGGTGTCGGTGATCGTGGCGATGGACCAAAAAGACGAAGAAGAAGAGAAAGCCAGGATCAAGGCTGAAAGCGAAAACGCCGAAGCCGTTGTCACCGCATTGCTTGCCGGAAACACTGACATTGCACTGGGCAATGAGGACAAGAACGACGACGGGCTAGCCACGTTCACATCGAAGGATGAAGTTCCGGTCGCGGTGGATACCGTGGTCAAAAGCGGATCCAGTGGTGCAGGCAAAATTGTTGCGGGTGTGGCCGTGGTCGCCGCTTTGGCGGCAGGCGGGTTCTTTCTGATGTCCGGAGAGGAAACTCCGGCCGAAGACACCGCATCGACGCAAACGCCCGTAGTAACGGAAACGGTGGAAGAAACCGCCTCAGTCGGAACATCCGAGGAGGACCCGGTCGAACAAGTGACCGCAGCCGAAGTGGAGCCGGCACCAGAACCAACTGAGACCACGCAGGCCGAGGTCGCATCCACTCCAGAGCCTGTCGAGCAGGCGCAAGAAGATCCGGTTGTCACGGAGCAGGAAGAAGCTGCGGCGACGGAAACGGCTGAAGCCGCGACCGTCGAGCCGACGCCGCCTGTTCCGGCGGAACCGGTAAATCTGGCAGAACAACAGATCGCATTCTCTCACTGGGACGTAGACATCCCGTTTCAGACATCACGCCGCCGGGCTTCGACCGGCAACGTGATTGCGATAACTGGTGTTGACCAGGAAATGGACGCGTCAATTGTGGGTGAGTGGGTCACGCGCGGCGCCACGATCTTCACTCTGAACGGCAAGCCAGTGCAGGCAGATACGACTTTTGCTGCTCAGGTGTTGAACGATCTGAATGTGGACCCGGACGGCTACATCCGCGTTTCTGCCCGCTATCGCACATTGGGTGAAACCCGCCCTCAGAACGGATTGTTGGCACTGCCCGCAATGCGCGTGATCGGCTTGGAAAATGGCTACGTTTTCACAATTCAGAACAAAGACGGTGCGGGTTGGACAACAGTTCTAAGCTCGGTTCCGCCGGAGGCGGCAGGCAGCTTGCAGGAAGGGGATGTCCTGGTCTCAGAGACAAATTCTGGCACTGGCATTGATGGCTCGGACAGCCTTGATGTTTTGTTGGCCAAACTCGTTTCCGAAGACCAGCCGCAGGCCCGTTTCAGCGTTTTGCGCAGTGGCGTCGAGACGGATGCTGACATGCCATTAGCGCAGGAGTGATCTGACCGGTTCGTATGTGATCTGCCAGTATGTATTTGCTGAGGGTAGCGCCAAATTCGGCACCCCTGACGGGAACCGGCCCGTCGCGGAAATAGAAAGTGACCTTGTTGTCACAAATATCCGTGCCGTTGTGCAACCGCGCACAGAGGTAAGAAGCAGCCCCATAGGACCGTTGTCCTGTGCCAAGGAATAAAGGTGTCGACACCATGTTCAAATACAAAAGCCCTCTTAGCCGGCTTCTCGAAGGTGCCGGCAAACCGAAAGAGAACGAAGCCGAAGAAGCGGTAGCGCCAGAGGCGGAAAAGGCCGAACCAATCGCCGATTTCAATGCCCTGCGCGAAGCGCTGGCAGGCGGCAATATGTCCTCGGACAGCTACGAAGAAACCGATGAGTTGGTGCCCGAAGAGAAAATGCCGGAATTCTCTGAGGAAGACGTAACAGATGCAACTGAGGCTGAAGATGATGTCGTCGTCGCTGAAGTTATCGCAGAAGTTCAGGACGTGGCAGACGAAGTACCCGCGCTCGAAGAAGAAACCGTGTTGACGCTGCACTCGGCAGTTGAGGAAGAAGTCGAAGAGGTTGTCGAACACGAGGTACTTGAAGTCGAGGAACCCGAGCCGGAACAGATCATCGAGGTAGTCTCTGACGAACCCGCCGCAGAACCGGAGCCAGAAGCACCGGTCGCCGAAGAACCACTGGTTGAGGTTGCACCGATTCCGCAGCCTGCGGCTGCCGAAGATCGCCGTGGTCGCGTTAAGACAACCTTCCTGGGTTTCGAACGCGCCGACACGCATGTGCAAGACCTTATTGAGACGGCAGAACCTGCAGCCAAGACAGACAATGCCGAACAGTCTTTCCCGGTTGGTTGGCTGGTCATCACTGGTGGTCCGGGCCGGGGTGCGAGTGTAACGCTGACCGAGGGCTTGATGCAGATTGGCCGCAACGACGATCAGGCCATTCAACTGGATTTTGGAGACACAGGTATTTCCCGCAGCAACCATGCGGTGATTGCTTATGACCCCGAGGACCGCAAATGCTATCTGGGACACGGCGGCAAGGCCAACCTGGTGCGCTTGAACGGCAAGCCGGTTCTCAGCACTGTCCCACTGTCCAGCGGGGATCTGATCCGCATCAGCGAGACGTCAGTACGCTTTACCGCCTTCTGTGACGATGGCTTTGACTGGCGGGATTCCTAATAGATGCTGGCGACACCGGCATATGATATTGCGCTGATCCTAGACAAGGGCCAGCGTGACACGCAGGAGGACGCTGTTGCTTCGCGCATGTTCGATGCGGCGAATGCAAGCTATGTCGTCGTCGCTGACGGCATGGGCGGGCATGCGGCAGGTGAAGTCGCCTCGGACCTTGTGATCCAGGCCTGGCGTGACGCGTTAGATGCCGAGCTTGAGGGTACAACAACACCCGAGTCCGCTTTGATCGACGCGTTGCCCCTTGCGGCAATGCAAGCCAATGCGTCCATTGCCGGTTATTCCGAGGAACAAGGTACTGGATTCAACATGGGCTCAACCATGTTGGGCACTTTGTTGTTGGGCCAGCGGCTGTTCTGGATTTCGATCGGCGACAGCCCGCTTTACCTGTTCCGGGACGGAGAGCTGTCGCAGATCAACGAAGATCACTCGATGGCTCCTATGATTGATGCACAATTGGCCGAAGGGACTTTGACCGAGGCCGAAGCCCTGGCGCATCCTGACCGCAACCAACTGACTTCGGTCATCATGGGTGCGGCAATTCCAAAGGTCGATTGCCCGGAAATCCCGCTGGACCTGACACCTTCGGATGTTTTGGTTCTGGGAAGCGACGGCCTCCAATATCTCAGCAACGCTGAAATTCAGTCCATTCTTCAATCCAATGCCAGCGGGCTTGCACAAGACATAGCCGGGGCGCTGCAGGCCGCGCTGAACGCTAAGGGCGACCCAGATCAGGACAACATCTCAATCGGTGTTGTCAAACTTACAAAAAACTAAACAAGGCAAAGCAACAGGACCCATGAGAAACCATCTGATCATATCAAGCCTGGCACTTGCTGCCGCTGCGGGTACCGCCTCGGCACAACAGGCATGCTCAACCTATGAAATTCAACGAGGCGACAGCCTGCGCGAGTTATCCATCGAAGTTTATTCGACCGAAGACTTTCGTATCATTTACGATGCAAACCGGGACGTGATCGGAAACAATCCGAACATCATTCGGGTAGGCGACGTTCTGACCATGCCTTGTTTGGAAGAGATCGGGCGTGCACCGGCCGCGCCGCAAACTGAAGCCGAAGCCATGGCCGCCGAAATGGCAGCCGAGCTGGTCAAGGCAGCCGAGAATCGCGCGGCGAAAGCCATCGCAGAGGCGGAAGCCCGCGTTGCCGAAGCCGAAGCTGAAGCCAAAAAGGCAAGCGAAGGTGCAGTGATCGCTGCAAAATCAGCTGCCAAGGACGAGATCGAATCCGCGCGGGCAGAAGCCGCAGCGCTGATCCGTAATGCAGACGCGGGCGAACGCCCAGAGATCCGCGACCGTCAGTTGTTGCTTATCACTGGCGGTAACTATGCGCCTTTCACCGACGAGGCCCTGCCCAATCGAGGGCTCTATACCTACCTTGTCGAAACAGCGATGCTGCGCGCCGCGCCTGAACAGTCCTATAAGATCCAGTTCGTCAACGACTGGTCGTCGCATCTGGATCTTCTGATGCCGACACTCGCTTTCGATGCCACCTTCCCCTGGTCGCGTCCTAACTGTGAAGAGGCCGAGACGCTTTCTGAAAAAGACCGCGCGCGGTGCGACACATACAACTTTTCTAACCCGTTCTATGAAGTTGTGGACACGTTCTTTGCCCGCGAGGGCTCGGGCTATGAGCAAACATTGACCTACGCGGACTTCGCCGGGACAACAATCTGTCGCCCCGAAGGTTGGTCGCTGTCGCACATGGACGCGGTCGGACTGTACGCACCGGCGATCTCGCTAATGCGCCCTGTTTCACCCGATGATTGCTTTCACGCGCTTATGAACGGGACAGCCGATATCGTCGCGATCGAAGCTCATCTGGCCTTCGAAGCAATTGGACGGCTGGGGTACGAACACCGTATTGTAGAAAACCCCAATCTGGCGGCGATCAAGTCGCTTAATGTCATGACCCATAAAGATAATCCGGATGGTGAAGCGATCCTTGAGACGCTCAATCAGGGTTTGAACATCATGCAGCAATCCGGAGAGTGGCGAGACATCGTTTCAACCGCTCTGCGTCATCAAATGGAAAATGGCTAAGGCCCCATGTGGCCTAACTAAAAGAAAAGTCTGGAGGAAGTGGACATGTTTGAATTGAACCTTAAGAAAGTTGTACTGTCGGCCACCGCCGTCACCGCTCTGAGCGCCGGTGGCGCCGCTGCGCAAGAAGCTTGTACCAATTATACAGTTGCGGACGGCGACACGATGGCGACCATTGCGATCGCGGCATACGGCACGTCGAACTATCAGCCGATCTTTAACGCGAACCGTAACATCATCACCAACCCAAACGCACTTGAGCCAGGCCTGGTTCTGGCCTTGCCCTGTGAGGATGGTAGCCTGCCAAACGGTCAGTCCGCGCAGGAACTGATCGCAGCAGAAGAGCAGCGCGCGGCAAGCGTCAAGCGATCAAATGTTTATGCCCCCCCAATCAAAATGGTGGCGGGTAACGGTTGGGAACCCTTCACCAGTGAAGCACTGGGTGGCGGCGGTATTATGACCCGTCTGGCAACAACCAGTCTTCAGCGTGCAGGCAACAGCCGCGATTACTCCGTCAGCTTTGTCGACGACTGGAGCTCGCATCTGGACACATTGTTGCCGCTGGGCGCGTTCGATATTTCAATCGCCTGGACCGTCCCGGATTGTACGAACCGCACATACGAATGGTCGTCCGAAACTGAAGCGCGGTGTACCCAATTTGTGGCTTCTGTCCCCGTATACGACATCGTAGGTGGCTTCTTCACTCTGCCGGAAAGCGACTATGCAAGCGCGACAAAGTTCGAAGACTTTGAAGGTTCAACCATTTGCCGCATGTCAGGTTGGAGCATGGTTGTCCTGGAAGAAGTCGGACTGAACCGCGAAAATACGAATGTGGTCCAACCCAACTCTGCTCGCGAATGCCTTGATGCCGTTCTGACCGGCACAGCGGATGTCGCCGCGTTTGAAGTCGATCTGTTCGCTTCGACCATGAATGACATGGGATTGACTTCGACAGATCTGGTCGAAAACCCCTATGTGTCGACGTTGTCCTCGATGAGCTTTCTTGCACACCGCACCAACCCGTTCGCACGTGAGTACATTGCGATGATGAACAAGGGCCTGAACGAAATGCGTCAGTCCGGCGAATGGTACGCGATTATCTCGGACACCCTTCGCGAACAAAATGAAAAGCTGAACGCAGCATCTAACTGATCATTCGACTTTTCGCGCGAATTGGGCCGGTCATTTGACCGGTCCTTTTTCGTTTAAAACAGGCGGTTTAGCTATAGGTTGAACCCAAAGATCCCAAAAGTACGGGAATCCCCTAATTTCCAAAACCCGTGGATTAGTTAACGTGAATTCAACTACACCGGTGAGGCTTCGGCCTGACCACTCACTCAAAAAAGGGCCGACTTTGGGGGTCGACCCTTTTTTCTATTGATCTCATCAATCCGAAAATACCGACGCCGCAAAACGTGGGTACTGTTTATCAGCCGATGATCGCGTTCAGTGTCGCGCTGGGGCGCATTACCGCTGCGGTCTTGGCAGGATCAGTGTGATAATATCCACCGAGATCCGCGGCAGCACCCTGAGCGGTCGCCAACTCAGACAGGATCTGATCTTCTTTATCCGCCAGCTCTTTTGCAATCGGCGCGAATTCTGCTGCCAATTCAGCATCAACTGATTGCGCGGCCAGAGCCTCAGCCCAATAGCGTGCGAACCAATAGTGGCTGTCACGGTTATCTGGCTGCCCAACTTTACGGCTGGGCGATTTATTGTTGTCCAGGATGCCCTGCGTGGCCGCTTCGGCCGCAGCACCCAGAACACCCGCTTTGGCGTTGCCATTTTTGTCGGCCAGGAAGTTCAGCGATTCACCTAAAGCACAGAACTCACCCATCGAGTCCCAACGCAGGTGGTTTTCCTCGACCAATTGCTGCACGTGTTTCGGAGCGGACCCACCCGCGCCGGTTTCGAACAGACCACCGCCATTCATCAGCTTCACAATCGACAACATCTTGGCCGACGTGCCCAGTTCCAGGATCGGGAACAGGTCAGTCAGGTAGTCGCGCAACACGTTGCCCGTGATAGCGATGCTGTCCTTACCTGCCGTAATGGTTTCCAACGACTGGCGGGTCGCCTCGCGCGGAGCCATGATCAGGAACTTGTCGGCCACGCCAGCTGCCTCGAGCGCAGGTTTGACGTATTTGATCAGCTCCGCGTCATGGGCGCGGTTTGCGTCCAGCCAGAAGATCGCTTCGGATCCAGTCAAACGCTGCCGGTCCATTGCCAGCTGGATCCAATTTTCAATTGGTGCCTTTTTTACGGTGCAGGCGCGCCAGATGTCGCCCTTTTCAACGTCATGCGAATGCAGCGTCTTTCCATTGGCCAAAACGATACGGATGGCGCCGTCGGCCGGCGCTTGGAACGTTGTTGGGTGCGAACCGTATTCTTCCGCTTTTTGCGCCATCAGGCCGACGTTGGCGACAGCACCGGCAGTGGCAGGGTTCAGCGCGCCATTGGCTTTGAAAAAGTTGATGCTCTCATCATAAACCGATGCATAGCAGCGGTCGGGGATCACACAATTGGTGTCGCCCTTGGCACCGGCCTCGTTCCAGCCTTTTCCGCCCGCCCGGATTATGGCGGGCATCGAGGCGTCGATGATCACGTCTGACGGCACGTGCAGGTTGGTAATGCCTTTGTCGCTGTCGACCATATACATGGACGGGCGATCACCTTTGATCGCTTCGATGGCAGCCACGATATCGGCATTGCCCCGAACACGTTCCAGCAAATCGCCTAAGCCGGAATTCGGGTTCACACCCAAAGCGTCGAGTTCAGCGCCAAATTTTTCGAATACCGGGGCAAGCCAGGCTTTGACCGCAAAGCCAAAGATGATTGGGTCCGAGACCTTCATCATCGTGGCTTTCATGTGCAACGAGAACATGGTGCCGTCTTTCTTGGTGTCCTCAATCGCATCTGTCAGGAAGGATGACAGCGCCTTGACGGACATGAAAGTGGCGTCAGCAACTGTGCCCTCGGCCAGCGGCCAGGCGTCTTTCAGGATCGTGACGCTGCCGTCTTTGCCGACGAATTCAATCTTGGCATCACCCGCCTGAGTGGCGGTAATGGTGGCGGACTTCTCGTTAGCGTAGAAATCATTGCCAGACATCGACGACACTTTGGTTTTGCTGTCCGACGCCCACTCCCCCATCGAATGCGGGTTCTTCTGAGCATAGTTCTTCACCGCACGCGCCGCGCGACGATCCGAGTTACCTTCGCGCAGCACCGGGTTCACAGCCGAGCCTTTGATCGCGTCATAACGCGCGCGGATTGCTTTTTCCTCATCAGTCGAGGGTTCTTCGGGGTAGCTCGGGATGTCGTAGCCTTGCGACTGCAGTTCTTCGACGGCTGCCACAAGTTGCGGGACCGATGCCGAGATGTTTGGCAGTTTGATCACGTTGGCGTCCGGCGTTTTCACCAGTTCGCCCAATGCGGCCAAATCGTCGGTGATGCGCTGTGCATCAGTCAGTTTGTCCGGAAAGGTCGAGAGAATACGACCGGCCAATGAAATATCCTTGGTGCCAACACTGACACCCGCGGCGCTAGCAAACTTGCGAATGATGGGCAGGAACGAGGCGCTGGCCAGTTCGGGCGCTTCGTCTACAATGGTATACAATATGTCGAAGTTTGAGTTATCTGCCATATTCTTTTACCTTTTTTAAGCCTTTCGGGGCGTGCGATCCAAGAGTGTGCCACAATCCGGTGGCTAATGATGGGCGTGTATAACCTACCGCCCAACGGTGACTCTGTGTTGACTGGGCCTCCCATAAATCACGATCGGCTTGGGATCAATCGTCTTGTGGCCGCGCATATTGACACGGGGCACATAAAAGCCATCGATTCTTGAAGTTGTGCTGAAAAACTAAGCGCCCCAAGTGTCTCGGACACGGTAGCCATCCGGCCACGGGTCGTCAGGATCAAGCATGTACTGATGGATACCGGTGATCCAACCGCGACCGCTGATCTCGGGGACGATCGCGGATAGGGCACCCATCTGCGTTTCCTCGACAATGCGTCCGGAAAAGCGTGAGCCAATTATGGATATTGCTTCGAATGTCTGGTCGGCGGTCATTTGTCCCTTGGCCGCCATTAGCGCCATGCGCGCAGATACCGCTGTGCCAGTGGGCGAGCGGTCCACCTTTCCGGGCTGGATGGCAACGGCAGATTTACCACCCCAACCAGTCGGCGTCTTTTCAAGCGGGCCACAAAAAGCGCAAAAGGAAATGTGGGTCCAATCCGGGTTCTCGGGATGCGAGAACCCCAATTGGGCATTGGCGGCATTCGTAATTGTAACGCCGGTCCGGGCGATTTCACGTGCTTCGTCTTGGGTTATGTCAAACCCCAGCTTAGCGGCATCTACAACCACGAAACTGTCGCCTCCAAAAGCCGTATCAACAGTCAGCGTGCCCAAACCCGGAACCTCTAACGGGACAGAGAGCTTACCCGCAAAACTGGGGAGGTTCTGCACGTGGATCCGTTGTGCCTTACCGCCCCGGCATTCAGCGCGCACGCGAACCAGGCCTCCGGGCGCTTCAAGCGTCAGAATTGTCTCGGGTTCTTGCATCGAGATGATCCCGCTATCCAACAATACCGTGGCAACACAGATCGAGTTTGAACCAGACATGGGTGGAGTGTCCTCGGGTTCCATAATGATAAAGGCGGCGTCAGCATCGGGATGTTTGGGCGGAACCAGAAGATTGACATGACGAAACACACCGCCTCGCGGTTCGTTCAGTACGAAATTTCGTAACGTTTGATTGTTGGCAATATGCGTCCGTTGCTCCCAGATCGTGTCACCGGGCGGCGGTGAGACTCCGCCAACGATGACGTCGCCGACCTCGCCTTCGGCATGGGCCGACACGACATGAATGGTCTTAATGCTGCGCATATCCCCTCCTTAAAATCGGGTGGCGGCGTAAGGCGATAATGATATTGGTGGGTCTTGCCCATCGACCAGCGCCCCGACGAGTTCCGCAGTTCCCGCAGATTGGGTCAGGCCCAAATGCCCGTGCCCGAATGCGTAAACGACATCCGCCGATTTACGAGACGGGCCGATCACCGGAATGCTGTCCGGCAACGATGGACGATACCCCATCCATTGCGTGCCACCTTCGGTTTTTAGTCCAGGCAGGAACGCCGCCGCCTTTTCCAACAAAATATCGGCGCGCTTGTAGTTTGGCGGTAAGGTTAACCCGCCCAGTTCGACTGCCCCTCCGACGCGCACGCCACCATTTATTTTGCTGGCAACAAAGCCGTGGCGCGAGAATGTCAGATGCATACGCAAATCAAATGCGCCTTCCGGCAGGGTGGTATTGTATCCACGCTCGGTTTCTAACGGGATACGGTCGCCCAAGGATTGTGCGATGTGATGAGACCAGGCACCTGCGGCAATCACCACTTTGGCCGCATCTATTGTTCCGTCCGCGCATGCGACCCGCATACCACTTTCCTGCGGTGACAGGGTTCGGATATCTTTCCGTTCAATCCGACCGCCGCGACCCTGAAAGACCTCAGCAAGGTGTTCGACCCATCGTTTTGGATCAACAGTGTTCAGCCAGTTCGGCGTAAATCCGGCGTGGGTGAACCGAGGGCTGAGGCCCGGCTGCATCTCGGCAATCGTGGTCGGGCTTTCAAGCAGTTCGAATTCGATCCCGTGTTCGCGCCGCAATTTCCATGTCGACAAACTGGCGCGATATTCAGCCTCGCTTTCATACAACTGCATCTGCCCATCGCGTTGCAGCAAGTGCTCGCCATCGACGGTAGATATCAGTTGATCAAGCGCAGTTTTAGAAAACGCCATCAAACTTGCTTGTGCACCAAGCAAGTTTTCATAGCGGTCCGGTCGGCTGGCGCGCCAAAACCGGTACATCCACGGCGCAATTTTCCAGGCGTAGGCCGGCGGGATAGATAGTGGGCCCAACGGATCCAACAACCACTTTGGTGCTTTGCGCATGATGCCGGGCGTGGCTAGTGGTTCGACCTCAGAAAAGGCAAACGCCCCGGCGTTACCAGCTGATGTTTCAGCCGCGATGCCCTTGCGGTCCAAGACAAGCACGGAATGGCCCCGTCGTTGCAGTTCGAGCGCGGTCGTAATCCCAATTACTCCGGCGCCGATGACAACGACTTGTAAGGTCATGTTTCGATCCCGGCTCTGAAAGGATCGTTTTCGTTGAACAACAACGTAGCCTCGGCCATGACGAATGCTTGCCCGGTGATCGAGGGGATAACACCCCCGTTTGGCCCGGGCTGGTAGGACAGCCGATAGGAACTGCCAATCACGCTTTGCTGGATGATCTCATGACCCGGCGCCAGACGTCCGTCGGCCGCCAGACAGGCCAGCCGAGCCGAACTGCCGGTTCCGCATGGTGAGCGGTCATAATTGTCATCGGGGCACAGAACGAAATTGCGACTGTGAACTGCCGGGTCCGGTGAAGATTCCTGTAAGATGACATGGTCAATCGGTTCGCCATTTTCGCCACCAACCCCTTGCGCGATCGAGGCTTCACGGATGGCTACCGTTACATCCTCCAGTACGCGAATATTCGCAGGCTCGACGGGAATCGGGCTGGGGTCAACGATAAAGAACCAGTTGCCGCCATATGCAACGTCGCCTGTGACATGGCCATAGCCCGCAACATCCAGTGTAACGGCCTGATGAATTCTGCGGCTTTCAATGTTGATCACGGTTGCGGTGTTTGCATCGTGCAACTTGACCGTCACCACCCCGGCAGGCGTTTCGATCCGGTGTTGGCCCACGTCGATTCGTCCCAGATGAGCCAATGTGACCGCCAGACCGATGGTTCCGTGCCCACACATGCCCAAAACGGCGTCGACATCGAAATAAATCACACCGGTTGCGCATGTCGGATCAACCGGCTCGACCAGTAACGCAGCGACCATGGCTGGCTGGCCGCGCGGCTCTAACATGACAGAGCGATAGAACGCCCCATGCTCAATAGCCAGCCGCTTTGCTCGTTCCGACAACGGCCCAGAGCCCAAATCGGGCGCGCCATCCAGAATGACACGCGTCGGCTCGCCGCCTGTGTGACTGTCGATCACGTGCATTCAGCGATCACCCCACCCTGTTTCGACCAATCGGCATACCAAGTCTGGAAAAGATCATATTGCTGTTCGCAATAGTTACGTTGTGCATCCGTCAACTCATCCGTCTCGTTAAAGTGCAATCGGTATTCCTGTTCCCCATTCAGGACCAGCAAGTGCTTGTAGTACAGCACCAGATCCGGGCCTTCGTCAAAGCTGGAAAGCACCTGAATCGCCTCGGTCAGTTCCAGCGCGCGCTGGCGGGCCTCAGCATGGCCTTGCGCCGCTTTTTTGGACAAAGCAGCCAGCAACAGCGCTTCGCGCGGCAAGGCTGTGCCAATCCCGGTGATCGACCCGGTTGCGCCGCAGTTCACGAAACCGTGGAAGACCTCGGTATCAACACCCACCATCAGGGTTACCTGATCATCCTGACTGGTAATGTTCTCGGCCGCATATCGCAGGTCGTCTTTGCCGCCGAATTCCTTGAACCCAATCAGATTTGAATGTTCTGTGCGCAGAGCAAAGAACAGGTCAGCCCGGGTAGCAAAGCCATAATACGGGCTGTTGTAGATGATCGCCGGAACATCGGGGGCGGCTGACAAAATCGCTTTGAAGTGGTTCCTCTGCGCGGCAGGTGAACTGCCGCGGGACAGAACGCGCGGAATGACCATCAGGCCAACAGCGCCCACCTTTTGCGCATGGGCAGCATGTGCCACAGCGGATTTGGTGTTGATGGCTCCGGTCCCGACCACAACGGGCAAACCCGCGTCGACCAAACGCTCGACACCTTCCATCCGCTGTGCATCGGTCAACAAGGGCCAATCTCCCATCGAACCGCAGTAGACCACTGCGGACATACCCGCGTCGATCATCTGCTTTCCTTTATGCACCAACGCATCAAAGTCAGGCGTCCGGTCGGGTTTGCATGGTGTCATCAGAGCGGGCATCGTGCCGGTGAACACATTGGTCGACATTGGTAAATTCCTCGATGGCTGGGCGGTTACACACGCTTTTGGAATCGCCATAACGGATATTGGATACAAAAACCAGAAAAATTGAAAACGCGCCGGATCGATGATCGGGCGCGCTCAAATTACAAAATGGATTTTTCAGCGAAGGCGGTGACCTGTTTCGAGATCGAACAGCATCGCGCGTTCCGGTCTCACTGACAGCCCGATGCGTTCACCCTGTTTGCTGCGCTGATCTTCTCGTTCCTCGACAATCAGCTTATCGCCATTGGGCGTCAGCAGATACGTATAGCTGACACCCCCAAGCGCTTCGGTCAGATCAACCGTGCAGGTATCGCCTGCCCGGTCCACTGCGATGTGTTCCGGACGTATGCCAAGGGTCACTTTACT
Source organism: Ruegeria sp. AU67 (assembly GCF_900312795.1). Taxonomy (NCBI): domain Bacteria; kingdom Pseudomonadati; phylum Pseudomonadota; class Alphaproteobacteria; order Rhodobacterales; family Roseobacteraceae; genus Ruegeria; species Ruegeria sp. AU67. Next base: position 318,766 of record NZ_OMPH01000011.1, read on the forward strand.
CATCCCTGCCGGTACGTTTACAGGCACATCCAGCGGCTCGCTGAGAGCCGGGTGCGAAACCTTTCCATCGACGATGTCGCAATCAAGGAAATTCATGGCTGGTGACCCGATAAATCCCGCTACAAACCGATTGTCTGGGTCCCGATACAAATCCATCGGCGCGCCGACCTGTTCGATCCGGCCATCACGCAGCACAACGATCTTGTCGGCCATAGTCATCGCCTCGACCTGATCGTGAGTTACATAAATCATGGTCGCGCCAATTTCATTGTGCAGCCGCGCAATTTCAACCCGCATTTCGACCCGCAATTCAGCATCAAGGTTGGACAAGGGCTCGTCGAACAAAAACACCTCGGGCCCCCGCACGATGGCACGCCCGATGGCGACCCGCTGGCGTTGACCGCCAGACAGGGCTTTGGGTTTGCGCTTAAGGTATTGATCCAACTTGAGAATGTTCGAAGCGTCTTGCACTTTCTTGTTGATCTCGGACTTTTCCACGCCATTCATGCGCAAACCAAAACCCATATTCTCAGCCACAGTCATGTGTGGATAAAGGGCGTAGGTCTGGAACACCATGGCCACGCCACGCTTGGCCGGGTCCATATGGGTCACTTCGCGGGCACCAATATGGATTTGCCCTTCGGTTGTTTCCTCAAGGCCCGCGATCATCCGCAGCAAAGTGGATTTGCCACAGCCCGAAGGGCCGACGAAGACACAGAACTCTCCATCTTTGATCTCCAGATCAATGCCGTGAATAACCTGCGTCTCGCCATACCGCTTGATCGCCTGGTTCAGAGTCACACCTGTCATGTTGCTTGCATCCTGTCTGTGTCGGCACTGGGACGGGTCTCAGGGAACCGCCAGGCCTGTGCTTCGGCTCCGATTTGTTCGGCCACACGGCGAACACGGGGAACCCAGGTTTCCAATTGGTCGAAATTCATCCGTTCGGTCGATCCGGTCACGGAAATCGCCCCCAACATCCGCCCGCCCGAGGTGAGGATAGGACAGGCAATGCAGATGATGCCGGGCTCATGCTCTTCGTCATCGACGGCATAGCCACGGTTGCGGATCAGGTCGAGATCGGCACGCAACGCCGCCTCCGAGGTCAGTGTCTTGTCGGTAAAGCGATGGTAGCTTTGCTGGGACACTGCGCGGTTCAGCGCCGCCTCATCCAAAAACGCCATCATGGCCTTACCGACGCCGGTGCAATAGGCCGGGCCGACCTTGCCAGCTTGCGAATACATCTCAATCGGCTGGGCCGCATTGCGTTTATCCACGTACAGTACCTGATTTGAATCAAGCTGTGCCAAATGCACCGTTTCCCCGGTTTCCCGGCTCAATGCATCCAGAAAAGGTCGCGCAATTGGCGCGAGCGAGCTTTGTGTCCACGCTGCATGAGCCAGCCGAACCAATCGCAACCCAGGCGTATATGTCTGTCGGTCCGGATCATACGACAGCATTCCCTGATTGGTCAGCGTTTGCAGGAACCGATACAGGGTCGCCTTGGGGAAATTGCTGCTTTCCAACAGCTCTGCGAATCGAACCGGGCGCGCGAACGCAGCCACCTGATCCAGCACATCACATGCTTTTCCTATTGTTCCGTCACCAGCCACGGATTCCTGTTCTCCTCCAATTAACCCATCGCAATCGGCACGAAGGTCTTGACAAGACTAACCGAGTTGATGTGTAGTTTTCAATATATAAAACATAGTTTCATTATTTGGAACTGAAAAAGTATAAAATGGAAGCTAAGGGAGGAAACCATGCATTCCATGTACAAGCGCACTGCCGCCGCTTTGGCAGCCAGTGTCGCACTTGCCGCACCTGTCGCCGCCGAACTGACCGGTGAGTTGCGAATCTTTCTCGATACCTCCAACCCGGCGCCGCGCGCGACGATGGAGGCAATGATCGACCGTTTTGCGGAACAGCATCCGGGACTGGAAATCGAAACAACAGTAATCGACCGCGAGGCGTACAAGACCCAGATCCGCAACTTCCTGACTGCGGACACGCCGGACGTGGCGACGTGGTATGCGGCAAACCGCATGAAGCCCTACGTCGAGGCAGGCCTGTTCGAAGATGTATCGGACTTGTGGGCCGAACCTGAGATCGCCGAAAATCTGGCGTCGACCAAGGGTGCGATGACCATCGACGGCAAGCAGTGGGGTGTACCCTACACCTACTATCAGTGGGGTGTTTACTATCGCAAAGACATCTTTGACGAGCTGGGCCTGACCGAGCCAGCGACCTGGGAAGAAGAGCTGGCGAACTGCCAGAAGATCGTCGATTCGGGTCGCGCCTGCTATACGATCGGCACCAAGTTCCTGTGGACCGCTGGCGGCTGGTTCGACTACCTGAACATGCGCACCAACGGGTTTGACTTCCACAACCAACTTGCCAATGGCGAAATCAGCTGGGAAGACGACCGGGTCAAGCAGACCTTCGCCAACTGGAAACAGCTGATCGACATGGGTGCGTTCGTCGACAACCATCAGACGTACAGCTGGCAAGAGGCCCTGCCCTTCATGGTGAACGGCGAAGCCGCCGCGTACCTGATGGGTAACTTTGCAGTTGCGCCGCTGCGCGAAGCGGGACTGACCGACGACCAATTGGACTTCTATCAGTTCGTTTCTATCAACCCGGATGTAGAATTGGCGGAAGATGCGCCAACTGATACCTTCCACATCCCGGCCAACGCATCGAATAAAGAAGCCGCGCGTGAGTTCCTGCGCTTTGCCGTTTCCGCGGATGAGCAAACTCAGATCAACAACGGCGCAAACCTGGGCCAGCTGCCTGTGAACGCCCAATCGTCTGTTGATGAAGACAAGTTCCTGCAGCAAGGCTTTGAGATGCTGTCCGCCAACAGCCCCGGTGGCGTCGCCCAGTTCTGGGACCGTGACGCACCTGCGGAAATGGCGAAGGTGTCGATGGAAGGGTTCCAGGAATTCATGGTCAAGCCGGATAATGCTGACCGTATCCTGTCCAAACTGGAACGCGCACGTCAGCGTATCTACGAAAACTAAACCGGCCGGGCCGGGCTTTTGCCCGGCCTGCACCACTTCGAGTGTAAGGCGGGTGCATACCCGGCTTACTCCTTTGATCCAAAACCGAGTGAGCACATGTCAGCCGTCGATGTCCCTGAACAGGAAAGCTGGTTCCACAGAAATCAACAGCGCATAGCACCCTGGCTATTTTTGGCCCCGGGTCTGCTGTTCTTCATGGTCTATGTGATCATTCCAGTGTTCCAATCGTTCAACTTGTCCTTGTACGAATGGGATGGGCTTGGCGCTGCGGAATATGTGGGTTTTCGCAACTACGAAGACCTGTATTGGGAATTGGCCGATCGCGACGCGTTTTACATATCGCTGAAGAACAACCTGATCTGGTTGATCATGTATCTGTTGGCAATCCCGGCAGGCCTGTTCATCGCTCTGTTCCTGAATCAAACCGTCTGGGGCATTCGGCTCTATAAGTCGCTGTTCTTCTTCCCCTTTGTAATCTCTCAGGTCGTCGTCGGACTCGTTTTCACGTGGTTCTATGACCCTACTTTCGGTCTGTTGAACGAATTCCTGGGCTTTTTCGGCTTCGGCCCTCTGAATGTTCTGGGAGATGAGCGTTTCGTCACCTTCGGCATCATCTTTGCCGGTCTCTGGCCGCAAACAGCTTATTGCATGATCCTGTATCTCACTGGCCTGAACGCTGTGGATCCGGAACAGATCGAGGCCGGACGTCTGGACGGTGCGAAAGGAGGGCGGATGCTGTGGCACATCATCCTGCCTCAACTACGCCCAGCCACCTTCATTGCTTTCGTTGTCACCATCATCGGCGCGCTTCGGTCTTTCGATCTAATCTCGATCATGACCCAAGGTGGCCCGTTCGGTTCATCCCGTGTGCTGGCCTATTACATGTTCGAAGTCGCGCTGTCAGAATACGGCTTCCGCATGGGATATGGTGCTGCCATCGCGGTGATCCTGTTCCTGATCATGCTGTGTTTCATCGCCTATTTCCTGTGGTCGATGTACCGCGAAGAAAGGGGGCATTAAGATGTTTCCCAAACCCATCGAAAAACAACCCCGCGGGGCTCAGATCACCTACCAGGCGATGCTGCCCTTGGCACTGCTGTTGTGGCTCGGCCCCCTACTGGCGGTAGCGCTGTTCTCGGTCAAGCCGGCGGCCGACTTTACCAATGCGAACTACTGGGGGATGCCGTCCAGCTTTGAGGGTGCCTACAACTATGGGCAGGTATTCTTCAACTCGGACATGCCACGCTATTTGCTGAACTCGTTCATGATCACCATTCCAACAGTGATCGGTGCCGTCGCGCTTAGTTGCATGACCGGGTTTGCACTGGGGATCTATAAATTCCGCTCAAACATCTGGATCTTTTTCATGTTTGTTGCGGGCAACTTCGTCCCGTTCCAGATTCTAATGGTTCCGGTGCGCGACCTGACGTTGGAGTTGGGTCTCTACAACACCAAAACCGGCCTCGTCTTGTTCCACATTGCTTTCCAAACAGGCTTTTGCACTTTGTTCATGCGCAACTTTATCCGCGCCCTGCCCTTCGAACTGATCGAGGCGGCTCGCGTTGAAGGCATCAGTGAATGGCGCATTTTCTGGTACGTGGTCCTACCGCTGATGAAACCGGCGATCGCGGCCCTCAGTGTGTTGATTTTCACCTTCATCTGGAACGACTACTTCTGGGCTGTTGTCCTGACACAGGGTGCGGAAAGCCAACCCGTGACAGCAGGTATAACCAGTTTTAACGCCCAATTTCGGGCGGCCTATCAACTAATGAGTGCCGGTTCCATCGTCGCGGCTCTGCCGCCGGTGGCCATGTTCTTCCTCATGCAGAAACACTTCATCGCGGGTTTGACCCTCGGTGCCGTAAAATAACGTCAAGCCAAAGGTTTGCCACATGACCAAGATCACCTTTATCGGGGCAGGCTCCACGATCTTCATGCAGAATATCGTGGGCGACGCCCTGCTGACACCTGCACTGGCCGACAGCCATTTTGCGCTGATGGACATCGATCCCGTGCGCCTTGCCGAAAGCGAGGCCGTCGCCAGGGCGATGATCCGCTCTGTCGGAACAGGGGCATCTGTCTCAAAGCATACCGACCGGCGCGCCGCGCTTGAAGGCGCCGATTTCGTCATCACCGCCTTCCAGGTCGGCGGCTACAAACCCTGCACGGTGACGGATTTCGAGATCCCCAAACAATACGGCCTGCGCCAGACCATCGCTGACACCCTGGGCGTCGGCGGCATCATGCGAGGCCTGCGCACGGTTCCTGTGTTGTGGGACGTTGCACAAGACATGATGCAGCTCTGCCCAAACGCAACGCTGCTGCAATACGTGAACCCGATGGCGATCAACACATGGGCCCTGGCAGAACGTTTCCCGGCGCTGAAACATGTCGGCCTGTGTCACTCTGTCCAAAACACCGTTGAAGAACTTGCTCACGATCTGGACCTGCCCAAGGACGAGTTCCGCTACAAGGTGGCAGGCGTGAACCACGTGGCCTTTTTCCTGAGGCTAGAGCATAACGGGCGCGACCTCTACCCGGCATTGCGGCAAGGGTATGCCGGCGGGCAAATTCCCAAACCACCGCTTTTGATGCCACGTTGCCCCAACAAGGTGCGGTATGAGGTGATGGAACATCTGGGCTATTTCTGCACGGAAAGTTCAGAACACTTGGCGGAATACGTTCCATGGTTCATCAAAGATGGCCGCCAGGACCTGATTGAGCAGTTCAGCATCCCTCTGGATGAATACCCAACCCGTTGCGAGGAACAGATCGCCAGTTGGAAAGAACAGGCAAAGACCCTGACTGACGGGCGTGATATTGAAGTGATCCGAAGCCATGAGTTCGCCGCTGACCTGATGAATGCGATCGTGACTGATACGCCCTACGTGGCGTATGGGAATTTGCCCAATACTGGACAGATCCCTCAACTCCCCCTTGGAGCGGCTGTCGAAACACCTTGCCTTGTCGACACTAACGGTGTCCAACCTTCGGTCGTAACAGATATTCCGCCCCAGCTGATCGCGCTGATGCGCAGCCAGATCAACGTGCAGGAACTGACTGTACGGGCATTGGTTGAGCAGAACCCAGAATACATTTACCACGCCGCTATGATGGACCCGCATACGGCCGCTGAACTGGACCTGCGTCAGATCCGCAGCTTGGTTAGTGACCTGTTGGTGGCACATGCCGATTGGTTGCCAGATTGGTGCAAACCCGCCAAGGCGGCCTGATCCCAATTTTAGAAGGCTGAAAAACAATGACAAAAAAACGCCGCTCTCAGCATTGGTATGGCAAGCTGGACAAGGATGGCTTTATCCACAGATCTTGGATGAAGAACCAAGGTTTTCCTGATCACGCGTTCGATGGTCGCCCGATCATCGGTATCTGCAACACCTGGTCGGAACTCACGCCCTGCAACTCGGGCCTGCGTGATCTGGCTGAAGGCGTCAAACGCGGCGTGTGGGAGGCCGGAGGGTTTCCGGTCGAATTCCCGGTGATGTCACTGGGTGAAACCCAGATGAAACCAACTGCCATGCTGTTCCGCAACCTGCTGGCAATGGATGTCGAGGAATCTATTCGCGCCTATGGCATCGACGGCGTGGTGTTGCTGGGTGGGTGTGACAAGACCACGCCGGGGCAGCTGATGGGTGCTGCTTCGGTCGATCTGCCCTCGATCGTAGTCAGCTCTGGCCCGATGCTGAACGGAAAATACCGAGGCAAGGACATTGGATCCGGAACAGATGTCTGGAAATTTTCCGAGGCCGTTCGTGCCGGCGAGATGACCTTGAAGGATTTCATGAACGCCGAATCCGGTATGTCACGCAGCGCAGGTGTTTGCATGACCATGGGTACGGCCTCAACCATGGCGTCTTTGGTGGAAGCGATGGGTATGTCCCTGCCCACCAACGCCGCCCTGCCGGCGGTTGATGCCCGCCGTATGGCGCTGGCACACCTGACGGGTAAACGGATTGTCGAGATGGTGGACGAAGATCTTAAGCCGTCGGACATCCTGACCAAGGAAGCGTTCGAAAATGCCATTCTGGCCAATGCAGCCGTTGGCGGCTCGACCAATGCAGTGGTGCATTTACTCGCACTGGCGGGCCGCGTGGGCGTAGACCTGACGCTGAAAGACTTTGAAATCGGGTCGGAAATCCCGCTGCTGGTGAACTGCATGCCCTCAGGGAAATACCTGATGGAGGATTTCTGCTACGCGGGCGGTGTGCCGGTGGTTCTGAACGAGTTGAAACCCTTCCTGCGCTCCGCAAAAACCGTGCTGAACAAAGATATCTCGGCCCATTTCGAAGGGGCTGAGTGCTTTAACCCCGACGTCATCCGCCCCTTCGACGATCCGGTTAAACCCGCCGCGGGATTGCGCGTACTGCGCGGGAACCTCGCGCCCAACGGGGCCATTGTAAAACCCTCGGCCGCGACGGATGCATTACTGGAAACAGAAGCCGAAGCCTACGTTTTTGAGAGCATCGAAGACTTGAAAGCCAATATTGACCGGGATGATCTGCCAGTAACGTCTGAAACCATACTGGTCCTGAAAGGCTGCGGCCCAAAGGGCTATCCCGGCATGCCCGAGGTCGGCAATATGCCAATCCCGGCCAAGCTGGTGAAGGAAGGCGTCCGCGACATGATCCGCATATCCGACGCCCGCATGTCCGGCACCGCCTATGGCACCGTCATCCTGCATGTCAGCCCCGAGGCACAGGCAGGCGGCACGCTGGCACTCGTCAAAACCGGGGACCGTATCCGGGTTTCTGCCAGCAACGGGGAATTGGAGCTGCTTGTCGCCGCTGAGGAGCTGGAAACCCGCCGCGCCGCGTGGCAACCGGATGATCCGCACTACACGCGCGGTTATGCGAAACTCTATGTCGACCACGTGCTGCAAGCCGATCAGGGCGCGGACCTAGACTTCCTCGTCGGCAAAGACACCCGCCTTGTGACCAGAGAGAGCCACTGATGGACCATCCAGCCACTTTTCACGATCTAAACGGCGCCTCGGTCTATATTACCGGCGGCGGCTCAGGTGTAGGGGCCGCACTGACAGACGGTTTTTTAGCCCAGGGCGCAAACGTTGCCTTTATCGGCCGCTCGGACGCCAGCGCATTCGTTGAGGAAATGCGAGACAAACATGGCCGCGCGCCGCTGTTTATGCAGGGCGACATGACGGATACCGAATTGCTGCACGCCACTATGCAAAAGGCTGCCGAGGCACATGGACCTTTGGATGTGTTGGTCAACAACGCCGCTAACGACAAGCGTCACTCGCTTGAGGAAACCACCGCCGAGTTCTGGGACTGGATGATTGAGGTGAACCTCAAGGCCTACTACTTCGCCTGTCAGGAGGCTGCGCGCCAAATGACTGGCAAAGGGGGTTCAATCGTCAACTTCAGCTCGATCAGCTACATGATGGGGAATGCGGGGTACCCAATCTATACGACGTCGAATGCCGGGATCACCGGGATGACGCGATCTTTGGCACGCGAATTGGGGCCGCAAAAAATTCGTATCAATGCGCTGGCTCCCGGATGGGTTTTGACGCAAAAGCAACTTGAAATGTGGGCCACGCCGGATGACCTGGCAGCGCATTTGGAGCGCCAGTGCCTGAAGGAACACCTGACGCCCGAAGACATGATCGCACCGACATTGTTCCTGGCCTCGGATGCCAGCCGCGCGATGACCGGACAGTGCATGGCCGTCGATGGCGGCGTTGTAGTAACGGGGTAAGGCCATGAATGCAGAGTGGATAGCCGTCGACTGGGGAACATCCCAACTGCGGGCCTGGGCCTTGAAGGGCGACACCGTACTGGCGCAATCCCAGTCTGATCGGGGAATGGCCCGGCTGAGCAGAGATGCGTTTCAATCTGCCTTGCTTGACCTGATCGCCGACTGGCTGGGTCCTGAACCTGTCGACGTTGTGGCTTGCGGTATGGTCGGTGCGCGGCAAGGTTGGGTCGAAGCACCCTACTCGGCCGTCCCGTCAGCGCCGCTGCCGGATGCCCCTATACGAGTACCGGGAACCGATGCGCGGATACGCGCATTTGTGGTGCCTGGTCTCAAACAGAACGCACCGCCAGACGTTATGCGCGGTGAGGAAACTCAAATATCTGGCTTTCTGGCAACCCGCCCGAACTGGGACGGGGTTATCTGCCTGCCCGGGACGCATTCAAAATGGGTTCAGATCAGCGCAGGAGAAGTCGTGAGCTTTCGAACGTTCATGACAGGTGAGATGTTTGAACTGCTCTCCAAGCAATCAGTGCTCAAGCATTCGGTCGGTGACGGCTGGGACGCCGACGCCTTCGCAGAAGCTACGGCAGACGCGTTGTCCAAACCCGAACAATTGGCTGCGCGCCTGTTCGGACTGCGAGCGGCGGATTTGTTGCACAATCAGGACAAGGGGACAGCCCGAGCCAAGTTATCCGGGCTTTTGATCGGGGCCGAGTTGGGCGCAACACGCCCCTACTGGTTGGGGCAGCAGCTGGCAATCATCGGCGCTGAAGGGATGTCCCAAATCTACGCACGTGCGCTGCAATTGCAGGGCGCTTTCGTGGGCACAGCTAACGCAACTCAATGCACATTGGCAGGTCTGGCACAGGCCCGCAAACTAACGAGGCAAACCGCATGAGCCGCCCCATCATCGCCATTTTGCGTGGCTTGCAACCGGCAGAAGCCGTCAATGTAGGCCATGCTCTGATCGAATCTGGTATCGACAAGATCGAGGTGCCGTTGAATTCGCCTGACCCGCTGAACAGCATTGAATCGTTGGCCAGCTCATTCGGTGATCAAGCATTGATCGGCGCTGGTACGGTTCTGACCCCCGAGCAGGTAGAGGCCGTTTCGCAAGTTGGCGGAAAGCTGATCGTTTCCCCGAATTATGACGCCGAGGTCATTGTGCGTTCTGTCGCGCTTAACATGCAAAGCTGGCCGGGCGTCTATACCCCGACCGAGGTGTTTGCTGCGCTTAAGGCTGGCGCGACGGGATTGAAATTGTTCCCGGGTGTCACCGCCGGACCAAGTGGTTTGGCCGCACTGCGACCTGTATTGCCATCGGGTACTTTGGTCTATGCCGTTGGTGGCGCTGGACCTGAGAACTTCGCCGAATGGATCAAGGCTGGGGCAGACGGGTTTGGCATCGGATCGGCCCTGTTCAAACCGGGGATGTCCGTCGCGGAAATTGCCGGTCAGGCCGAGCGGATCGTCGCTGCCTATGACGAGGCGGCTGGATGAGCTTTGTTTTTGATGATCGCCCTTGTGAGCTTGGCGAAGGACCCCTGTGGCATCCTGAACGCAAGCAACTGTTCTGGTTCGACATCATCAACAAACGATTGATGACGCAGACCGGGGATGAGCAGCACAGTTGGCAGTTTTCGGAACATGTCTCAGCGGCAGGTTGGGTGGACCGGGATACAATCGTGATGGCCTCAGAAACCGGCCTGTGGCGGTTTGGTTTGAACAGTGGTCAAAAAGACCTGATCGTCTCGCTAGAGGCGGACAACCCGGTCACCCGCTCCAATGACGGGCGTGCAGACCCGTGGGGCGGGTTCTGGATCGGGACGATGGGAAAAAACGCCGAACAAGAGGCGGGCGCGATCTATCGGTACTGGCAGGGCGAACTACGCCTGCTTGTGCCCGAGGTCACAATCTCGAACGCGATCTGTTTTGCCCCAGACAAGTCCCGCGTCTATTACACGGATACAGTCACACAACAGGTTAGGCGCTGCTCGCTGGAGCCTGAGACGGGGTGGCCCGAAGGCAATAGCACGGTGTTTCTCGACCTGAGCGCTGATGACCTTTTTCCCGATGGCGCTGTGGTCGACGCAGAAGGCAATATCTGGATCGCCCAATGGGGGGCAAACCGTGTTGCTTGCTATGACCCGAACGGGCGGTTTCGGCATGCCGTTTCGTTTCAGGCCGCACATACATCTTGTCCCGCCTTTGGCGGCGACGATCTGACAACGCTGTTTTGCACCACTGCCCGTCAGGGGTTGGACGCAGTCACTGTTGAAACACAACCAACCAATGGCATGACCTTTGGCGCATTGGGCGCGGGCACAGGCCAGGCAGAACACAGAGTCCTTCTATGAAACCAGAACTTGGTGTTTGCTATTACCCGGAACATTGGCCCGAGGCCATGTGGGCCGAAGACGCGGCTCGAATGGTTGAAACTGGCATAAGCTGGGTCCGGATCGGTGAGTTTGCCTGGAGCCGAATGGAGCCGGTTCCAGGCGATCTGCAGTTGGATTGGCTGGACCGTGCAATCGAAACGCTTGGGGCAACTGGGCTCAAGGTTGTGCTGGGGACGCCTACTGCGACACCTCCGCGTTGGATGCTTGAGAAACACCCAGACATGCTGGCAGTGGACGTTCTGGGGAATACACGAAAATTCGGCTCACGCAGGCATTATTGTTTTAGCCATTCGGGTTATGTCCAAGAATCCGTCCGCATTGCCCGGATCATGGGCGAGCGCTATGGACGAAACCCGCATATTGCGGCCTGGCAAATCGACAATGAATATGGCTGTCACGATACGACCGTCAGCTACGGCATCGCCGCTCTGCATGCCTTTCAGCTTTGGTTAAAGGATCAATACGGCAGCATTAACGCGCTAAACGAGGCATGGGGCAACATATTCTGGGCGATGGAGTATCGCGATTTCGATCAGATTGATTTGCCCAATCAGACAGTGACCGAACCCAACCCGGCGCATGTTCTGGCGTTCCGGCGTTTCAGTTCGGATCAGGTCGTTGCGTATAACAAAGCCCAGGCAGATGTACTGCGCGCTTTGACCGATGCGCCTTTGTTGCACAACTATATGGGCCGAGTGCTGGATTTCGACCATTTCAAGGTTGGCGAAGATCTGGATATCGCCACATGGGACAGCTATCCAATCGGCTTCCTCTCTGACCGGCTTGAAGCGGATGAAACGCACAAAACCGCCTTTTTTCAGCAGGGCGACCCGGACATGCAGGCTTTTCATCATGACCTGTATCGCGCGGTCGGGCGTGGGCGTTGGTGGGTGATGGAGCAGCAACCCGGCCCGGTGAATTGGGCACCATACAATCCGGCGCCACTACCCGGAATGGTTAAGCTTTGGTCACTTGAGGCAGTGGCGCACGGGGCAGAGGTCGTCAGCTATTTCCGCTGGCGGCAGGCCCCGTTTGCACAAGAGCAAATGCATGCGGGGTTGCTGACACCCAACAACCGCCCTGCCCCGGCCCTGACCGAGGCAAAGCAGACTTCGGACGCGTTGTCAGAAATAGGCAACGTTGTGCAAACACGGGCCCAGGTGGCCATCCTGTTCGACTACGCCTCGGATTGGGCTTGGTCGACACAGCCTCAGGGCGCGGGATTTGACTATTTTCGTCTGATTTTCTCGGCGTATCGCGCCTTGCGGCGGGCGGGTTTGTCTGTGGACTTCGTGTCCTCAACCAACACTCCGCCTGTTGGTTACAAGTTCATCCTTGCTCCGGGGATAGCCACCGTGAGCGACAATTTGGAGCGTCAATTGGTGGAGGCCAGTGATCTGCTCATCCTGGGTCCACGCAGCGGGGCGATCACACATGATTTCCAGATTCCCCGGGCACGACCCGGTCTGAACGGTCTGAAATGCGACGTCGACCTAGTTGAGACACTGCCGCCTAACATCCGCCGTGGCGTTGAAGGCGGCGGCGCGGCGCAACATTGGATCGACAGGGTTTCGGGGGCTGCCCCCAATTTGCTGACATTTGCAGATGGCACCCCTGCGCTTTTGGGTGAAAATCGCCTTTGGTATCTGGCAGGTTTCCCGGATGACACATTGTGGGACCGGGTCGTTGAAATGGCCGCGCGCAAAACCGAGGTTACCCTATATCCGATGCCCAAAGGGTTGCGCCGTCGCGAGACGGCCACGCATGTTTTCCTAATAAATTACAATGCGCAACCGGTCGCATGGAACGGTGACGTCGTTGACGCCTGTGACGTTGCTGTCACGCAGAAAGACGCGCCCGAAGAGGAATAACCTCTCCGGGCGCACGTTTTGGATTTAGCTTCAAAACCTACTGGTCAGTCTGCAGGCTGTTGGGGTCGAACACGCCCCCAAAGCCACCGTTGTTTGAAGGCGGAGTTTCAGTATCTGAACTCTCCTCCTCGGCGTCCCCACCCAGAGTATTCGGTGCGAAGACATTGCCAAAACCACTGTTGTTGGATGGTTTCGGTGTGGATTGCTGCGCACCACCTTGTTCGGCTTCTTCGGCCTCGCGCTTCTTACGCTGTTCTTCGCGCTGCTTGCGCAGCTCTTGAATGCGTTGTTCCGCTTCCAGGCGTTTCTGCTCTTTCACATTGGCAATGCATTGGCCAGGGTTGTAGGCCGTTGCGGTGCCAACGACAGTGATCGTCGCAACCGCAAACACAACCAGCAGGGCAGCCGCCATGTTGCCAGCAAAGAAGCTGGGCAGCTTAATCTTGCCGGCCAGCTCCTCAACTGTGGCGCTCTTGCGGGCTGCGGCCACCAGCTCCTGACGCTTCAGCTTGGCTTCGTTCAACAAGGCAAAGAATACTGTCAGTGCCACGATGATGAAGGCCAGAGCCGAAATGGCGGGTGTAATGCCGTAGCGCACCTTTTGGGCCAGTTCGATCGTAAGCGTCGGGTATTCACCAAAGGTGAAAGTGGTCGTGTTGTAGTTCTCGAACGAAGCGAGGAACGCCAGCACTGCAGCCGACGCGATCGCAGGACGCATGAAGGGCAGCAGGATCTTGCGGAAAGCCTGAGCATGCGTTGCACCAAGGTCCAACGCCGCTTCGGTCAATGCCACATCGTAACGCTGCAGGCGCGCCACCAGAACCAACATGCAATAGCTTGCAATAAAGGTGGATTGGCCGATTACCGTCAGGAAGATACCGTTAGACAGGAAACTATCTGCACCCAGTCCCAGCATCCGGTTGATCCGATCCCAGAACACCAAAGTCGAGATGCCCAGAACAACACCCGGGATCAGGATCGGAGCGATTATGATCGTATAGTAGGTCGCCCGCAACTTAGGCCAGATCTGGGTCAGCATCAGCGCACCGGCCAGACCCATCGCCACCGACAGAATAACCGTTCCGGCACCAATGATCAGCGAGTTCTTGATGCCGTTCAGGATACGCTGATCCTGAAACAGCTCGCCAAACCACTGGAAGGTCAGACACTCCCACGGCGTCATGCGCGGGAAGGCCGACGAATTGAAGGCCGTGACCGACATGATTACCAGTGGGCCCAGCAGGTACAGGAAGAAGATGACCAGATAGACCCAGATGCTTACACGAAGGAAGGAATTATTCATTTCCCGATATCCCCCATGTTCACCTTGAACAGGCGCATCATCGCCAGCACGAACAGGATACATGTCACCAGAAGAACGATGGCGTAGGCGGCACCTTGCGGCCAGTCATTGTTGTCATTGAATTGCTGGTAGATCAGCTGCGTAAACCACAGGCTGGACGGTCCGCCCAGGATTTGCGGCGCGGCCAGCGCACCGGCACTCAGCATGAACACCATGGTACAGCCCGAGCTGATGCCCGGTTTGGCGTAAGGAATGACCACACGCCAGTGAATCCGCCACCATGGCGCACCAAGATCACGCGCAGCCTCGATCTGGTTTTTATCCAGACTTTCGATCACGTTGTACATCGGGAAGATCATCAGCAGAATGTAGGCGTAACCCAGACCGGCATAGAGCGCGATGTCGTTGCGAATAAAGTCAAAAGGCATATCCCAGATGCCCAGCCCCACGAACAGGGTATTCAAAACACCGGTCTCACCAAAGATGATCCGCAGGGCAAAGGCACGTAAAATCTCGTTGATCCAGTATGGAATGATCAGCATGATCGCGAAGATGCGAATGTGGTTGCCCTTGGACTGGCCCAGGTAATAGGCAATCGGATAGCAGAGGATCAGGTTGAAGACCGTCACACAGACTGCGGCCAGCAGTGTGCGAAAAAAGACCCTCAGGTCGACTGCATTATAGGACTGACTACCACCTTCGGGGCCATAGATCAGGTACTTGTAGTTCTCCAGCGTATAAACGTCCTTAGGCCCGCCAATCTCGGGCGGTGGCAGGTTCGGACGGAAGGAAAAATCCAGCATCGACAGCTGGGGCAGAATGATCAGGCCAATAGTCCAGAATAGGACAAGACCCAATATTGCGGCGCCCATGCCGATGCCGTTTCGGTTAAAGAATTCTTTCAGGAAGCCTGGCATAGTCGGCCCCCTTATTCCGCGGCCAATTCACCCGCCGGAACCAGAACCGCATTGCGGGTCTCATATTCCAACGTGATGTTTTGGCCTGTGTGGTCATCGAAGGATTGGCCGAGATTTGGCAAGGACACCTTGATCTCTTTACCGCCGTCACCTTCGGTGAAGATGTTGAAGACGTTACCTTCGAATTCTTCGTGGTTCACCCGCGCGGTGACAAAGTGATCGCCTGACGCACCATCGGAGGCGATCGCAAAAGCTTCGGGGCGAATGAACATCATGGCGTCATCACCTACTGCCAGCTTTCCTTGGTTGGCGGTCGAGATACGTGCAACCAATTCACCAGACCGGTTCGTTGAAATCAGCGCTTCGTTCCCCATAATCTGTTTAATTTTGCCGCGGAATACATTGTTTTCACCTACGAAAGAGGCCGCGAATGCAGTGTTGGGATCATTATAAATGGTCTTGCCATCAGCGATTTGATCGATCACGCCAGCCCGCATGACAGCGATATTGTCTGACATGGTCAGGGCTTCGCCCTGGTCGTGGGTGATATAGATGAAGGTGATGCCGACGCGCTTTTGAATCTCTCGCAGCTCGGTGCGCATATGCTGGCGCAGTTTGAGGTCCAGCGCGGACAACGGTTCATCCAGCAAAAGTACATCCGGTTCTGCACATAGCGCGCGGGCGATGGCAACCCGTTGGCGCTGACCACCGGACAGCTCGCTTGGCAGTTTGTCACCCTGGTCGGGCAGCGCGATCATGTCCAGCAGCTCATCGGCACGCTTTCGGCGCTCTTTCGCGCTTGCGCCGCTGATCTCCAATGAGAAGGTGATATTTTCCCACACTTTCATCAGCGGGAACAACGCGAGGTTCTGAAAAATAAGGGCGGTCGGGCGTTTGTTCGGGCCAATGCCCCGCATATCCTTGCCGCCGATCAGAACTTTGCCTTCGCTTGGTTCCAGAAAGCCCGAAACTGCCCGCAGGATCGTTGTTTTGCCGCACCCCGAGGGACCGAGAAACGAAAAGAAATCGCCCCCGTTGATGTTCACGTTTGCATCCCTCACGGCAACAAAATCACCGAAACGGATCCACAGGTTCTCAAGATCTACACCGACCCCTGCACTCATTTTTGGTATCTCCGTCAGGTACGGTCCGTGACCGCACCGAAATAGCGTCCGTCACGCCGTTGTGGCATGCGGGTTGATAGCCCTCCGCACAGTGGCGGAGGGCACCTTGTCAAAGCAATCAGGCGCTTTTGAACTTGTTGACGAACTCGGTCCGAGTTTCGGCATACCACGGAGCCTCAGCAGGCCATGGGTTCAGGTTTGCCAGTGAGTCGCCCGGATAGGCCTCGGCGAAGTTCTTCTTGTAGGTGTCGCCCGCATATTGGTCGGCACCCAGAACTGGCGAGTTGTAGCCGTGGCTATCGATGGCGACACCAGCAGGCTTGGCCTGATAGGCAAAATCGATGAAGGCATAAACCTGGTCGATGTTCTGCGCACCGGTCGGCATCGACAAACCGTCGACCCATGCCATCGCACCTTCGACCGGAGCCTGATAGTGCACCGGCTCACCAGCTGATTTCAGCGCCAGCGGCGGACCATCCCAAGTCTGGCCGACAATAACGCCTTCGTTCAACAGGCCGTTTTTCTGGGTGTCAGCGTCGTTCCAGATCAGCTTGATCCGGTTCTTCCGCTCGACGCACCAGTCGGTGATCTGACCCCAGACCTTGCGCATGGTGTCTTCGTCGCCGTACGCGGCCCAGACAGAGCCAGGCTCCATCTCACCAGAGGCTTCCATATACAGACCCGCGCCCAGCATCATCGAGTGTGCGCGACCCATGGTCTTACCTGCGTTTGCTTCGGACCAGACGTCCCCATAGGACGGGGCGTCGCCCTCGGGCAGCCACAGGTCGGTGCGGTAGGCAATACCTTCTGTACCCCAGATATGCGGCAGCCAGTGCACGCCGCTGTCAGCAAAGTTCCAGGCGTCGGTGCCGATCTGCGCCATCGCAGGGTTCACCAGATCAATCGGAACCTTGTTCATGTCGAAGGGCTGCAACAGTTCCAGCGGCCCCCACTGCAGCGAGCGGTTGTTCGTCGGCGATACGATGTCAAAGCCTTGGCCTTTGGTGGCCTTCATCTTGTTGATGATTTCTTCGTTCGACCCGATACCGGTATAGTTCACCTTGATTCCGGTCAGAGTTTCAAACTCTTGCAGGAATGCGGGCGGCAGATAGTCCGACCACATCAAAATGTTGATTTCACCCGAAGATGCCAGCGCGCTTTTGCTGTAAAGCGGTGCTGCCAGTGCTGCTGCGCCCGCGCCTTTCAGGACCGAGCGTCTGGAAACGGTTTTCCGTTCAGCCATATTTTAGTTCTCCCGTTATTGGACTGTGTTGTTTTGTTATTATGGTTGCCACGCTAGAACTTTGCGGGGGCATTGTCAGGCCAAAAGTGACGGATTGGCAATTTCGTATGTCCAGATTGCGATTTAATCTAGCAAATATGGCTAGTTACCCCCTGGGTCCGCAGTCACATATTGAGACCGAAGTAGCCTATTTCTGCAACGTTTCTTAAGAAATTAACACAGTTGCCCGTCCGGTCCGGGACCAGATTTTGGGCCGCAATCCAATAGGGGAAAAGCGGGTTCTGTTATGCCAGGCCGAAAGAAATCACGCCAAAAACAGTCGTAAACAGCATGCTTTTGGCAACGCAAACAGATCCCGGGACTTGCTGCAGTGGGGCGCAGACAACGTTCCAAGCAGTATGAAAAGGGGCATTCGCGTACTGCATCGCACCCGTCGATCCATCAGGTTTGGGTTACAGTTATTTTCTCATAGACAGGCCCTGGTGAAAAAGGTGAACCTTGCCCGGATCTGCTGAAACGGCAACCGTTTGGCCCCGCATGTTTTTTTGGACGCCCGGCAGTTTTGCGATTGTGGCGTCCTCCCCGTCTTTTGCCGCAAAATACAGCAGTGTGACTTCGCCAAGGGCTTCGGTAAAGTCCACAATACCTTCCATAACCGGATTGCTTTCAACGGGGTGAAAGTCTTCGGGGCGCACGCCGATATTCACCTGTTTACCCTCGTCAGCCGCATTGGTCGGGATGCTGGTCACTGCGGTCCCACCGCCATCCAGTTTTACAACGGTACTCTCACCAGTCTGCGTGATGACCCCCGGCAAAAGGTTCATTGCGGGCGAGCCAATGAACTGGGCGACAAACTCATTGTCAGGCGTTTCATATAGTTCGAGAGGGGTGCCAACCTGTGCGATCCCCTTGTTGGCCAGGACGACAATTCGTGTGGCCAATGTCATCGCCTCGACCTGATCGTGGGTGACATAGACCATCGTGCTGTCGGGCATTGCCTCTTTCAGACGCGCGATTTCGATGCGGGTCGCGACGCGCAGCGCCGCATCAAGATTGGAAAGAGGCTCATCAAACAGATAAACTTTTGGGTCGCGCACGATCGCCCGGCCGATTGCAACCCGTTGCCGCTGACCACCGGAAAGGGCCTTAGGAAGTCGGTCCAGAAACGGTTCCAACTGTAAGATACGAGCGGCGCGGTCAACTGCTGCGTCGACCTCGTCCGATGGCATTTGGGCGATCTTCAATGCAAAGGCCATATTCTCGCGCACCGTCATGTGCGGATACAGGGCATAACTTTGGAAAACCATCGCAATGCCCCTTTGCGCGGGCGGTACGTCGTTCATCACCTGACCTTCGATCTCAAGCGTTCCGCCCGAAATCTTCTCTAGTCCCGCAATCATACGCAGCAACGTAGATTTTCCACAGCCAGAGGGCCCGACAAAAACGATCAGTTCACCGCGTTCGATGTCCAAGTTGATGTTTTTGAGCACATCGACGTTGCCATAGGTCTTTGCCACATCCGTGAGATTGAGTTCCGACATGGCTTACTCCTTTTCGCGCATCATCAAACAGAATTGAGCCGCGTCGAGGGTGATTGTCCCCGCCCCTTCGACGCCGCCCAACTCTTGCCCGATTTCCTGCCAGTTACCGTCGGGCAGTGTGATTTCCGCGCTGTCAGATCCCAGATTGAATACGCAGAATATCTGTTGGACATTGTCCTCACGCAGGAAGGCAAGGATCGGTCCAGACTGTGCCATCTCGCGCTGTTGGCCAGTCATCAATGCGGAATGCGCGTGGCGCAGCGCAATGGCACGGCGATAATGTTGCAGCATGGAGTTTGGGTCTTGCTCTAACCTGTCTACTGCACGCTCGGCCTGCGTTTGGCTGACGGGCAGCCAGGGGGCACCAGTACTGAAACCCGACTGTTCGTCCTGCGCTGCCCATACCATCGGGGTACGACAACCATCACGGCCCTTGAACTCCGGCCAGAATTCTATGCCGTAAGGGTCCTGCAGATGTTCAAACGGTACGTCCGCCTCGGGCAGACCAAGTTCTTCGCCCTGATACAGGCAAGCCGATCCGCGCAGGCACATCATCAGCACCGCGTGCTGACGGATGGCCGCATCGTCCAGCGCCCACCGTGTCGCGTGGCGCTGGACATCATGGTTCGAAAATGCCCAGCAAGGCCATGCATCGCCAGCCTTTTCTTCCAACTGATCAAACACCTGCTTGGCGTACGCGGCGGTCAAAGCGCGTTTTTCGAGAAACTCAAAAGCATAACACATATGCATGCGTTTATCGCCGCTGGTGTACTCGCCCATGATCTCAAGACCGCGCTGCGCGTCGCCAACCTCGCCCAAACAAGCGCGGCCTTCGTATTCGTCCGTTAGTGCGCGCAACCGCTCGAGGAAGGCGATGTTTTCCGGCTGGCTTTTGGAATGAAGGTGATCCTGATGGTTATAGGGGTTCACCATCGGCGCGATCGAGGCATTTCGCTGATCCATCGGCAGGCCAGGGTTGTCGCGCAGCTGTTTGTCGTGGAAATAGAAGTTGATCGTGTCCAGACGGAAACCATCAACGCCCAAGTCCAGCCAGAACCGTGCAACATCCAGCAATGCATCCTGCACGTCCGGGCAATGGAAGTTCAGATCCGGCTGCGACGTCAGAAAGTTGTGCAGATAATATTGCAGGCGTCGGGAATCCCACTGCCATGCGGACCCACCAAAAATCGACAGCCAGTTGTTTGGCGGCGTGCCGTCGGGCTTGGGATCAGCCCAAACATACCAATCGGACTTGGCATTTTCGCGATTGGATCGGCTCTCCTTGAACCATAGGTGCTGATCCGACGTGTGCGACAACACGAGGTCGATCATCACCTTCAGCCCAACTGAATGCGCCTGATCCAGGAGATAGTTAAAGTCCTCCATGCTGCCAAACATCGGATCAACATCACGGTAGTCGCTGACATCGTATCCAAAGTCCTTCATCGGCGATTTGAAAAATGGCGAGATCCAGATGGCATCGACGCCAAGCGAAGCGATGTAACCAAGCCTTTGGGTGATACCCCTAAGATCTCCGATTCCATCGCCGTTGCTGTCCTGAAAACTGCGTGGATAGATCTGGTAGATCACCCCGCCCCGCCACCATTCGGCGGCTGCTTTGGTTGCTGTTTCGAGTTTCACGGTGTTCTGCACGTTCATCAGACGCCTCTACTTAACGGACCCGGCCAACAGACCGCGGACCAGATATTTTTGCATTGCGAAGAAAACAATCAGCGGGACGATGATCGAAACAAAGGCCGCTGTGGCAAGGATTTCCCAATTCCCGCCGCGCGTGCCTAATAGCTCGACGATGCGGTTGGTCATGACAGTGGTCTGTCCGGATGCGTCGATCAGGAACACTTTGGCGACTAGCAAGTCATTCCACGTCCAGAGAAACTGGAAGATCGCGAAAGACGCCAGCGCTGGAAAGCTGAGCGGCAAGATCAACTTGGTAAAGATCTGAAACTCGGTCGCGCCATCGACCCGCGCGTTTTCGATCAGATCGCGGGGCAGACCAGCCATGTAGTTGCGCAGAAGGTAGATCGCCAGCGGCAACCCGAATCCAGTATGCGCCATCCAGACGCCCAAGTACCCTTTGCCAATGCCGATATTCAGGTGGAATTTCAGCAACGGGATCAGGGCCAATTGCAGCGGAACAACCAACAGACCAACGACAGCCGCAATAATCAAAGCGCGCCCGGGGAAATCCATCCAAGCCAAGGCATAGGCCGCAAAAGCCGCAACGAGGATTGGAATGATCGTCGCCGGGATTGTTACGGTCAACGTGTTGAAAAACGCCCGCCCCATACTGTCGGTGCTGTCTTCTGCCAGAAGAACCTTGTGATAATTGTCTAAGGTAAACTCAGGCGGCAATTCTGCAGTTACAAAAACACGCGATCCGCGGCTGCCGGTGAACTCGTCCGGGTTCTCCATGCGGTAATTCCCTGCGGCATCTAAGGTGATTGTGCCGCCCTTTCGCAGCTCAGCTGTTTCGCCGGGGGCAAAGGCATCAATTGCGCGAGAGTTGATCCCCCATTTTGAGATTGTCGCTTTAGTTCCTTCATCAAACAGATTGCCTTCGATCACGTAGATCCCGTTTTCCAGAACTTGGGTTTCCGGGGCAGCGCTGCGCAGTGTTAGGTTCTGCTCGGACGGAAACAGCGACCGCCACCAACCGCTGGTTGCGATTTGATCCGCTGTCCGAAAAGACGAGATCAAAAGGCCCAGAGTTGGCACGACCCACAGCACCACCAGAAAGAGGACCGAGGCATGGACGACCCAGCGAAGGGCGGGTTTGGTTCCTGCGATATCGCTCATGACCCTACTCCATCTCTTTCCGCGCGTTGCGCACATTCCAGACAAGGATCGGAGCCACTAAGAGCATGATCACCATGGCCGAAGCCGACCCGACGCCCCAGTCGTTGGCGCGGAACAGCTTGTCATACATGTAGTTGGCCAAGACCTGCGTTTCCCACTGGCCATTGGTCATTGCAAAAACGATGTCAAAGACCTTGAGGACGGTGATCGTAATCGTGGTCCAGACGACAAGGATAGTGGTTTTGATCTGCGGCACTTTGATCCGGAAAAATATCTGAAACGGATTGGCCCCATCAAGAATTGCAGCCTCAATCGTTTCCTCGGGGATTCCGCGCAGAGCGGCCGATAGGATAACCATGGCAAAACCGGTTTGGATCCAGATGAGGACAACCATCAGCAAAAAGCTGTTCCAGAACGGTATCGTCAGCCACGTCTGCGGCTCGGTTCCGCCAAAGAAAATATAGAGCGCATTGAGCATGCCAATCTGATCTTGTTCAGCCGGACGAGTGTCATAGACCAGCTTCCAGATAACCGATGCCCCCACGAACGAGATCGCCATTGGCATAAAGATCAGCGACTTGGCGAGATTGCCCCAACGAATGCGGTCAGTCAGCTGTGCCACCAACAGGCCAAAGGCCGTCGACATTGCTGGCACAATGATCAGCCAGAACATGTTGTTGCGCATCGCTTCCCAAAACTTGGGCTCCTTGGCCATCTGGATATAGTTGTCCAGCCCGACCCATTTGTAGCCGCCGCCCGGGACACGATCAGTCAGTGACAGGCGCAGGGTTTCGACAACCGGATAGGCCAGATACAAGCCCAAAGCAGCCAGCGCTGGGAACAGAAACAACCAAGGCCGGATCATGTTCGCGCGGTTGATATTGCGGCCAGCATTCGGCCCCCGAGACGGGAAAAGAACTCTGTCCAGAAACTGATTGGATAGATAGAAATAGCCCACGCAACCTGACACGCCGATGGCGATGGTCAGCAGGCCTTGAAATGCCGGGTGCATGCCGCTCTCCCTTGCGACGATGGGTTCGGGCAACCCGACAGAGCGGGTTGCCCAATCTCAGACGCTTTAGTCCAGCGCGTCCCACGAGGACTGGATTTCGTCGGCGACGTCCTGGGCAGGTGTTCCGCCCGTATAGTCGACCATTCCAGTCCAGAAGGTGCCTGCACCCACGCCGCCCGGCATCAGGTCGGAACCGTCAAACCGGAAGGTGGTGGCCCCCAGAAGAATGTCGTTCATCTTCTTCAGCGTTGGGTCTGAGAAGACCGAGGTATCGACGCCTTTGTGCGGCGTCAGGAACCCGGTCAGAGCCATCCAGGCTTCATGCGCCTCGGGCGTTTCCAGGTATTTCATCAGCGCATGCGCGCCCGGGCTGTCATTGGTAATGGCCCAAACTGTGCCGGCCCCAAGGACCGGGCTGCCGAGGTCTTTGCCTTCATAGGCCGGGAAGTAGAAGAAGTCAGCATCCTCGCCCACAACCGTACCTTCGGGGAAGAAGGCGGGAATGAACGAGGCCTGACGATGCATGTAACACTGCGGAGGCGAGCTGAACATACCCTTCGGGCTGTCGCGGAAGTCAGTTGTTGCAACCGCACCGGCTCCGCCGGCCACGTAATCATCGTTGCGCGCGAACGCCCCGAATTCTTCAATCGCCGCAACAACCTTGGGGTCGTTGAACTTCAGGTCATTGGCGACCCAGGCGTCATAATCCTCGGGCGGTAGGGTGCGCAGCATCATGTCCTCGACCCAGTCGGTCGCTGGCCAACCGGTCGCTCCGCCGGATCCCAGCCCGATGCACCATGGCGTTTCGCCATCTGCAACGATCTGATCGGTCAGCGCCTTCAGCTCTTCCATTGTGGTCGGGATTTCATAGCCGGCGTCTTCGAAGTTCTCCGGCACAAACCAAACCAGCGATTTCACGTCGACCTTGTAGAAAAACCCATACAGATAGTCCTGCCCGTCCGGGCCCTGATAGGTTCCCAGATCCACCCACGACTGACCGGCCGCATAGTTGTCGCGAATCCAATCCGCAGTTCCTTCACTCAGGGGTGTCAGGAATCCCGCCTTGGCCATATCTGATGCCAGACCGGGTTGGGGAAACACTGCTACGTTGGGCGCCGATCCGGCTTCGGCATCAATTCTGATCTGCTGCTCAAAGCTGTCCGAGCCGACGTAGCTGTACTCATGCCCGGTCGCTGCGGCAAAGCCGTCCAAAACCTTTTCGACATTTTCCTGATCAGGCCCCAGCCACGGACCGAACACAGTGACCTTGTCGGCATACGCCGCGCCCGCCATCAGGGCGAACGTGGCCGCGCCTGCATAAAGCGAGTGTTTCATGAAGTTTCCTCCCAACTTTGCTCGCGCCTTTGAGACTCATTTTCAAAGCGCTTTGGATAACGCACTTTATCCGCTAACATTCAATTTTTGTCAATAATCTGTTTACTGTTGCCTGTATTATTAATATTCAGGGCAGTGCCAGCAAGATGTGGCAGTCGGGTGGGAAGCGCCCGCAAATCTGAAAATGATCAAATTTGAAGGCGCTTTGAGGCGAAGATGAATCTAAAGCAGCTCTCAGAAATCCTTGGTTTATCTCAAACCACTGTCAGCCGCGCGCTGAATGGTTACCCCGAGGTGAACGAGGATACGCGCCTGCGCGTTCAAGCCGCCGCTGCCAAGCATGGCTATCGGCCGAACAGCCGGGCCAAGGGATTGGCAACAGGGCGCTCGATGGTGATTGGGCACGTGATTCCCTCCTCATCCCAGCATGAAATGGTGAACCCGATTTTTGGTGATTTTGTCGCCGGTGCTGCACGCACGTATTCGGATCATGGATATGACATGATGTTCACCAATGCAGATGACACCTCGATCGAGGAAGCCTATCGCAGTCTTTTCCAGCGTGGCGCGGTCGATGGTATTGTTTTGCAAGGCCCCAAAGTCAACGAGCATCGGATCGAGGTCCTGACCAGAATGGGCGTGCCCTTTATCGTTCATGGCAGATCGACCGGGGTGGACGTGCCCTATGACTGGATCGACGTGAACAACAAAAGTTCGTTCCTGCGCGCCACCCGGTTTCTGATCGACCTTGGGCATCGTCGCATTGCCCTGATCAACGGGCTTGAGGATATGGATTTCGCTCAACGTCGCCGCGACGGATACCTTGAAGCCCTGCAGGAGGCAGGTCTGTCCCCCGACCCGGAATTGATGCGCAGCGCCGAGATGACCGAGGTTTATGGCCACCATGAAACCCGCGATATGCTTCGCCTGGGTGACCCCCCTACGGCCATTCTGACAGCCTCTATGATTTCCGCGATCGGTGTGCGCCGTGCACTCAACGAAGCGGGGTTGAAGATGGGCAAGGATGTCTCGGTCATCGCCCATGACGACGATCTTTCCTATCTGAAGAACGGTCAGGACGTACCGATTTTCACCGCTACACGATCGTCTGTACGTAGGGCCGGAGAAATGGCGGCTGAAATGCTGATCGAACGCATTAAATCTCCGGAAGACCCGGTGAAAACTAGATTGCTGGAGGCCGAACTGGTAGTTGGCGGCTCAACCGGCCCCGCCCCAAACAGGTTCTGAAAAATGAAATATACACGCTCGGACTTCCCCAAAGATTTTCTCTTTGGTGTCGCAACCTCGGCCTATCAAATAGAAGGCCACGCACAGGGTGGCGCGGGGAAAACCCATTGGGATAGCTTTGCCGCTTCACCCGGAAACGTGGTGCGAAACGAGAATGGAGATCTGGCCTGTGACCACCTGAACCGTTTTCCACAGGATTTCGATCTGGTGCGGGACGCGGGTTTTGATTGCTACCGGTTCTCGACAAGCTGGGCGCGCGTTTTGCCTGAAGGGCGTGGCCCGGTAAATCAGGCAGGTCTGGATTATTACGACCGACTTGCCGACGCCTTGTTGGAACGCGGCATTCGGCCCTGTGCGACCCTTTATCATTGGGAATTGCCTTCTCCGCTTGCTGATCTGGGCGGCTGGCGCAACCGGGATATCGCAAGCTGGTTTGCCGATTTCACCGAGGTCATCATGGGCCGCATCGGCGACCGTATGTACAGCGTCGCCCCAATCAATGAGCCATGGTGTGTCAGCTGGCTGAGCCATTTTGAAGGACATCACGCACCTGGAATGCGCGACATCCGCGCGACGGCACGGGCGATGCACCATGTTCTGCTGGCTCATGGCCGCGCCATCGAGGCGATGCGTGGCCTCGGCATGTCCAACCTTGGCGCTGTGTTCAATCTGGAATGGGCCGAGCCCGCTGATGACAGCCCTGATGCGGGCAAGGCTGCGGACCTTTATGATGGGATATACAACCGTTTTTTCCTAGGTGGTGTGTTCAAAAAAGCCTATCCGCAAAACGTTCTGGACGGGTTGGAACCTCATCTTCCATCCGGCTGGCAAGACGACTTTGACACCATTGGTGCACCCGTCGATTGGTGCGGTCTGAACTACTATACCCGCAAACTGATCGCGCCTGCCGATACCGCATGGCCAAGCCTGGAAGAAGTACCCGGCCCGCTGCCCAAAACACAGATGGGGTGGGAGATTGAACCCGATGCCCTGACCCGCTTTCTGACCCGTACGATGCACGATTTTACGGGCGACTTGCCAATCTACGTAACTGAAAACGGCATGGCGAGCCCGGAACGCCAGCAAGATGACGACCGCATTGACTACCTCAACAAACACCTTGGTGCCGTTCAAAACGCGCTGGACGACGGCGTTCCAGTCAGGGGCTACTTCATCTGGTCCCTGTTGGATAACTACGAGTGGTCCTTTGGCTATGAAAAGCGGTTCGGTTTGGTTGATGTAGATTTCGATACGCTCGAGCGGACGCCAAAAGCCTCGTACAACGCGCTGAAATCGGCCTTGTCCGGTGGGCCTGTTTCTCTGCCGATGGCTCAGCCTGCCGGAACAATGCACGAGCACTGGAATCTTGTCGCGGACATCGGTGGCACAAACACACGACTGGGTGTCATCTCGAACGGACAACTGACGGACCTTCGCAAATACCCAACCGGGTCGTTGCAAGAGCTTCTGGATGCGTTCCACAGCCTGCGTGACGAGATTGGCACCGACCCACGCGCCGTCGTCGCGGCCGGAGCAGGTCCGGTCAAAGATGGGACAATCCGCCTGACAAATGCGCATCTTGATTTGTCCGAAAGCGACATCGGCAAGGCAACAGGCGCGCAACACACCTTTGTTATCAATGACTTCACCGCGGCCGCCTGGTCGGTCGCCGAAATCACCGGTGATCATGTCGAGGTCCTGCAAGGGGCTGAGACACCGCCGGTCGGAACCCGGCTGGTTGTGGGCCCCGGCACTGGCCTCGGCGTAGGCGCATTGCTGTATTCCCAGGGGCGATACCATACCGCGTCGGGTGAAGGAGGCCATGTCGGGCTGTCCCCACGCCACGAGGATGAGGTCGAAGTCTTCAAAGCGGCACGCCATATCGCGCCCGAATGCTTCTTTGATGACAGCCTAGTGCTCGAAGCGGAAATGTTCCTTAGCGGCACCGGCCTTCCCATTCTGTACCAAGCCGCCAGCATGGCCGCTGGACAGACCGATGCCCCAAGGCGCAGCGCCAAGGATATACTGCAGGACGCGCTGGCAGAATCCGACCCGATTGCGGTCAAAACTGCGCATATGTTCAAAACCCACCTTGGGGCTATTATGGGCGATCTGGCTGTCGCCTACATGCCGACAGGAGGTGTTTTCCTTGTGGGTGGCGTCGCCGAGAAAAACCGGTGGCTGTTCAAGGATGCGTTCCGGGATGCTTTTAACGCCGGTGGGCGGTTCAGTGACTTGCGACGTTCAATGAACCTGTATGTGTCCGAGCAGGATGAATTTGGCATTGTTGGCGCTAACAATTTCTGTAAAAGTGCGCTCGCGCGGTAAACTGGCCGCCTGACCTGATTACAGAAAGGACCACGGCATGATTTTGTGCTGCGGTGAAGCCCTGATCGACATGATCGCCGAGCCAACCGTTTCTGGGTCGCGCGGATTCGTGCCCCACTCCGGCGGCGCAGTGTTCAACACAGCCGTAGCGCTGGGTCGGTTAGGCGCGCCGGCGGGTCTTTTGACAGGACTATCGTCGGATATGTTCGGACAGCAACTGGAGGACGCGCTGCAAGCCAGCCATGTAGACTCGAGCCATGTGATCCAATCGGATCGCCCGACGACACTGGCCTTTGTCCAGCTGGAAGATGGCCATGCCAGCTATAACTTTGTCGACGAAAACTCGGCCGGGCGCATGTTGACCCCCGAGGATATGCCAAAACAACTGCCTACTGTTTCGGCGCTGTATTTTGGCGGGATTAGCCTGGCGTGCGAACCCTGCGCTGATGCTTATGCAGCCCTGCTTGAACGTCACGGAGCGGACCGAGCCGTCATGCTGGATCCAAATATCCGGCCTGGATTTATCAAGGATCAAACGCGGTATCGTACCCGGCTAAACCGTATGATTGCACAATCTGACATCGTCAAAGTCTCGGATGAGGATCTGGACTGGATCGTTCCAGGACCTGAAACACTTGCCGATAAAGTACCTTTGCTGCTGCAAGCAGGCCCGGCCGTCGTCATCGTAACGCGCGGCAGTGATGGGGCCTCGGGATATCTGGCAGACGGGTCCGAAACCTCGGTGCCCGTCAAGGCAGTCGAAGTTGTCGATACTGTGGGAGCCGGAGACACGTTCAACGCCGGTGTTCTGGCCGAGTTGGACGGCGCAGGTCGATTGACCAAGGCCAATCTACGAACGCTGGGCCTGGATGATCTGCGTGCGGCGTTGACCAAAGGGGCAGACGTCGCCGCAATCACAGTTTCCCGCGCCGGAGCAAATCCGCCTTGGGCACATGAACTTTGACCCCACGAGGGACCGAGATGAAAAGATCTGATATCAACACCATCAAATCCGAGGCCGAGGCATTCATACGCTCATTCGGCGCTGTTCTGCCCCCGTTTGCCAACTGGTCTCCGGAGCAATTGCGCAGCACCCAGGCGCAAGACATACGCGACCGCGGGCTTGGGTGGGACATCACCGATTACGGCCAAGGCCGATTTGATGAACTTGGCCTGTTCCTTTTTACCTTGCGCAACGGCGATGTGCAGGATCTGAACAAAGGTCGCGGGATGCTTTACGCCGAGAAGCTTTTGATTTCCAGAGATAAACAACTGTCGCCAATGCATCGCCACATCATCAAGGCCGAAGACATTATCAACCGGGGCGGCGGCGACCTGGTTATGGAGATTTATGCCTCGGACGCTGAAGGCGGCACTGACAGAGACAATCCGGTGGTCGTTCCCAGCGACAGCTGCCCCGTCACCATCCAACCCGGCGAGTTGCTGAGGCTAAAACCCGGCCAGAGTGTCACCCTGATGCCCGGCATTTGGCACGCATTCTGGGCGGAAAAAGGTGACTGCCTGATCGGCGAGGTTTCAACAGTGAACGATGACCGAACCGACAATGTGTTCGAGGATCCCATCCCACGCTATGCAACGATTGAAGAAGATGCCGAGCCGGAATTCCTGTTGGTATCGGACTATTGATAGAAAGTCAGCTCATACGTCAGCTTGCTTGCGCCTCATCCGAGCCAATTGCTGGTAGCAGCATCGGGATAACACCCTTTCCTCAATTCAAAAAATCGAATTAAACTGAGCCGGGACAAAGGAAAAAGTCGCGAGCCAGATTTTTGCGCGGCCATCGAAGGACCTGAGAGATGGTAACCAAATCACAGTTAGAAGCCGAAGTCGCAGAATTGCGGCGTCAGCTGGCCGAACAATCCGGCAACTCAGCGTCAAAGGACGACAAACAAGCCGATCCGGATAAATCGGTGTCGGACGGAATTGTCGAAACGTTGGACGAGTGGTCAACACAGCTGGAAGAAGTCATGACTGAGCTAGAAGAATTTCCCCACAAAAGGCCGATCCTGTTCGCCCTAGGGATTTTCACGGTTGGCTATCTTCTAGGCCGTTCCCGGTAGGAGCACGATCATGAGCCGCATTTCACGTAACGTTTCGATCATCCTGCGCGCCGAACGGCTGATTGCGCAAAGACAACTGGCCGTGGCGGCCAAGCGCACGGGTTTTTATGCAGCTGCCGGGTTGGCCGTCGGGCTGGCGGTTATCATGCTGAACGTCGCAGGGTTCTTTTGGTTGTCCGAGACCATTTCAAAGTCTCTGGCCGCGATCATAGTGGCCGGGGTGAACCTTGTTCTGGCCGTGATCCTCGCACTGGTCGCAAATTCCATGACCGCCGAAAGTGACACTTCGGCTGCCGTCGAATTGCGGGATATGGCGCTGCACGACATCGAGTACGAAGTCAGGGACAACTTCGCCGAGGCGCGCAACACAATCGTCGGCCTAAAGCGCGATCCGATCGGGATGCTGTCACCCGATATTATCAGCACGGTTCTAGGCGTTCTGCTCAGATACGCGCGGCGTGGAAAAAACAATCCGGATTAGAAGCGATCATGCCATTCTCGCCGCTGCACGCGCGATCACCATCTCTTCGTTCGTGGGAATAGCCAGAATACGCACCCGGCTGAAATCAGTGGACAGAACCGTAGCGTTGTCGGCATTTCGGTTCGGATCCATATCAATGCCGATCCAGCGCATCCCTTCGCAGACCATCTGACGGATACGGGCGGCATTTTCGCCGATGCCTCCGGTAAAGACCAAAGCGTCAATGCCTTCCAGCGCGGCAGACAAGGCGCCCAGTTCACGGCGGATGCGGAAGACATAATACTCAATCGCCTTGCGCGCGTCCGGAGTGTCAGCAGCCAACAGGGTGCGCATGTCCGAAGACATGCCGGACAGGCCAAGCAAGCCGGACTTTCGATAGAGAAGCTCGGCGATTTCGTCTGCCTTCATTCCCTCTTGCTGCATCATGTAAAGCACGACCCCCGGGTCCAATTGCCCGCTGCGGGTGCCCATGGGCAGACCGTCGAGCGCCGAAAACCCCATGGTCGAGGCCACGGCCCGACCGCCCGACACCGCACACATCGACGCGCCATTTCCCAAATGCGCAATGACGACGCGGCCGTCGTACAAACCCGGCGCAATTTCTTTCAACTTTTGCGAGACGTAGTCATAGCTCAGCCCGTGAAACCCGTATCTGCGAACGCCCTTTTCGTAGAATCTTTGAGGCAATGCGAAGGTATCATTCACCCAAGGGTGTGTCCTGTGAAACGCGGTATCGAAGCACGCAATCTGGGTGGTACCCGGAAAGGCTACCGCGGCCGCCTTGATACCCGTAAGGCTGTAGGGTTGGTGCAAAGGCGCGAAGGGAATGAAACCGTTTAGCGTATCAAAGACGTGCTCGTCCACCACGACAGGTTCCGAATAGACTGGTCCGCCGTGAACGACGCGGTGGCCCACGGCCCGGACGTGAATGTCCGGCAGGTATTCGCGGGTAAGTTCAAGAAACGCATTGATGGCCTCGTCATGAGTTTTAGCCCCAGACAGCTGGCGGTCGACAGATCGCCCCCCCGCCGATTGGGCCAATAGACGTGGGGCATCCCCCAACCTCTCGATTTGACCGCGCCAGCGCATACTGGGGCGGCGATCCTCGACCAGTTCGTACAACGCGAATTTCAAGGAGGACGACCCGGCATTCAGCGCCAGAACATGTTCAGCCATGGATTTTGCCTTCATTCGCAATTGCATGCAGCGCCGCGACAGCACAAGACGCCAGCCGCGAAGCATCATCATCTGCCCGAGATGTCAGGATAATCGGTGCCGCAGCACCTATCACAACGCCGGCAGCCTCGGCATGAGAGATATATGTAAGCTGTTTGGCTACCATGTTGCCGGCTTCGATATTCGGAACAACCAGAATATCTGCGACCCCTGCGACTGGTGAGGTGATGCCTTTTGTCCGCGCCGCGTTCAGATCAACCGCGTTGTCCATAGCCAAGGGGCCATCGACCAGCCCGCCGGTGATCTGTCCACGCTCGGCCATTTTCGACAACAGCGCGGCATCGACAGACGACGGTAAATGCGGGTTGATGGTCTCAACCGCTGATAAGACGCCAACCTTGGGCATCTCGATGCCAATAGAATGCGCAAGATGGATGGCATTCTGAACAATGTCGGCCTTGGTTTCGAGATCCGGTGCGATATTCACCGCCGCATCAGTAACCATGATAGGCCGGGACATGCCCGGCACGTCCATGACGAACACATGCGACAAGCGTCGCCCGGTCCTCAGGCCGTTTTCGCGGCGCAGAACGGCGCGTAGAAGGACATCTGTGTGCAAGTGACCTTTCATCAACATCCGGGCCTTACCTTCAACGACCAGCCCGACCGCGCGTTGGGCGGCCACTTCGTGGTCTCGCGCTTCAATGATTTCAACTCCGGACAAATCGGCCCCAAGCTGGGTGGCAGCGGAGGTGATTTTGTCTGGGTCGCCCACCAAAATCGGAGTAATGATGCTGTTTTCCAACGCAAGCAATGCCCCGCCCAGCGAATTCGCCTCTTCCGGTGCGACGATCGCTGTGGGCATCGGGTCCAGAGGACGTGCCTTTTCCAACAAAGCGTCGAAATGCCGGTGACGCTGAACGATCAGTCCCGGCACCTCGACCGAGTCGAAGGTCAAATGCCGCGACGGTGGCGTGACTTGTACGGTACCGCTGAGGATCAATGCGTTATCCCCGACCCGGCGCACTTCGGCGGAACAGGTCAGGTCGCCGTCTTCACGCTTTTCGGTAACAGCCACAAAGGCGGTCAGTTCTTCGCCCGCCATAACCGGAGCATGAAAACTCAGGTCCGCCCGACGTGTTTGCGTACCGGCCCCTGGTAAGATGTTTCCGATGACTGCAGCCACCAGACCCGCGGGCCACAAGGCGGGCGCGACAGCCTCGGGGCGCCCATCTCCATCTCCGTCATAGGCCGCCAGATTCAGCGGGTTGTGGTCACCCGAAGCCGAGGCAAACGCGTACAAGTCGTCCACGGTGCACAATCGGGTGACCTGCGCCTTGTCGCCTACCTTCAGTTGAGAATAGGTTCTGTTTTCTTGAGTTTTCATCTCGACCGGCTTTGTTTTTGAATGCGTGTTCGTTGTTTCAAACATTGGATGTGCGCCCCCCCGGAACCAGAACATATCCGCCTTTGTTGCTACATTTCTGCAACGCAGCGTAGTCAGATCATTGGCAAATGACAAATGACCTCTGTGCGTGGGGCGCTGAGTATTATCGCTTGACCCAAAATCGGAACTCGGGCAAGCATCACCCACGATGGTTCCCTATGGTTCGCCAAGGGATGAAAAGGGAATACGGTGAGGTTGCCAACAAGCGCCAAGTCCGTGACTGCCCCCGCAACTGTAAGCGGTGAGCGACGCCAAATACCCACTGACCCCAAATGGGTCGGGAAGGATGGCCAAGCCACGACCCGCAAGTCAGGAGACCTACCATCCGATGTTCAACCAACCCGGGGCGGGGCGTCCTGGAAGGAGGCTTTATGACACGTCTAAGACGTGATGACATGATTGGCACCTTCTGCCCGCGCTTGGCAACAGGCGGAGTGGGCCATGTCGATCAGTCCTGATCATTTCCTTCTGATTTGCGAGACCTGCGAGGGTTCTGACCGGGCGGATTCATTGCGCGCTGCGCTTGCAAGCAAGCTTCCATCCAGTTTTGACATCCAAAGCGTTTCCTGTATGGCCGGTTGCGGTCGTCCCACAACCGTCGGGTTTCAGGCATTCGACAAAGCGCGGTACCTTTTCGGTGACATCCAATCGGCTGAGGACGTGGATGCTTTGGCCGAATTTGCACATCAATACTATCGCATCGCGGATGGGTGGACCAACGCAACGCAGCGCCCGCCTGCCCTTCTTGAAAAGACTCTGGCGCGCCTGCCGCGGCTAAAAGTGGAGACAAGCGCATGACCTGCGGAGCTTTCCTTGAGGCGCGCGGGCTGGAGTATTACGCCCTGAACGGCGACGTACTGCTGCAAAACATCAATTTCGAACTGAATGAAGGGGCCACTCTGGCAATTGCCGGCCCAAACGGTGCGGGTAAGACAACGCTGCTGAATCTTTTGTGCGGCGGTGAAGAGATTGTGCTGGGGGACGTTTTGGTAAAGGGGCGCAGCCTTCGGCAGCTTTCGGCGATGGACCGCGCCCGAATGATCGCCGTGGTCAGTCAGCAGGAATCGCCGGACGGGCGTTTGTTTCTGCGCGATTACGTGGCCCTTGGGCAAATCCCCATCCGCGCCGATCGATCTGCGGCTGAGCACGCCTTGGAATTGGACCGCATCCTGAAGCTGACCGGACTCGTCGCCCTCGCCGACAAGCGGATGGCCGTGTTATCCGGC
The DNA here is from genome assembly GCF_900312795.1 of Ruegeria sp. AU67. Classification (NCBI taxonomy): domain Bacteria; kingdom Pseudomonadati; phylum Pseudomonadota; class Alphaproteobacteria; order Rhodobacterales; family Roseobacteraceae; genus Ruegeria; species Ruegeria sp. AU67. The sequence goes on from NZ_OMPH01000011.1 coordinate 353,074, forward strand.
GGGGAACGCCAGCGCGCTCATATCGCAAGGGCGCTGGCGCAAAACCCGTCGCTTTTGTTCCTGGATGAGCCGACGAACCATCTGGACCCGGACGCCAAGGGACGCATGCTGTCGCTGGTAGCCGAGCTGGGCATTACGGTGGTCATGATCGTCCATGATCTGGTCATGATCCCGGAATTCGCGACCCATGTCGCGTTGATGAAATCCACGCGTCTGACCGGTTTCGGCCCCGTGCACGAAGTGCTGACACCCGAAAGGGTCCGTGAAACGTTTGGTGTCGATTTTCTTAGCTTTCAGCACGAAGGCCGCATGATCCCGGCACTGGATATCCGAAGAACCACTACCTCAAACTAGGAAAAATAACATGAACAAAACTCTCTGGTGCGCTGCACTGATCACTGGCATTGCAAGTGCCGCAACAGCGCGCGAGATAACCGTTGACAATTGCGGCGAGCCGCTGGTGTTTGAAACTCAACCCGAGCGGCTGGTCGTACACGACATGAACATGACCGACATGGCCTTTGCGCTGGGTTTGCAGGACAAGGTCGTTGGCCTGACGGGCATCACTGGCTGGTACAAAACCAGCCCCGAGTTTGACACACTGCGCGGCGACATCCCGGAACTTGCGCCTAAGTACCCGACAGTTGAAAATCTGGTCGCTGTCGAACCCGACCTTTTCTTTGCGGGCTGGTACTATGGGATGAAGCCGGGCGGTGACGTGACCCCCGACACGCTTGCGCCATTTGGCATCAAAACGATGATCCTGACGGAAAGCTGCGTACACCTGGATAAGGATCGCCCCGAAGCCAGCATGGACTTGCTGTTCACCGACGTCCTTCGCTTGGGCAAAGTAATGCACGTTGAAGACGAGGCAGAAGAGCTGGTTTCCGGCTGGAAAGAGGAACTGTCTGCGATTGAAATACAGACAGCCGATCTGCCGAAACCCCGCGTTTTCCTGCTGGACGGCCCCGCCGATGCCCCGTTTACGGCTGGTAAGTTTGCCATTCCCGACGCGATGATTGCTGCCGCTGGCGGCGAGAACGTCACCCATGATATGGACACCAGCTGGGGACGTTCCTCGTGGGAGGCTGTTGCCGCTTCGAACCCGGAATTCCTGGTTTTACTTGATTATCAAACTGGAAATGGCGCCGCAGATACCTTCAAGTTCCTCCAGGACCATCCCGTGATGTCTCAGACGGACGCGGTCAAGAACGAACGCTGGATTGGTCTGCGCTACGAGGAACTGACACCCGGACCGGCAAATATCGAAGCAATTTCGAAAATGGCCAAAGCCATGCACCCGGGCCTGAACTGATATGGGCCGACTTGGCCTTACACTCTTGCTGGGGGCGGCTGTATTGGCCGCCCTTTTGCTAACCTCGACGGTCTACGGGACCACATCCATTCCGGCCTCTGACGCACTGGCCGGTGTCTTGTTGGGCACGGGAATAGTGGAAGGGGAAATGTCTCCGCTCCACCGCATCGTGTTTGACCTGCGCTTACCACGCGCGCTGTTTGCCGCCGTGATTGGTGCCGGGCTGGGCATCGTCGGCGTTGTCCTGCAAACCACCACACGCAACGATCTGGCGGACCCGTTTCTGTTCGGCCTGTCCTCTGGCGCTGCGGCGGGAGCTGTCTTTGTCATTACAGTAACCGGAGATGTGCTGGGCTTTTGGACCCTGCCACTGGCCGCGTTTTTCGGAGGGCTTGTCGCATCAGGCATTGTGCTGGCTTTGGTTCATGGGCTGCGCACAAGCGCACCCGAAAAACTGATCCTCGCGGGGCTCGCGGTTTCGTTTTTGTTTTCAGCTATTACCAATTATCTGATTTTCGCGGGCGACAGCCGTGCGGCCCATTCGGTTATTTTCTGGATGCTTGGGGGTTTGGGTCTTGCCCGGTGGGAGACATTCCCGCTGGTCTGCGCAGGTTTAGCATTGATCCTCGCCTATGCAATGTACCGTAGCCGCTGGCTTGATGCACTGCTGACTGGTGATTTGACGGCCGCCACCCTGGGTGTGCCCGTTCAGGGATTGCGGTTCCGAATGTTCTTCGTCGCAGCTCTTGCAACCGCTGTATTTGTGTCCGTCGCGGGTGTGATCGGTTTTGTCGGCTTGATGGTTCCCCACATCGCACGCGGTATCGCAGGGCCTTTGCACAGCCAGCTTGTGCCTACCGCCGCCATTGTCGGAGCAGCTTTGCTTACAGGCTCGGATATCCTGAGCCGTCTGTTGCTTGCCCCGCAAGAGCTGCCTGTTGGGATTGTCACGACATCGCTGGGATCGGTTTTTGTTTTTCTTCTACTAATCCGAACTGCGCGCCCTCGCAGATGATCTCAAAGGGTCGCTTCGGCAAAAAAATTAAAGTTTCCTAAATGACTAATATTTAACAGGCCAAATGACCTAAATCAAAAAAGGCCCCCACAGATCACGGTATGCGATACACTCGATTACAGGAATCGAGTGTAGCCAGGTCGCATGCAATGCAACAACTGACCAGCCGACGCGCGTTTCTAAGCGCAAAGATCAGACCAGAGGACGGCAATATCGCCAGACCTCCGGGCTCGGTTGAGCTGTGCTTTGTTGAAACATGCAGTAAATGTGGTGATTGCGCAGATACTTGCCCCGAAGATGCGATCGTCATCGGGACAGATGGATATCCCCGCTTCCAGCCCACTGACAATCCCTGCACCTTCTGCGGTGACTGCGCCCGGATTTGTCCAACCGAAGCGATATCGATTGACCGTTTGCCAGATTGGCCATGGCGCGCCGCGCTTACAGCGGACACCTGCCTATCTATGAACGGCATCAGTTGCCGCATCTGTCAGGACAATTGCGAACAAAGCGCGATCCGTTTCAAACTGATGACCGGCGGCCGCGCAGAGCCGGTGCTTGACCTTGATACATGCAACGGCTGCGGGATTTGCCCAAGTTTATGTCCCGCCGATGCCATTGCGCTGGAACGCCAACCTCAACCACAAATGGAAGCTACTCAATGAACATCTGCGGTTGTCTCGCCCATGTCGCACCTGATCACACGAGCGCAGCAGCGCGCGTGATGAAGGGCACGCCGGGTGTCGAAATTCACGCTGAAACGAAAGATGGCCGATTTGTTGTCGTCGTCGAAGACACTCCAACCCGTCTTGCATCCGAAACCATCATGGATCTGCACCAGATCCCAGGCGTCATCTCTTTGACCCTGACTTATCACCATTTCGAGGATCTCGCGGACGCCCATCCGCAGCCCGATGCCCCAAGCCCAACCACCAGCCGGAGGCCCACGCAATGACACATTCTGAATCCCGTCGGACTTTTCTCAAGGCCTCTGCGGCCGCAGCAACGGCGTCAGCCGCTGGTATTCCGCTGGCGGCCGGTCAAGCCAATGCCCAGGCCGGAGCGCCAGACATCCGGTGGGACAAGGCGGCTTGCCGGTTTTGTGGTACAGGCTGCTCTGTTCTGGTTGGCACCAAAGAAGGTCGTGTCGTTGCGACGCAAGGCGACCCCGACGCGCCGGTGAACCGGGGGCTGAACTGTATCAAGGGTTATTTCCTGTCCAAGATTATGTACGGCAAGGATCGACTGACTACACCTTTGCTACGCAAGACCAATGGCGAATACGACAAAAACGGTGAATTCGAGCCGGTAAGCTGGGACGAAGCGTTCGATGTCATGGCCGCAAAATGGAAAGAGGCGCTGGCCAAGAAAGGCCCGACCAGTGTCGGTATGTTTGGTTCCGGGCAATGGACGGTTTGGGAAGGCTATGCGGCATCCAAACTGATGAAAGCCGGGTTCCGGTCCAACAATATTGACCCCAACGCAAGGCACTGTATGGCATCAGCCGTTGTGGGCTTTATGCGCTCCTTCGGCATTGATGAGCCGATGGGCTGCTATGACGATTTCGAGCACGCGGACACGTTCGTTCTGTGGGGTTCGAACATGGCCGAGATGCATCCGATCCTGTGGTCGCGCCTCACCGATACACGTCTGACCAAACCGGATTGCGAAGTGCATGTACTGTCGACGTTTGAGCATCGCTCGTTCGAACTGGCGGACAACGGCATCGTTTTTGAACCGCAAACCGATCTGGCGATCCTGAACTACATCGCCAACTACATCATTCAAAACGGCGCGGTAAACGAAGACTTCGTCAAGAAGCACGTCAACATCACCAAAACCGCCACCGATATCGGCTATGGCCTGCGCGACACCAACGCGCTGCAGCAAGAAGCGGAAAATCCGAACTCGGGCAAGATGGATCCTATCAGCTTCGAAGAATACGCCGAAGCCGTCGCGCCCTACACGCTGGAATATACCTCTGAACTGTCTGGCGTCCCTGCAGACAAGCTGGAGAAACTGGCCCAGCAATATGCCGACCCGAACCGTAAAGTGATGAGCTTGTGGACCATGGGCTTCAACCAGCACACCCGTGGGTCCTGGGTGAATTCGCTGATGTATAACGTGCACTTGCTGGTGGGAAAGATTTCCGAACCCGGAAACTCACCCTTTTCGCTGACGGGTCAGCCTTCGGCCTGTGGTACGGCGCGTGAGGTGGGGACCTTTGCCCACCGTCTGCCGGCGGACATGGTTGTTACGAATGATAAGCACCGCGAAATCTGCGAAACCGCATGGAACATCCCCGAGGGCACTATCCCGCCCAAGCCCGGCTTCCACGCCGTGTTGCAGCACCGCAAACTGAAGGACGGCGAACTGAATGCCTATTGGGTCCAGTGCAACAACAACATGCAAGCCGCGCCCAACATCAACGAAGAAGGCTATCCTGGTTACCGTAACCCGGAAAACTTCATCACAGTCTCGGATCCTTACCCTACTGTCACCGCAGTTTCGGCCGACTTGATCCTTCCCACGGCCATGTGGGTTGAGAAAGAAGGCGCCTATGGCAACGCCGAACGCCGTACGCAATTCTGGCGTCAGCAGGTGCAGGCACCGGGTGAGGCCAAGTCGGACCTGTGGCAGCTGATGGAATTCGCGAAACGCTTTACCATCGAAGAGGTCTGGGGCGAAGAACTACTGGCCAAGATGCCCGAGCATCGCGGCAAGACCATGTATGACGTGCTTTATGCCAACGGTAAGGTCGACCAGTTCCCGCTGTCGGAAACGGCGGAAGGGTTCCACAACGACGACGCGGAGCATTTCGGATTCTACGTTCAGAAAGGTCTGTTCGAAGAATATGCCGATTTCGGACGCGGCCACGCGCACGACCTTGCTCCGTTCGAGATGTATCACGAGGCCCGCGGCATGCGCTGGCCTGTCGTCGACGGCAAGGAAACACTCTATCGCTTCCGCGAAGGGTATGATCCGTATGTGCCGGAAGGCGCAGACGTTAAGTTCTACGGCTACGAGGACGGCAAGGCCAAAATCATCTTTGCCCCCTTTGAGCCCGCCGCCGAGGTACCGGATAAGGAATTTGATCTGTGGCTATCCACCGGTCGTGTGCTGGAACACTGGCATTCGGGTTCGATGACCCGCCGCGTGCCCGAACTGCATCGCGCGTTTCCGTCAGCCGTTGTCTACATGCACCCGGAGGACGCCAAAGATCGCGGTCTGCGCCGTGGGCAAGAGATCGTACTCTCCACCCGCAGGGGCGAAGTGACCAGCCGGGTTGAAACGCGCGGCCGCAACAAGGTGCCACGCGGATTGGTCTTTATGCCATGGTTCGACGAGCATCAGCTGACCAACAAGCTGACGCTGGACGCAACCTGCCCGCTGTCGAAAGAGACCGACTACAAGAAATGCGCCTGTAAAGTCGAGCGCGCGTAACGGACAAGCGAGGCAAAGGCCGTCCCCATGCCCTTTGAAGGTAAACCTCTTTCGCCGCAACGGCGTCGCTTCCTGCAGGATGCGGCGCGTGCGTCGGGCGGCTGTGTGGTCGCCGGGTCATTGTTGGCCTGGCTTGCCCGCGATGCCCGCGCGTTGCCGGCCGAAGCGTTGCGTCCCCCCGGCGCGCTACCGGAAGCGGCGTTTCTGTCTGCATGCATTCGCTGCGGGCTTTGCGTGCGGGATTGCCCTTACGACACATTGAAACTGGCGGAATTGGGCGTGGATGCGGTTGCTACAGGGACGCCCTATTTCACAGCGCGGGATGTGCCTTGTGAAATGTGTGACGACATCCCTTGCGTGGCCGCCTGCCCCACCGGTGCATTGGATCCGGCCCTCGACAATATTGATGATGCCCAGATGGGTGTTGCCGTCCTTGTTGATCAGGAGAACTGTCTGAACTTTCTTGGCCTGCGCTGCGATGTCTGCTATCGCGTCTGCCCCGTGATTGATGAGGCAATCACGCTGGAAACGGCCCATAACGAACGTTCAGGCCACCACGCAATGTTCATCCCAACCGTTCATGCGGACCACTGCACAGGCTGCGGCACGTGCGAGAAAAGCTGTGTTCTGCCCGAGGCTGCGATCAAGGTCCTGCCTGCGCGCTTGGCCCGCGGCAGCAGTGCCGATCACTACCGCAAAGGCTGGGAAGAGAAAGAGGCCAAAGGCGGTCCCCTAGTCGAAGGCATCATCGATCTGCCGGACCGACTGCCCGGACCGGGCACCGACAACCTTGCCGCACCGGGCGGGTTCGCACCAGCATACGATTTGCCGGGGGTCGGACAATGAGTGCACGCACACATATGCCGGCCGGAATGGAGGCCATCGAAGAAAAAGGTTGGGTGCGCGCCCACAAATACCTGCTGCTGCGCCGCGCAAGCCAGTTGCTCTTTCTGGCTGTGTTTCTTCTGGGACCGTGGTTCGGCATCTGGATCGTGCAAGGCACGCTCGCGGGTTCTTTGACGCTGGGCGTGCTACCGCTGACCGACCCATTTATCTTACTGCAAAGCGCGATCGCCGGGCATTGGCCGGAATTGACGGCCCTGATCGGCGGAGTGATCGTTCTCGCCGCTTACGCTCTGATTGGTGGGCGCGTCTATTGTTCATGGGTTTGTCCGATCAACCCAGTCACCGACGCAGCCAACTGGTTGCACAGACGTTTGGACCTGCCGAAAGGCTGGCAGCCCAAGCGCAGCACCCGCCTTTGGATATTGGCCACCGTCCTAATCGTCTCGGGCGCTACAGGCATGATCGCATGGGAGCTGGTCAACCCGATCACCATGCTGCATCGCGGGCTGATTTTTGGCGCGGGGTTCGTGTGGGCCATGATCATTGCCATCTTCGTGTTCGACCTGTTCGTTTCGCGCCACGGCTGGTGCGGTCACATCTGTCCGGTTGGCGCATTTTACGGCCTGATTGGTGCCAAAGGTTTGCTGCGGGTCAGCGCCTCAAATCGCGCAGCCTGCGATGATTGCATGGATTGCTATGCCGTTTGCCCAGAAAATCAGGTCATATCTCCTGCGCTGAAGGGTAAGTCGGGTTCCACACCACTGATCCTTTCCCCTGACTGCACCACCTGCGGTCGTTGCATCGACGTGTGCGCCGTCGACGTCTTCAAATTTACTCACCGGTTCGACGACAAGGTCGCCGCACCTACTGATCCAGTTCCCGCGCCCGATCCGCGCGCAGCCAGACCTATCTGAGGGAGTGCCAAGATGAACAAGCCAACCCGAACAGGCCTTATAGCCCTTATCCCCGTTTTACTCTTGGGCGGATTCGCCCTTGCGCAATCAGCTCAGGTAGAATCCCTGCGGGGTGCCGATGTGGATGAACTGATCCCTCTGGAACAGATCCACAAGAACGTCGAAGGGCGCATGCAGCGCAACTATCGCCAACAACCGCCGCTGATCCCGCACTCGGTCGAGCAATATCAGATCGACACGCGCACAAATCAGTGCCTGTCCTGCCACGACTGGACTAAAGCCGGCGAACGCAACGCCCCGACATTGTCGATGACTCACTATCTGGATCGCGACGGCAACGAGTTGGATCACATCGCAGGCACCCGCTATTTCTGCAACCAATGCCACGTACCACAAGCAGACGCACCGCCATTGGTTGAAAACGTCTTTCAACCGTCCTCGGGCAATTAATCCAACGCAAGAATGAAAGGAGCACCAACATGGCAGACTCTCCTGAAAAACGCGGGTGGATTGGCCGCATCTGGAACTGGATCTGGACCCCGGCGGTTGCCTTTAGCTCGGGCTTTCTAATCCTTGCGGGTTTTCTGGCTGGAATCCTGTTCTGGGGCGGGTTCCACTGGACGCTTGAGCTGACGAATACCGAGGAGTTCTGCACCTCGTGCCATACGATGGAGACTAATCTGGGCGAGTATCGTGAGACGATCCACTACAACAACCACTCCGGTGTGCGGGCCATCTGTTCCGATTGCCATGTGCCGCATGAATGGAACCACAAGATCAAAGCCAAGATCATGGCGGTCAAGGACGTCTATCACGAGCTGGCAGGTACGATCAGCACACCCGAGAAATACGAAGAGCATCGTCTGAGTATGGCGACCGCCGTCTGGAAAAAGATGAAGGCCTCCGACAGTCGCGAATGCCGGAATTGCCACAACTTCGACTATATGGATTTCACGTTGCAGGAAACGCGCGCTGCCTCTGAGCACCAACGCGCCATTGATGAAAACATGACCTGTATCGATTGCCACCAGGGCATCGCCCATAGCCTGCCGCCCGGCTATCAGGAGCGGTATCAGGAAGTGACCGAAACTCTGGCCAGCAAAGCGCAGGGTTCGTTGCAACAACAGGCCGCAACTGACGGCGATGACATCAAGTCATTCCTGAGTACTCGGGCAGACTGAAAAAAGGACATGACATGCTGGAAATTCTGGGAACAATCGGGGCCAACGTCATCAGTCTGCCGGGTATCCTTGGGCTGGCCCTGGGAATGATGACTCGCCGCGTTTGGCTGGGCGCATTGATGGGGGGCATTGTCGGGGTGTTGGCAACCTTCGTATTCGCTCATGGTTCATTTGCCGCGGTCGATACATTTGAGCTGTTGGTCGCAATTGGCATTGGCCTTTGCGCTGGTAGCGTGGGATCGGCCATACGCATCAAGGGGGCAACCGTCTGACACTATTGGCAATCTAAGATCCAATTACATTTACTTTGCCGCATGTGAAACTGCGGCAAACACCGCCGGCGTTGCCTCAACGTAAAAGTTCAGGAAACGCGACAAACGATATCAATTCAGTAGTATAACCCTGTTAAGGCCTTTGGGCTTGGCGTGATGGTCAATGAAAACAAACCTTTCAGACGGGGGCATCTATGCTGCGAACATTACAAGATTGGTGTTTTATCACCCGTGTTTTAGCGGCTTCGATTGCATTTTTGCTTGCTGATCAGGGTTTGGCCCAGTCAGATGCAGCAGCGCCCGGTGCGACCAATGACGATAGGCTGGAAAATGCGGACTGGGCCAACGTGCAGGATATCCTGAACCACCGCTGCGTGGTCTGTCACAGTTGCTATGACGCACCCTGTCAACTCAAGCTGACATCCCCTGGCGGCCTTTTGCGCGGCGCCAGTAAAGAGGCGGTCTACCACTCCGAACGACTAAAAGATGCGCAACCAACACGGCTTGGCATCGACGCGCACACAATTCCCGGGTGGCGGGATCTTGGTTTTTTTCCCGTTCTTCCGTCATCCGAGGTGACCGGCACGGGCGGGTCGGTGTTAGAGCGCTCCCTTAACCTCGGCAGGCAAGCCCGTTTGACGCCTAACGCACCTGTCCCAACCCAGCTTGGTTTGTCAATTGATCGCCCCTTAAACTGCCCTACAACGCAGGAATTCGACGCCTTCAGCACGGCAAACCCAAGGGCGGGAATGCCCTACGCCACCGCCCCACTGAGTGAACAAGAATACCAGACCCTCATGTTATGGCTTAAAAATGGTGCACCCTTGCCAGCGGCCACACCAGAAATCCCTCAGGGCATTCAGGATCAGATCACACAGTGGGAGGCCTTTCTGAACGCGCCCGACCTGCGCCATCAATTGATGAGCAGATATGTATACGAACATCTGTTTCTGGCGCGTCTCCATTTTCCATCCGACAATCCAAGACAGTTTTTTCAGCTGGTGCGGTCCGCCAGCCCGCCAGGATCAAAGATCGAGATCATCGCGGCACGCCGTCCCTTCGATAGCCCCGGCGCAGGGCCGTTCTATTATCGGCTGCAGGCATTCGACGAAACGATCGTGCACAAAGATCATCTGGTCTATAGTTTTGGTCCGGATCGTCTGGCGCGATACCAGCAGCTATTCCTTGATCCGGCCTGGTCCGTCACCGACTTGCCTGCGTACGGAGAAGACGAAGGCGGCAACCCCTTCAGCACCTTTGCCAACATACCGGCCCGCAGCCGTTATCAGTTTCTCTTGGACGACGCATTGTTTTATGTGCGCAGCTTCATCCGCGGACCGGTCTGTCACGGCGAAACCGCTGTTGACGTGATTGAAGATCGGTTCTGGGTCAGTTTCCTTGATCCGGATGCCGATCTGTCCGTCACAGACCCCAACTTTTTGGCGGACGGGGCGGCCTTTCTGGAATTGCCGGTGAGTACTGAAGATATAGGGTTCTTGGGGGACCTTCACGGAATGTCTCACGAAAACCAGATCAAGTACCTTGAGTTTCGGGATGCCCGATATCGCAACAGCGCGGCGCACAAAAACGGGTTTGGATATGACGCAATCTGGGATGGTGAGGGCACCAATCCCCAGGCGCTGATTACCGTGTTTCGGCATTTCGACAATGCCTCTGCTATGACCGGGTTCCACGGCGGCATCCCCGAAACCGCATGGGTTATCGATTATCCGGTGTTCGAACGTATTTATTACGACTTGGTCGCAGGCTTTGATGTTTTCGGTCGGCTCGAACACCAGCTTTCAACCCGGTTATACATGGACGAGCTGCGGATGGAGAGTGAGGACACTTTCCTGAACTTCATGCCGCGCGGCGACAGGCAAAGGATGCACAAAACCTGGTACCAAGGAGCTCTGGCCGAGCTGCACACGTATTGGCACCGGCGCCGTGTCGATGACAGTTTTCCGACTGGCATAGATTTTAAAACGGACACGCCAAAGCAAGAGTTCCTCCTGGAACTTCTAAATCGCGGCAACGGTCTTTGGGCCCTCGAGGACATGATCAACAGATGCAAAGGGGCCGTCTGCTCGAATAGCAATGCAGAAATTGTGAAAGCTTTGCGGGACATCGCAGATCAATCCGGCGATTGGGTCAGGTATCTGTCAGATGTTTCTCTGCTTTTGGTGGACAACGAAGGTGATTCCACGTCTCTCTATTCGCTGCTCCACGACAAGGCCCATTACAATGTGGCGTTTTTGTTTGAAGAAAAAGATCGCAGGAATCCGCAAGCCGACGTGCTGACCATCCTGCCGGGGGTGATCGGAAGCTATACGAATTTCTACTTTCGAGTTCAGGAAGCCCAACTGGCGTCTTTTGCAATCGACCTCAAATCAGTGCAGTCGCAGGCCGAATGGCTCGATTTCGTAGCCACTTATGGCCTGCGCAGGACAAGCCCGGGGTTCTGGGAAACCAGCGATCAGGTGATGACTATGTTTCTGGCAAGCGACCCCGTTCAGGCAGGCGTGCTGGACCTGAACCGGTATAAGGACCCTCCATCCGATAGCGATCCTGAAAACAACTAAGTCAGCCCATTGAAACAGGGGAGCCTGATCATTCGCATTTTATCAACTCAACGCAGAAAGAAAGCTTAATACCTGCGTCACGTCATTGAGCCAAACTGAAGTAGCAGTAAGCACAGCAAACGCGGTTGTTACGGCATTTTCAAAAGCCGATGCCGCCTCGTTTACTTTATTTTCTGGCATGACAATATACTGCATGCAAGAGCTCCGTCAGCCCCAGATAATCGGCGGGAAACCTTGTTTGTAACCCGAGCGGAAACAGAACGAAAATACACCCCGGCAAGCGAATAGCGAGATGGCGGAGAATTGGTCCACAACTTAATTTTCACCCGTCAGGTAGCCTATGATGCGTTTTAGGTGCTGCGCGATGTCCTCGGCGGTGATTGGCATCCCGGCAATGCTTTGCTGGATGTAATACCGATAGGCGCCGTCCAGCATCACATAGATGTCCACACCACGCACATCATTGATCGCAAACTTCTTTCCAAGCTCGTCACAAATTGCGATATACCGGGCCTCGACGTCAGCAACTCGCGGCCTGAGCAAACCATCGAACATAGCCTGATTGCGGATATCATACCAAAGCCTGTGCAGATGCGCATAGTTGATGATCGAATGGGCAAACAGATCGATATAGGCGCTGCGCGCCTCGCGTGGGCTGAGTTCTGCATCAAGAATTTCGTTCAGCTGTGACGTGAACCGGTCGACCGACAGATCTACGCAATACAACAACAATCCCTCTTTTTCGGGAAAATAATACTGTATTTTGCCCAGCGATACGCCGGTAGAGGCCGCGATATCCCGCAAGGTGGTATTGGCATATCCAGCACGCGCAATTGTCGCAATCGCGTTCTCGGCAAGTTCCCGTCGCTTCTGTTCTCGGTTCCTGTCGCGCTGTTTGGCCCGATTCTCTGTCAAATTTCGCGTCATCTGCCTTTCCTAGCGCAAATCCCGCAAAAGTGTGAGCGGAACCATGGTGTTTGTGGGAACTGGATCAAAGCCCTGAGAATACAACGTTTGCCGCGAAAGATTATTCCAATTCATAAGTACAATACAAACGTATTGAAAACATGTCAGATATGTGTAACAGATAACTGTCATATCCGACAAACTAAAAATCGACGGGTAAACAGCACGGGCTGATCCATGACCAATCCAGAGCACATTTGGGTCATTGATGAGGTTCGTGCAGGGCAGTTGTTCGGTAACGCGGCGCAGACCCAAGAGGAGCGTGCCAATCAAAACATCTAAACAACGAGGAGGTGTCAGCCCGGGGATACTCGCACCGCAATAACCAGACCAAAAACCCGGCCTAAGACTGGGCTGCAATAAACGACAGGGACTATGAAAAATCGCGCAATCGGCTTGTTTGCCGAACCAATTGGTATTGCCTGCTGCAAAGCGGCCCACATCAGGGTCGAGGCATTGCATTCAAACGGAAGAAAACGTTCCGCCATCGCACTTAATTGCGACGGCCTCACGCTGCGCGCCTCCCTGCTGCACCACAAACATTTTCACAGGCCGGAAACGCAACCATTTGAAGACACGTCATTCGATGGTTGCACGACCATGCGCAAACCACGGCGCTTTCAACAGGCCGCCGCGCCCTAGCGCCACGGTCACATCAGGTCCCCTCGGCACAATTAAAGACACAAAGCCGAGGAAAGGGAGGGAAGAATGAAGAAAATTGCAACATTGGCATTGGGCGCGGGCTTGATTTCAAGCCCAGCATTTGCCGGCGGAATCGAGGGGTTTCCGTCGGTAAACCGGTTCCTTTTTGAGCAGGGCCGTTATGTCGAAATCACCGGAGGATGGGCCGATTCAAAAACCAAAGGCACTGAGTTCGGACAGCCAACAGGTAATGTTACACCCAGCATTAGCGGCCTGTCCCTGGCTTACAAACAGGATGTAGGCGACAAATGGGCAGTCGCAATCCACGGCTTCAACTCGGTCAACTATAAGCTTCTATACCCAACTGGTACGGGCGCCCCGTCTGCTGGCACCAACGTCCGGTATCGCGGCACCGAAGTCGCTTTGATGGCGCGCTACAAATTCAATGAGAATTTTAGTGCTTTTGCCGGGGTACGATTCGAAAAGATTAACGATTTCAGCGGTGCACTGATAAATCCCTCTCTCAGCTACTCGCTGGATTCCGAGGGTGACTTCAATCCCGGTTTCCTTGTGGGTGCCGCGTATGAGATCCCGTCGATCGCGTTTCGCGCCGACCTGACATACTACTCGGAAATCGATCACGATCTGGATGGTGTCGAACAGCTGCAACCCCTTTCGCCATCTGACGTGACGACGCAATTGAGCACCCCTCAGACAGTCGCACTGAACGTGCAAAGTGCGATCAAGGGCCCTTGGGGTGCCTTTGGATCGATCCGCTGGAGGAACTGGGATGATGTCGCCGTACAGTCTCCGGTTCTTGGCGGTCCGCTTGCAGAATTTGCGGAAAACTCGGTCGACTGCCAAATTGGCGTCGGCTACCTGCTGAACCCGAAATGGTACTTCTACGGCATTCTGTCCCGCTCTGAACCTGAAGGCGGTTTTGTTGGCTTTGACTACGAAGGCGGAGGCAAAGGTATCACACTGGGTGCCGTGCACTCGATCGGTCAGACCCGAATTCTGGTTGATGTCACGTATGGCACGCTTGGCGATGTGAACGAACCTGACGCGGGCCTGCAGATCCGGGATGTTTCCGGGACCGCTGTACGTGTGAGCCTGTCGCATAACTTCTGATCAAGCACCCGACCGCGAACCCGGTCGGGCTTGGCACTCCACTAAGCGAATGGCCCCTGCTTGTTGCCTCTTGCTTCGGCGGTCATTTGCTTCTCAAACGCGGTCGTTAGGCACCTTTTCTAACACCTTTGACAAAAAACGATCCTTGTGATCTGATTTGAGTGACCGATCACTCACCACCTTGCTGCAAGAAGATCCGGAGGAGAAAATGAACACCAGTACTGAAAGCCCACCGGTCAGCATGCAGTTGTTTTACGGGGCGGGCGGCATAGCCAACGGCATCTTGTCGAACGGGCTGAGCTTTTTCCTGCTTATCTACTACAATCTGGTCATCGGCCTTCCGGCCGAGACGGTGGGGTTTGCGCTTTTCATTGCTCTGATGTTCGACGCTGTGTCCGATCCTGTTGTCGGTTACTTGTCGGATAACACACGTTCTCGGGCCGGCAAGCGCCACCCGTTCATCTACGCAGCGATCATACCTGTCGCACTCCTGTTCTGGTTTATTTGGAACCCACCTGCAGCACTGACCTCAGAGACCCAGCTGTTCTGGTTCCTGCTGATCACAACGATTCTTCTGCGGACGGCGATGACGTTGTTTGACGTTCCACACAACGCGATGGTGCCAGAGTTGACCAAGGACTATGGCGGACGAACCATGTTGTCTGGCCTCAAGGTCTCGGTCACCTGGATTGCCGGTCAGATCATGGTCATCGCGATGTATGTGATCTGGTTGGTTCCGACCGACACGATGCCTTACGGCATCCTCAACCAGGCCGGCTATCAGGAAGCAGGCCTTGTCGGCGCAATCCTCATAGCGCTGGCTATCACTGTCACCGCCTTGGGCACGCGCAAATGGCAGAATAGAATGCTGGATATTTCGCATGTGGCGACCTACAGCATCTCTGGGTTTTTCAGACAGTTCTTCGCAGCGTTCAAGCTGCCTGCATTACTTGCCATCTTTGTCAGCTCGGCCGTTTTCGCGGTGGGCGCCGGGATCGGAGCAGCTTTGTGGACCTACCTGACCTCGTTCTTCTGGGAGCTGAACAATGACCAAATAGCTCTGATCCTGTTGGCCAACCTGATCGGCGCTTTGATTGCGGGCGTAACCCTGAAACCTATCGCACGATCCGGCGACAAAAAATCGAGCGCCATATACTTGTCGATCCTCTCGGCAATTGTCGGTGTCGCCCCTTACGTGCTGCGTGAAATCGGGTTCTTCCCTGCAAATGGCACCGAGCTTCTGATCTGGTTGCTGTTTGTTCACGGCATTCTGCAAATCATCCTGATTGTCTGGACCACGTCTTTGCTGACGTCGATGACGGCCGACGTCGTCGAATTGGGTACCAGCCAGAACGGCTTCCAGAACGAAGGAATTATCACATCGGTCATCACATTCGTGCTTAAGGCGGGGTCGGCTGGCGGGTTGGCGATCTCTGGAATGTTCCTGGCATATGTTGGCTTTCCGGAAGCGCCAGATCAATCGAATCTGACCCCCGAGGTCACCCGTGCACTAGGATGGAACTATGCCTGCCTTAGCCTCGTCATATACATGGCATCGATTGTTGCCCTGATGTTCTACCGGTTGGACAAGGCGCAGTTCGACCAGCTTCAGGCAATCCATGACTAAACAGCTGGCACGTCGCCCGCGTGGACGGAACTTCAACTGATCAGCAATGGCGGCGAGCCAGAATATTACACAGCCTCTTCAAAGCCACGCAGTTTTTTGAGGCATAGGTAACCCTTCGTCGTGCTCACTTTGATGCGGGTACAAACCCCGAAAATAGATAGAGAAGTTCAATGCAGTATCTCAAATCCCACCCCCTTTCTTGGATCATCTTCTTATGTTTGCTGTTGGCCACATGGTTTCAGGTCTACGCGATCTGGGGGTTGCTGTTCATGTGGTGGGCCGCCTCATCCTTCATGACCGGCCAGGCCTTTTTGATTGAAACAATCGACAGCCGAGAAAACCCGCCGCTTTTCTACGCCATCACGATCATGTGGTTCGCCTTCGGGCTGCTTTACGTCGTGCAGGATCTCGCATGGCGTCTGTTCGGAATTTACATTGGTTAACTGTTCAGGAGAAACTCAATGACCAAGATTGCATTCTTCGCTGGCCTTATGGCTCTGGCGACCTCTCAGGCTACGGCTGGGGACATACAGATCGATATCACTGGTGTCGACGCCGGACGCGGGGGCGTCATCCACGTACTGGCATTTGACGATAAGGCCGCATTTGACCAAAGCCAAATGGCGAAAATCGTGGGCTACGCGAAGATCCCGGCATCAGGTAGCTCGGTTTCCGGAACTCTCAAAAACCAGAATCCCGGACAGCTTGCGATCATGATCCACCATGACCAGAACGATAACGGCCAGTTCGAGATGAAGGGGCCGATCCCGCAAGAAGGTTGGGCATATTCCAAGGGCGCAGGCGTCAGATCGTTGCCGGCGTTCGAAGATGCGGCGATCGAATACGATGGCAATACCTCATCGCTTGGTTTGAAAATGAATTACGCAAACTAAAGCTACCCTACAGACTTAACCCCAACTGCCCCGGAAACGGGGCATTTTCTTAGGGATATCGAAATCTTCGGGTTGAAACGGCGGAACTAAGTTTTATTTTGTCTTGTTTGACAGTCTATACAAATTGCAGCCACTGTCGTCAGATCTAGAGGACCGCCATCCACCATGAAGTCATCCCTGGAAGACACCAGCCGATTCTTGATGCAGGCCACGCTTGGGGCCGATCAGAGGTTACTGTATCAGGTTAGTAAGACCGGCCCGGAACGCTGGTTGGATGATCAGCTGAACGCCTCGATCGGAAACAAAGGGCCGCTCGAAAAATCCACCCGCAAGATTTGGAAGAGCTTCCGAAAGCGCCTGAAGCGCGCGCATGGCGAAGGGGCGATCAACGGCGACGGCAACAACCCCGCCCTGCCCTATAAATGGTATTTCCACATGGCTTGGTGGAACCACACGCTGACGCAACGCGACGACCTGCTGCGCCAGCGTGTTGCGCAGGCACTGTCCGAGATCCTGGTCATCTCGGACGCGTCATCGCTGGAGCTGGATGCCATCGGGATGGCGAATTACTATGACCTACTCTATAAGCACGCGTTCGGCAGTTATTCAGACCTTCTGTACGATGTGTCGATGCACCCGATGATGGGTATCTACCTGTCGCATATGACCAATCAAAAGGCGAACGAGGCCAAGAACATCCATCCGGATGAAAACTATGCGCGTGAGATCATGCAGCTGTTTTCTATTGGCTTGTTCGAGCTGAACCCCGATGGCTCGGAAAAACTGGATGCCAGTGGGGATCCGATCCCGACCTATGACAATCGCGACATCAAGGAACTAGCTCGGGTCTTCACCGGCTTGTTGCCCGCTGCCTATAAGTACGAGTGGAACACATCGTTCTGGGAAAACAGCTATAACGGCTATCCCGTTCAGTTTGATGACGGGGTCGAAAACGCCTGTAAGACAGTGCCTTTCATCGACGCCACAAAACCGATGATCGTGGAAGAAGCCTTTCACGACCGCGGCGCAAAGTCCCTGCTGAACGGTCGTCTGACCCTGCCCGGCGATCAGTCCGGACCAAAAGAAATTCGTTCGACCATCGACCAACTGGTTGCCACCCTACGACCGCGCCGTTCATCGCAACCCATCTGATCAACCGGCTGGTCACCTCCAATCCCTCGCCCGCCTATGTCGAAGCGGTTTCGCAGGCATTTGGTCCAAACGGAGATCTGAAAAGCGCAGTTCGCACAATCCTGACCTACCCATTGACCAATGACGTTGCCGCCAAACGTCTGCCTTCGGCATACAAATCCCCGACAAAGATAGTACAGTCCCAAAAGCTAAAATCGCCCTTGCATCGCGTCACGCAGGTTCTGATTGCGTTTGGAGCGCATAACCAGACCGGCAAGCTGTGGCTGCTGGGTGATGACATTCAAGAGGCGCTGCAGATGCATCCACTGTCCGCGCCCACGGTGTTCAATTTCTACAAACCCGATTTCACCCCGCACGGCGCATTGCAGAAAATGGGCCTTCGCGCGCCCGAGTTCGAGCTGCACACGGCCGCAACCTCGGTCGCTTATGTCAACAACACCTACTATTGGTTCTTTGGTGGCTACCTGCCGCTGGTCTCGACCCAGATCGGTTCGGGCCCCGAGCAGATGATGGTGATGGAGTTTGACCCCGAAACGCTATGGGCCAATTCCAAGAACGCGCTGCGCTTCGATCTGAGCGAAGAGATCAAAATCGCACAGAACCGAGGCCGTCATGATGAGCTGATAGATCGGATTTCGGTTCTATTGACCGGTCGGACTGATGCCGAAGTGCGCAAACGGATCAAGCAGGCCTATGTGCAGTATGCGGACAATCCCGAATGGGTGGTGCAGACCATCGCCTTCATGATTGCCGTTTCCCCAGAATTCACCGTGCAGGAGGCCTGAGCCCATGCTGACCAAATCCTTTACGCGCCGGCAGTTTTTGGCCTCGACTGGTGTTGCCGCAACTGGCGCAATGATGGGTGCCGCCCTGCCCGGCTTGGCGCAAGCTGGGACGGGAATGATCAAGCCCGCCCGCAGGGCGCTTGTTTTTGTTATGCTGGATGGCGGCAATGACAGCTTCAACATGCTGGTACCAAAGGACAAAATCGCGTACGGCCAATACTCGGAAACGCGGGCCAATCTTGCCCTTTCGCGCGGTGAGTTGCTGGCCTTGGATACGCCCAAAGATCGCCTGGGCCGCAGCTTTGGCCTGCACCCGTCGATGCCCGAAATGGCCGAGCTGTTCGATCAAAGGCGCCTCTCATTTGTCGCCAATGTTGGGCCCTTGGTCGAACAGGTCCGGAAAGAGCAGTTCTATGACGGCTCGGCCGCACTCCCCCTGGGACTGTTGAGCCACGCGGACCAGTTCAAACACTGGCAAACCTCGCGCCCGGATCTGCGTGTGAACGACGGATGGTTCGGGTTCTTTGCTGACGACCTACAGCCCTCAAAATCGGCGCACGAGATCGGAATGAACATCTCATTGGCCGGAAACAACATTGCGCAAAACGGCAAGATCGACTTGCCATATGCAATCACAGACAAAGGCAGCGTCGGTCTGTACGTAAAAGAAGAGAAAAGCCCGCTCAACGACCTGCTTTTGGACAGTTTCAACCGAATGATGAACGCCGATCAAAACGGCGATCCCTTCCGCGAGACATATCTGAACCTGACCCGTGACGCGCAGTTCAAACACGAGACATTCAAATCTGCAACCCGCGGGATCAAGATACCCCGGTCCTTCCCCTCCTCGGACCTTGCACAGCAATTGCGTATGGTTGCCAAGACGATTGCCGCCTCGGACCGGCTGGGTCACGAGCAGCAAACGTTTTTCGTGCGCTATATTGGCTGGGACCATCATGATGAACTGTTGGCGAACCATGCCCGTATGCTGCGCGTATTGTCCGAAGCGTTGGGGGGCGTTTCAGGCAACGCTTGACGATATGGGCTTGGCGGATCGTGTTGTGACGTTCACGGGATCAGATTTCGGCCGGACGCTGACGTCGAATGGCAACGGTACGGATCATGGTTGGGGCGGCAATACCCTGGTTATGGGCAATGCTGTCAAAGGCGGGCAGATTCTGGGGGATTACCCCGAGCTTGGCCTGGCCAGCGACAATGCGCTTGATGTGGGCGACGGTGTATTGATCCCAACGACCTCGACCGATCAACTTTATGCTGACCTGTCGCTTTGGTTTGGTGTGCAACCTTCGGCACTGGACACTCTGTTCCCAAATCTCAACAGATTTGCGGATGTGGCGGGCGGAGAAAGGCTTGGGCTTTTCACCTAGGCCCACCGCCCTCAAACACTTCGCCCCACTGGGACGCTTGAACACTGCTTGCGTTAGATTATCGTCTGGAACGATGGGCACTAATGTAGAAAGCGCTGAAGAGCGGCAGACACTTTAAACTTAAATTGACTGTCATTATTGACAGTCAATTTCAATTAAGATATCTCTAAAATTCCGTTTCTGTGTAAGGGTAATCGCATGGGTCGCCCCTCGGTACAAGATCAACGTAAAAAAGAAGTCCTCGATGCCTTTATGTCTTGCGTCGTTCGCTACGGCGTCGAAGGCGCCACACTTGAACATATCGCGGCACAAGCCGGGCTGAAGCGCCCACTGATCCGCCATCACCTTGGCAACCGCAAAGCCATGGTTCTGGCGTTAAGTGAGCATGTCGTCGAAACGTTCAGCAAACAGACCGAAACATTGCGCGTTGCGCTGGACAAACATACCGATATCCGCAATCTGATCGAGGCCCTGTTCAACTCTGACGGTGAGATGGATCCCCGGATCAACATTTGTTACCAGGCGCTCGTCAACTCGATTGAGATCTACCCAGAGCTTCGCAAGCCATTGCTGGAATCGATGGAGGCTTTTTACAAGGTCGCGATAGACATCGTTCTTGCCTCACACCCAAAAGCCGACAAACAAGCCTGTGAGATCGTCGCGCACGGAATCATAAACCTGTTTATCACCACGGATGCTTTCGTTCCGCTCAAGCCGCCGAAAACATGGGGTTATTCGTCCTATTTCGCTGCGCTGAAATTGGCTGAAACACTGGAAGACAAAACCTGACGGAGACGGCCCGGCCAATGGCCGGGTTAATCGTAACTGACCGCAAGCTTGTCCATCGTGGCAACCGCCTGGCAGGACAGCACGGCACCTTTCGCGATCTCATTGTCATCCAAAGCGGTTCGCGCCCGCATATGAACTGCGCCCTTTTTCACCTGACACCGGCACGCCCCACAGACCCCAGACTGGCAGGAATATGGCGGCTCCAACCCAGCCTTTTGAGCAGCCTGTAAGATCGTCTGTCCAGATGCCATCTGAACCGATTGTCGCTGACCGTTCAGCGTTATGTCCACAATGGCATCAACGCCCTTGACACTGTCATCGGTTTCTTGCGCTCCGCCGTAGCTTTCCATGTGAATCCGATTGGCAGGCACATCCAAAGACATAAGCGCGTCTTTGACCGCTTTGTTCATCCCGCCGGGACCACAGATGTAGTACTGGGCATTCTGGGCATACGGAGGATTTTCCGTGATCAGCGCCTCGAGCGCATCCTTGTCGATGACACCCCGGCGCCAATAAGCGAAACTGGACCACATTGAGGGTTTGGACAGAAGGTGATGCACCGTCAGGCGTTCAGAAAAAGCCTGCTGGTATGCGGCAAACTCATCTTTGAACAGGATACTGTCCGCGTTCGCATTACCATAGGCCAGATGCGCAACCGACCACGGTTCGGCCAAAAGCACAGACTGAAGCATGGAATGCAACGGGGTGATGCCACTGCCAGCCCCAAAGAAGTAGTGTGTGCGCCGTTCCTCCGGGTCTGTATCCAGACAAAAACTGCCGAATGGCGGCATGACGTCGATCACATTACCCTTTTGAACCGTATCGTTGATATGATTGCTGACGAGCCCCTTTTTCACCCGTTTGACGGTGATGCGCAGCGGATCCCCTGAGACGGGCGAATACGAGATCGAATAGCTTCTGCGCACCTCTTCGCCTTTGATCCAAAAGCGAAGGGTCAAATGCTGGCCGGCACGCCAGGCAAAGTCTTGGGCTAGATGCGCCGGCACGGCGAACATGACGGATTTGGCTTGCCCGCCGATCTCATTACACGTTTCAAGCACCTCAAGCGGGTGAAAGTCTCTGGCCATGTGAGCCTCCGAAATTCGTGCCATGCGAATGGGCAGGTTGTGTGATGATACCCAATATGGGCCGGGTGTTTGAATTGAACGGATTAGGCATTGGCACCCTGTTTCGATGCTGGCGCGTTGATCCGCTCGGTGATCTCGGACAAGCGCGCGAGGCTTTGCAGGACCATTGGTAAAACCACGACCGATTGCACAAACTCGAACGAATAGGTGGCAACCGAGAAGATCTGCCCTGCCGTCGCCCCGCTTTGCGTCGCCGCAAACCACAGGCTGAAGGCCAGCATGCCGAGCAAGACAGAAAAAATCGCAGCGTAGACAAGCGCCTCGGAATCCGACAACCGAACCTCATGCCTGCGCAATCGAAACAAGTGTTGGCCGATCTTTTTCAAATCCATGCTTTGCAACGCAGTCACCTGTCTTTCTGACTGGTGGTTCAACAGCCCATCCAGGCGGAAGAAGCGACGCGAAAACAGGGTGAAGATGATCAGGATAATCACCGCAGCGGTCCCTGCGGCGGTGGCAAGTGCCCCGTGAAAGGACATCAGAATACCGACCGAGACCATAACCTGAACGACCGCACCCATTGATTCAGGGGCCTCATTCTCCAGAAAATCAACCAGTTCGCGGGCTATCAGCACCCGCGCATTTAGCACCGAGACCTCGCCTCCCGCATCCCGTTTGGCCTGCGCCTTGCCCAATTCGACGCGGATCGTGCCATAGGCCCGCGTGTTGTAAATACGCCGCAACGTCGACACAACCAGCAGCGCTGCCATCGCAACACCGAAATAGATGAACGACGTGTAGTCCCCATTCGACAGGCCGTCGATCGAATAGCCGATCAACAGGGGAAGGAGAGTAGACAACGCCGTTCCAACCAGGGTCAGATCCCAGGTCGTTGCGATTTTTGTGCGAAGGACCCGCAGCAAAGTCGCAATCGACAACCGGTCGTCGGGGTTGATCATTCTTTTTGCAACCAATCGCGAACGACCCTTTGGTGTTGAACCACGGGGCTTTCCCCAACGGCGGCTGGAGCAACCTCGAAATAGGGCGATGTCAGGGATTTCTGTTGCTGTTCACAGGCATAGATGTCCTCTTGCGTGAAATCGCCTGAGGCCATCGGATCGTTTTCATCATACGCATCATCACCGTCATATTTGCCTTTGATACCGAAATTGTTCCAGAAGGACGCCGACCGGGTGGCCTGTTTCGAAAACTCCCAGCCTGAGGCATTGGCAACACGCGTCCGGTTCAGAATCCGCGTCCTGTCCGGAGCAAGCGGGGTAATGATAAAGACGTTCCACACGTCCTCGGACGCGCCAATTCCAACCCCTGGAAACAGCATCGGCACCCATGCACCATTCTGATCTTCGGGAACGACCCGAGGCATCTGAAGCTTTTTGTTCTGATCTTTGGCGAACTCTTCGACCGGCGGCTCCCAAAAGATGTAGTGCGGCCCGTACCAGCCATATTGCGCATTGGCGTGGTCATACATTTGCAGGGTATTCGAATGCAGGTGGCTCAAATGGTAGACGTCGATGTAGTTCTCGACGACGATCTTCCAGTTGGCCTTGATCTCATAGGTGTTCGAGGTGTCCTCGTGTTCCACCAGTTCTTCTGGCACGTGCGGCCCGACTTTGTCGTCCACACCGCCGAACCATTTCATGATCGACCCTGCGTTCGGGTCGGGATGCACAAACAACATACCCTTCCAGATATCGACCGAAGCAGGTTTCAGGCCAAGGCAGGATTTATCGACGGACTTATATTCGCGATGCTCATCCGGGACCGAGATCAGGTTGCCCTCTAGATCATAGGTCCAGTCGTGATAGGGGCAGGTCAGCGCTTTTTGGGTCTTTCCCACAGCGCGGATCAATTGCGTGCCCCGATGTCTGCAAATGTTGTGGAAGGCTCGCAGCCTGCGATCCCTCCCCATAACGATGAACAAGTTGTTCAATCCCGCCTGAACCGAAAGATAATAGCCCGGCTCGGGCAAATCTTCCATAAAACCAGCAAAACGCCATGTTTTTGAGAATATCTCTCGCTGTTCTCGGTCGAACCACTCCTGCGATGTATACGCCTCTGCAGGTAACTCATGGTACATTTGCGGCATGCTGTCCCCTCCTAGGGCCGTCGTCTTCACGGTTGGCAAGCTAAACGTTTTGACCTCGGCAATGTGCTTAATACCTGCCTGATCTTACGTTGCTTCAAATCGAAATAGGCAAACAGTTGAGTACTGTCAACTGTGACAATCTAAAAAGCGCGACCTATACGTCAGCCTAGCATTAGATTGGACAGCATTAGGGTGGTGCGTTTGTGACCCTCGGGTGTGGCAATTGCGAGGCTCAACTGCGCAGACAGTCTTCGCAACTAACGCTCAATAAGATTGTTTGAACAAATCGCAAATAACTGCAAGATGACGGAGCAATTCATGAGCAGACCGCATAGATGGTAACGCCACGCCGCCTCTTCCCCTCAATTTCATCACTCCGCGCCCTTGAAGCGCTGGATCGCTTAGGCTCGGCTTCTGCGGTCGCTGATGAGCTTGTCCTGACCCAAAGTGCCGTCAGCCGGCAATTGCAAACATTGGAAGCCCAGCTAGGTGTCGATCTGATCCGTCGGGATCGCAAACGCCTGCTGCTGACGCCAGTTGCGCAGGAATATGTTGCCGAGGTTCGGCAAGGCCTGAACCAGATCGCTCAGGCCTCGCTAAAGCTGCACATGGCTCCTATTGGTGGCACCTTGAACCTTGCGATTTTGCCGACGTTCGGAATGCGGTGGCTAGTGCCCAGATTACCCGAATTTGCCCGAATGCACCCGGAAATAACCATCAACATGTCGACCCGCCTGCGTCCGTTCAGTTTCACCGCTGAACCCTTCGACGCGGCGCTGCATTTTGGAGAACCCGATTGGCCCGGCACGGATCGGCTGTTGCTGCGTGTGGAAAGTGTATTGCCGGTTTGCGCGCCATCCCTGCTGCCCAAAGGCGCGCCGCCATCACCGCGAGATCTGCTGAAACTACCATTGCTGCACATCCAGACCCGGCCCCACGCCTGGCAAGAATGGTTCAGTCATATGGGGACAAGCCATCCCGACGCATTGCCCGGAACGATTTACGATCAATACACAACGATCAATCAGGCGGCGGTTCACGGTCTTGGCGTTGCGTTATTGCCCAATTATTTGATCGAACAGGACCTCGCGACAGGCAAACTGATCGCAGCCTTCCCGGACGCGGTTGAGATGATGGGCGCCTACTATCTTGTTTGGCCGAAAACCAAGTCGGACGACCCGTCGCTGCGCAGCTTTCGTCACTGGCTGTCCACGCAGGCCCAAACCGAAGAGGGCCTGCCGCGCTGACGTCGTCGGATGCGACCCGACTTGGCAATCACAAAGTTTTCGTCAGCAATGAAGCCGCGCGCTTCAATTCGGTGCGCCAATCGGACGGCGCATCAAGTGCGGCTAGTGAATCGAGGGACAGGAAGATCGTTGAAATGCCCTGCGACACGGCCTTCACCCGTTCTGGTGTGGCATCGGGCGACACGCGAGCAAGGAACTTCTCAAGAACCGCCACAAAACGTGCTAGGACTTCCAGCAACGCCTCCGCAAGTTCGGGATGATCCCCGACTGATGCGGATAACCCCTGCCACGCAGCAGCAAGCCGTGGGTCGATCTCTTCATCTTCGGCAAATAGGGTTTCCAAGAGCTGATCGCCTGTTTCGATCTGTGTAAGATGACAATCCAACTCCAATGTCAGATTGTTGAACGCGTCTGCGACATGCTGATTTAGCGCACCAATCATCTGGTCACGATTGCCAAGGTAGTGCCGTAACAAAGGTCGCTTCACACCCGCCTCGGCCGCGACACGCTCTTGAGTGGCGCCATCAAGCCCGTACCGGGCCACGCAGGTCATATAGGCATCAAGGATTTCTTCTGACCGTTGCGGTTTTAAACTCGGGCGCGGCATAGCGTTTCCAGTCTCTTCATCAGGCTCAGGACAATAACCCTTGAAATCCTGATTAACCGCAGTTTTTGCGGCCAATTTCTTCCAAATTGTCAGGATTAGTGAACGATCACTTTATATTGACATATGCCGCGCTCAAGGTTATCTGTCAATGCTGACAGTAATGAAAACTTAGCAGCCATTTGTGAGATCATTCATGCAACAGCCAAACCAAATGCCAGAGGTCGCTACCCAGGAATTGCCACCCGAAGCCTACACATCAGATGAATGGCTGGCGCAGGAAAACAAGAAGCTGTTTTCGCGCAGCTGGGTGTTCGCTGGCGTCGAGTCAAAGGTTGCCAATGCGGGCGATTACATGACGACCAAGGCAGGGCACTTTACCCTTGTCGTAATCCGCGGGAACGACGGCGAACTGCGTGCGTTCCACAACATTTGCCGCCATCGCGGAACCGAACTGCTGGATCACGGCTGCGGAAATGCGGGCAAGACGATCGTGTGCCCCTATCACTCGTGGACTTTTGGCCTGGATGGAGCGCTGCGTGGCATCCCGGACCAGCAAGCCTGCTTCCCTGACATCAACAAAAAAGAAAACGGCCTACACAGGGCTTCGGTCGCGGTGTTCAAGGGCATTGTTTTTGTCAATCCCGAACCCGATCAGGACTTGTCAGAATGGCTCAGCGGATTGGATAATGTCGTCTGGCCGCACGACATCACCAGCCCTGAACTGATATCCTACGGTGAACCTGTAACCTATGAAATGCAGTGCAACTGGAAAGTGTTCTTCGAGAACGCGATCGACGGATACCATCTGGCCTATCTGCACAAGAACACACTGGGCGGTCCAACTCAGGACAAGAACATCTGGGACCCTTATGGCGACAATCAGGTTTGGTACTCGACCGAGAACGAAACCGTGCGTTCGCGTGTTCCGAATTTCGTGTCAACGCGCATGGACAAATGGAACGCGAAGAAAATCCCGCATGCTGAGAAAGAAGGCTATGGCGGCGTCTACATGTTGTTCCCGACGACCCTGATCGTGGCAAGCCCCTGGTCTTTTTCGATATCCGTGATGGAACCTGTAAGCGCCGGTGTGACACGGCTGCATGCTTATGTCTGGGCCGCAAAATCATGGATGTCGAGCCGCGGTTCCGTCAAGGATATCCCCGGCTATGACAAAGTATCCGGCATAATCAAAAGCTCGCACTGGAAGGTGCATCCGCTGGCAACACAAGACTTTCAGACTGAAGATGTGTATGTCGTCGAAAAAATGCAGCGTGCGATGATGTCCCCCAAATACGCGGTCGGCAAAATGGCCGCTGGTCCGGGGGCTGAATCTCCGCTGACCTATTTTCAGAGATCCGTACTGCGCCACATGGAGGCGTAGATACACAAGGCAAGCGACAGAGATTTCACTGGGTCACTTGCTCAACCGGATGGCCTGCTTCATTTGAGGTGGGCCATTGAAACGACGAGGCTTGACCGCATTTCAACGATCAAGCCTCACACTGTTTTTCGAACTTTCATTCCCTGACCAAGAGCATTCGGTCAGGAACGGCGCTTATACCGCACCGCTTTGGTCGTCGCGACTGCAAATCTCGATGATCTCGCGTTTTTGAATTTTACCTGTCGGGCCTTTGGGCAATGCGTCCCAAATCTCGATATCTTTCGGGATCTTGAAGTTGGCAATCTTACCCCGGCAGTACTCACGCAGTTCCGCGCCGCTAACAGCGGTATCCGAGTTCAGGGTGACAACGGCATGAATCCGATCCCCCCATTTTGGATCGGGCAAGCCGAACACACTGACTTCGTCGATTGCATCATGTTCAGCCAGACAGTTTTCGACCTCGACCGGGAACACGTTATAACCGCCGGACTTGATACGGAACTTTGCCCGGTCCTTGAGATGCACGTAACCCTCTGCATCGATCACTGCGATATCCCCGGTATGCAGCCAACCATCGCGGACAGTTTCCGAATACTCCACCGCTTGGTTCCAATAACCCGGTATCACATAGGGCGAGTGTATCAGCACCTCACCCGCCTCTCCGCTGGGAAGGTCATTGCCCTGCTCATCCACCACACGGACGTCCACGTAGTAAAGTGGTCGACCCGCACTTTCCAGACAGTTGTGCCCGTCTTTCAACGCGCGTTCGTGATCGGTTGCGGTCAGCATCATACCCATGCCCATCAGCTCGGTCGTGCCAAACATCTGCAGGAATTTGCACCCGAAAGCCTTGAGCGCATCCCGCACCGTCGCAGGTGGAATTGGCGCAGACCCATACCCCAGTTGCCGGATCGACGAGCAATTGTATTGCGTAATCAGGCCGGAAGACAGCAGGTCGTTCAGCATCGTTGGCACCAGAACGCAGATCGTCGCCTGCTCACGGTCAATAAGCCTAAGCGCCGTTTCAGCATCCCATTCGCCTACAATTGCGCATTTGGTACCGTGGAACATGTTACGCAGCAGGTGAATGATCGGAACCCCCGATGCCGGCATCGCGTGCAGCCAGACATCGTCCGGACCCGCACCTTCCGTCAGAGCGATTACACCCATCGACTCGATCATCAACGCATGAGGATAGATCGCACCTTTTGGCAAACCGGTTGAACCGGTGGTGTAGCAGATCATCAATTGCTCATGCGGGGTATGGGTGAAAGCCCCGCGATCAGATGCCGCTGCGATCAGGGTTTCATAGTCCCGCTCCAACGCATGTTGGGAACCGATCCCTACCGGCACCGGCTGGCGCTTGCTGAAGGTCAACGCGTCTTGGGCGATTGCAACTTTCGTGTCCTGCACGATCAGAACATCCAAGCCCGCGTCATCAATCAGCGCGCCGATTTCGCGCGGGGCAAGGCGATAGTTCAGACCCACTCGAATCGCACCGGCCTTGGCGCAAGCGCCAATGGTTTCCGCAACCTCTATGCAGTCAGGCAGGATCACCCCGACCCGATCACCCTTGCGGACATCCAGCGACCGCAACGCATGCGCCAGCGCATCCGTTCGCTGGCCCAACTCGCGCCAACTTCGACGGCGCTCCAGTTCCACATAAGCATCCTGATCCCCAAAGCGGTGTGCGTTTCGGTCGATCAGCTGTCCAAGCGTCGGCATTGGTGTCTCCTCCCGGGCATCATCACGGCAAGTTTTCAGTTACGTGATTGTCGTATTTTGGTGGTGTGGGGCGTGCGGAGTCTGGTGAAATTTCACTTTGACCCTGCATCAGCCTTCCAGCGGTGTGAGTTTGTGAAATCCCTTGCGCCCATAAATAAGCGCTGACTTTTCCGGGTTCAGGTGAACTTCTTTCACCATACCGAAGAACACCGCATGTGTCTTCGTGTTTGCCCAGTTGTCGACCACGCATTCAAAGGACACGACGGACTCTTTCAAAACAGGCAGACCCAGATCCCCTTTGATCCATGTCCCGGCTGCCTGAAACTGTTGTTCCTTGTCCATTTTCGACGAAAAGGCACCGACAACCTCGGTCATGTCATCAGGTATGAGGTTTACGGCAAACTTTCGGCTGTCCATCACGACACCATATGTTCGCGCTGTTCGGTTGATGCAAACCAACAAAGCTGGCGGATCGGCCGTTAGCGAACATACCGCTGTCGCCGCCATTCCAGCGCGCGAATCTTCGAATTCTGAAGTGATGATGGTCGTTGAGGCCGCCAGCAACTGCATGCCGGTCTTGAACCTGTCTTCTGTGGTCAGGGTCATACTGCGCTCTTGCTAATTAGTGAACGATCACTTACCTTCCACATCGCCGAATAAATGTCAACGCAGACTTCGCAGCCCGGCGGCAAAGAAACGAAACCCGACCCTTGTGACCAAGGGGACAGAACGGGCACACAGACCAACAGGAAGGCGGTTGCGCACCGCAAAACCAACCGCAGGAGACGCGTATTGAACCAGCATAGCCCCAACCCCGCCGAGAGCCTCGCGACGCTTTTGGAGACACAAAAAGCCCACCAGGCCGAACATGACGAGCCAAACGCGGCTGAACGCAAGGATCGCATCACGCGGTTAATCGACCTGGTACTGGATAATCGCGATGCCATGATTGACGCGATCTCGACCGATTTTGGCAATCGGTCACAACATGAAACGATCGCGGCCGACATCGTTGGCACGGTAAAACAGTTAAAATTCGCGCGGGACAACCTTGATCGCTGGATGCGCCCTGAGAAGGCAAAAGTCGAGTTTCCCCTGGGATTGCTGGGCGCGCGCGGTCGCATCCATTATCAACCCCTGGGTGTCATTGGTATTGTCAGCCCCTGGAACTTTCCGATCTATCTGGCCATCGGCCCAATGGCCGAAGCCTTTGCGGCAGGCAACTCGGTCATGCTGAAGCCGTCAGAGTTCACACCCCGCACATCCGACCTTTTGAAGTCGCTGATAGAAGCAAACTTCGCCCCGCACGAAGCCGTGGTTGTGACCGGAGGCGTCGACGTCGCACAGGCGTTCACTGCCCTGCCTTTTGACCACCTGCTGTTTACCGGCGCCAGCAGCATTGGCCCGCACGTCCTTCGTGCAGCAGCTGAACATATGGTGCCGACAACACTGGAACTTGGTGGCAAGAATCCCACCATCATCGCCCCCAGCGCAGATATGAACCTTGCGGTCGCCCGGATTGCGGCGGGCAAAGGATTCAATGCGGGTCAGGTTTGCCTGGCACCGGACTATGTCTTGGTCCCACGCGCAAAGATGGAAGAATTCGCCACCCAGCTTGCGGCAAAACTTGCCGAGGCCTTCCCGACCCTGTCCGGCAACCCGGATGTCACCCATATCGTGACCGACCGCCAATTCGACCGGCTCAAGGGCCTTGTGGAGCAGGCACGTTCGGCAGGGGCGCGGGTCGTTCAGGTCAATCCCGCCAACGAAGATCTCTCAGCCACGAATGAGAAAATTCTGCCCCCGACACTGATCGTCGACGCCGATCCGGCGCTGGACGTCATGCAGGACGAAATCTTTGGGCCGATCCTGCCCATCCTGCCTTACGACTCGTTGGATCAGGCCATTAGCTTTGCCAACACCCGTCCGCGCCCTCTGGCGGCTTACGTGTTTGCCAAAGACGCGGGCGAGCAGGAGCAGGTGATGGAAAGCACCATTTCCGGCGGAGCGTGCATCAACGAGACCATCATGCATTCGACCCAGAACACCCTGCCCTTTGGCGGCGTCGGGAATAGTGGCATGGGCGCTTATCACGGCCTGCACGGCTTCAAACGGTTCAGCCACGCAAAGGCTATTTTCAAGCAGATCAACATGGACGGCGTCTTCAAGGCTCTTCGCCCGCCCTATGGCGAGAAGTTCTTTAAGACAATGGCACCGTTCCTGAAAAAATAACCTGGCGCACCAACAAAAGAAGGGAACTCCGCATGTACGGAGTTCCTTTCAATTTTTTACGGTATAGCTGACAACACGGCTTGCTATAGCGAAATGCCTGCAGCGATGCTTCAGACCTCCAGCCATTCCTTCCGGATTTCGTCATTTTCGCGCAATGCCTGCGGGGTGCCTTCGTAAACCATGTGCCCGTGACCCATGACGTAAACCCGGTTGGTCACACGCAAAGCGATGGTCAGCTTTTGCTCGACCAACAAGATCGAGACACCACGCTCGGCAATTTGCAGCAGCATATCCCCCACTTGCTCAACAATCTTCGGGGCCAGACCTTCGGTCGGCTCGTCGATCATGATGAAATCGGGGTTGCCCATCAAGGCGCGGCAGATCGTCAGCATTTGCTTTTCGCCGCCCGACATGACTGAGGCATCCACATCCGCACGATTGCGCAGGTTGGGAAACATCTCGAACATATCCTCGATACACCAGCGGCCATCGCCGTCCTTTTGGCCAGGTTTCAGCCCCAATATCAGGTTTTGGCGCGTTGTGAGACCGGGAAAGATATCCCGGTTTTCAGGCACGTAGCCAATCCCGGCCTTGGCAATCTCAAAGCTCTTGCGGCCAGCGATCTCCTGGCCGCGGAACTTGATCGACCCATGTGGCGCGACCTCGCCCATGATCGCCTTGCAGGTGGTTGATCGCCCAACCCCGTTGCGCCCCAGCAGCGAGACGATTTCGCCCTCGCCCACTTCAAGGTTCACCCCCTGAAGAATGTGACTTTTTCCGTAATAAGCGTGCAAGTCGGTGACCTGAAGCATTACACCGCCTCCTCTTCCAAACTTGCGCCCAGATAGGCTTCTTTCACTTTCGCCGATGCGCGCACTACGTCCGGCGTGTCGGATTCGATCACTTCGCCATAAACAAGGACCGAGATCTTGTCCGCCAAATCGAAAATCACGCCCATGTCGTGCTCGACAATCAATAGCGTCTTATCCTCGGTCACGTTACGGATCAGGTCGACGATCAGGTCGGTTTCCGAATGGCTCATCCCGGCGCAGGGTTCGTCCAGCAGAATGATATCTGCCCCACCTGCAATCGTGATCCCGATCTCAAGCGCGCGCTGTTCGGCATATGCCAGCGTGCCAGCCAGTTCATTCCGGCGCGAACTCAGATTGATCTGCGCCAGAATACCGTCAGCCTTTTCTGTAACGTCCAGTTGGCGGCCAATCATGTGCCAAAAGGAGTAGCGATACCCCATTGTCCACAACAACCCACACCGAATGTTTTCGAACACGGTCATGTTGGGAAAAATGTTGGTGATCTGGAAAGATCGGCTGAGACCACGGCGGTTGATCTCGAAGGGCTTCAACCCGGTGACATCTACGCCGTGCAGAAACACCCCGCCCGAGGTCGGCGCGAACCGCCCGGTGATCAGGTTGAACAGGGTCGATTTCCCGGCCCCGTTCGGCCCGATGACCGCGTGGCGTTCACCCTTGGCGATCTGCAGGTTCACGCCTTGGATAATCTTGGCCAGACCAAAGCTCTTCTCGAGATTTTTTAGCTCAATAGCAGGAGCGCTCATGCCCGATTCTCCGCATGGTTCGCATTGTCCCAGGCTTCACGGGTTTCCGGCAAAACACGCGACACTAGGAAGAGGGAGATTGCGGCGATGATTGTTGCAAACGCTACGGCCTGATAGCCGCCACTATCAAAGGCAATGCCATAGAGATGCATCTCGTGATCGCCACCGTATCCGTGCCGCTTGTGGAAAAGGATTTCCAAAATGGCGGCCAGGGACAAGACACTCGTGATCGCAGGGATTGCCACCTTGAGATACGGCTTGATCAGCAATTTCAGTCTACCCAAGGCGAGCGGGCGTCGATGCATCGCGATCAACCCGGCAAAACCAGACGGGAAGAACATCACACAGGCCACGAACAAAATGCCCAGATACAACGCCCATAATTCGGTATGCAGGCCAAGAACCGTTTGAAGCAAGGTGAACACGACCGCACCGATGATAGGCCCGACAAAGAAACCAGCCCCACCAATGAAGGTGATCAGCAGGATCGAGCCTGACGTCGCAAGGTTCAGGTTTTCCTCGGTCAGAATCTCAAAATTGATCGCGAACAACGACCCGGCAACACCGGCAAAAAAGCCCGAAGCACAGAAGGAAATCCAGCGAACATTGCGCTGAGAATACCCCAAAAACTCGGCGCGTTCTTCGTTGTCGCGTACTGCGTTGGCGATCCTCCCGATCGGCGTACGCGAGAACAGATACATCAGCAGCGCTGCCACCAAAAGCCACACGACTGTAAGGTAATAAACCTCTTGCTGTGTAAGGAATTCATATCCGAACACTGGCGGTCCCATGGTCCGGTCGCCCGAGATGCCTTCTTCGCCGCCAAAGAACACGACGATGATGACAGAACAGGCGGCGATCAGCTCTCCGACACCAAGCGAGATCATAGCGAATACCGTGCCCGCCCGGCGGGTCGAAAAACTACCGATCAGGAAGGCGAAGATCATGCCGAACATGCCTCCGACTATCGGAAGAAACGGCAAAGGCAACCACAGCTCGTCCTCGACCATGTTCATCACGTGCATGGCGAAGAACCCGCCAAGACCCATATAGACCGCATGACCAAAGGACAGCATGCCGCCCTGTCCCAGCAATATGTTGTAGCTCAGCGCAAAGACGATAGTGATTGCCATCTGGTTCATGATCGTCAGCGCCGAACTGGACTGGAACACAAATGGCAAGCACAACAGGAACAGAGAGGCAAATGTCCAGGGCATCACGTTCGATAGCGATATCAGCCGGGTAGTCCCCGCAGTTAAGGGCGTCTTACTAGCGATACTCATGATTCACGGTTCCCCATAAGACCTTGCGGGCGCAGAACAAGAACGATGATCATCAACAGGTACGGCAAGATCGGGCCAAGCTGAGGCAGCGTAAGTGTCCACAGGTCCTGCAGCGGATGATCCCAGATCATCTCTGGCTTGGTAAAGCCGATCGCGGTCAGCACTTGTTCGGCCGTGACGTCGTAGGCGGTGGCAAAGGTCTGAAGCCAGCCGATAATCAGGGATGCAACCAAGGCGCCCCAAAGCGAACCCAGGCCGCCGATCACAATGGTCACAAAAACGATCGAACCCAGCTGCAAGGCCATACCAGGGAAAACCCCCAGAACCGGACCAGCGATGACACCGGCCAGCCCGGCCATCGCGGTTCCCACGCCAAACACGCACATAAAGACCAACGGTACGTTGTGACCCAGGTTCTGCACGGTTTCGGGATAGCTGAGCGCGGCCTGAATTGTCATGCCAATACGGGTCTTGGTCAGAATGTATAGCAGTGTCAGGAAGATCCCCATTGCGACGGCGATCATGAAAACCTTGTAGGCAGGGAAAGCATTTCCAGCGATAGCGAAAGCTGCAAAATCCAGCGCGGCAGGTTCCGAGAAGGGAAGCTGACTTTTGCCCCAGAAGAATTGAATCGTTTCTTCAATCAGCAGCGCAAGACCAAAGGTAAAGATCAGTTCCGGCACATGCCCGTATTTGTGAACTCGTCTTAACCCGTATCGCTCGATCAGAGCTCCGATCAAACCGACAATCAATGGCGCGACAAGCAAGCCGACCCAGAACCCGGTGACGAGGCTGATCTGATAGGCGAAATAGGCACCCAGCATGTAAAAACTGGCATGAGCAAAGTTCAGAACGCCCATCATGGAAAAGATCAGTGTCAGACCGCTGCATAGCATGAACAGCAACAAACCAGTCACAAATCCATCCAACACGTTCACGAGGAACAGCGCCATTACGTGTCTCCCTGCATTTTATTGAGTGGTAGCCTGGCGGCCCGCCCGGATTTCGGACGGACCACCAGAGTGGTTAGAGGGTTATGGGCGCTTCATCTCGCACGTGGTGGACGAGTCATTGGACGCCAGTTCGACAACCGTTTCTGCAACCATACCACGGCCAGAATTGTCATAGTCGAATGCAGCCTCGGGTGTCTGCCCTTGCACCGTCACTGTTTGGATCGTCTGGTGATCGCTTTCGCGCATCAATGTCTTGCCTGTGACAATGCTGTCGTACTCCATGCCTTCCAGCGCGTAGGCGATCGCCTTGATATCCGTGGCGTTGCCCACTTCGTTGATCGCGGCCGCCAGCATCGGTGCAACATTCGCCATCTGAGGCTGACCGAAGTCCAGATCCGGGAAGCTTACATAGAAGGCTTCGATGAACTCTTGCGCTTCCGGTGTTGGGGCGGGGTTTACCTGACCTGCGCCAACCAGCTTGACGATACCGTCGCCTTCTTCACCAAAGGCCGCGGTGATGCCCGAGGTCGCGCCATAGTAGGTGTAGATCGGCTTGTCGAAACCGGCACCCATGACCGCCTTGCCCAGACCGACCATATCGCCGCCCCAGTTACCGGTGATCACGGCATCTGCGCCCGAACCAACAATCTTGCGCGCGTAAGGCGTGAAGTCTTTGACTTTGCCGATCGGATGCAACTCGTTTCCGACAATCTCAATATCGGGACGCTTTTCCTGAAGGAACCGCTGCGCTGCCGCAGCAACAGCCTTACCGAACGAATAGTCCTGACCGATCACATAGACTTTTTTGATATCCGGATTGGCCGCAATATCATCGGTCAGCGCGTCCATTTTGATGTCAGCATTGGCGTCAAAGCGGAAATGCCAGAACTGGCACTTGTCATTGGTCAACGCCGGGTCAACGGCCGAGTGGTTGAGGAAGATAACCGGATCATCATGATTGCGACGATTGTGCTTGGCAATGGCTTCGGTCAGCGCGTTCGCCACGCCGGATGATGCGCCCTGAGCGATGATGCGAATGCCTTGATCCATGGCAACCTGCAACTGGATGAGCGATTCCTTTGCGCTGATCTTGTTGTCGAAAGGCACCATCTCGAATTCGGCATTCCCATCCAACAGCGCGCCTGGTTCGTTCACCAGCTCTTTGACGCTGTGGCGATAGATCGCCAGGCCTTGTGTGCCCGTCGTCGCAAATGGCCCGGATAGCGGATCAATGAAAGCGATTCGTACTTTTTCCTGTGCTGCAGCGGCCCCTGCAACAAGACCAGCAGCAAGTGCGGTCGCCATCATCAAATTGAACTTGTTCATTTCTTCCTCCCTATTGACACCAGGCGGTAGGTTTCAGCCCGTTGTAAGATCCACACATGGGTGAGTGATCGATCACTATCTTCATGTCTGTTTGTTAGTGTGTCAACGAATTACTGACGAATTTTAGAACTTCTGGACGTTCGTGAAACAAATTGGGCAATGCACTGTCATATCGCTCAATTTTATCGCGACTAAAGTGCGTGCTCCTCAATTGGCTTTGAAAATAAGGGGAAAGATCAATCGACTGAATATCCGCGACCCAATCCTCCGCCGGCGCTCATGATAAACACGAACCAGGCCAAACAAATCGTTGACATTTTTTTTGTTCGCGTAATATCATTTGTGTACTAACGAGAAATTTCTCATCAGGATAGACACTTTGCGGTATCTTTCTCCCAACACGCTCGATGATGCATTTGACTTGCTGACCAGCAAAGATCTGACGGTTGTCGCTGGCGGCACTGACTTTTTCCCATCCCGGCAGCGTCATGAGCTGCACACCGACATATTGGACGTCACACGCATCAATGGTCTTTCGGGCATCCAACTTGTGGATGACCGTTGGAGAATCGGAGCCACAACAAGCTGGACAGACATTGCCGGGGCCAATTTGCCCGTAGCATTTAGGGGCCTGCAAATGGCAGCGCGGGAAGTCGGTAGCCTGCAGATCCAGAACAGCGGCACGATTGCAGGGAACCTGTGCAATGCCTCGCCTGCCGCTGACGGCGTGCCACCGCTGCTGACGCTGGAGGCTAGCGTTGAGCTTGGCTCGGCCCGTGGCTTTCGCGAGGTTCCGCTGTCAAAGTTCATCACTGGCGTGCGCAAAACGGCGCTGTCCGGCGACGAGATTGTAACCGCGATCTACCTGCCCGATCCGCCCAAAGGGACTGTTGGACATTTCGAAAAACTCGGCGCGCGACGATACCTTGTGATCTCGATCACGATGACTTCTGTCATCATCGGCCTCGATGAAAACCGCCGGATCAACTATGCGCGCGTCGCCGTGGGGGCTGCGTCAGCCGTGGCACAAAGGCTGGTACAGCTCGAAGCCGATTTGATCGGGAAATCCCCTGAAACGGTTGAAGTTTCATCAGAGCATTTGGCACCGCTTAGCCCCATTGATGACGTCCGCGGGGACGCCGCATTCCGACTGGACTCTGTGACAGAACAATGTGTCCGGGCAATCGCAGAGGCGGGACAACACCATGGATAAACGCGCTGATGAAATCACGACCGAATTCAACCTGAACGGCCACCCCGTCAGCGCGGTGCCGCGCGTGGGTGAGCGCCTGTCGGAAATGTTGCGCGAGCGGCTGTCAGCACGCGACGTCAAGATCGGATGCAACGCCGGCGACTGCGGTGCTTGCACCGTTCTGGTCGATGGTGATCCGGTCTGTGCCTGCCTGGTTCCGGCGCAACAGGCTGCTGGGCGGTCTGTGGAAACGGTGTCCGGGCTGACGCAAGATGACCAGATTGCCAAACGTCTGGCAGAAAGCTTTCAAAACCACGGTGCGGCGCAGTGCGGAATCTGCACGCCGGGCATGATGACCGCTGCCGTCGCATTGCTGCGCGAGACTCCTGAGCCAAACAATGAGCAGGTCCAGGATGCCCTAGGCGGTGTTTTGTGCCGCTGCACCGGGTATCGAAAGATTATCGATGCCGTGGTCGCCGCTGGTGCGCCTGCTTTGCCCGAAGCATCATTGGGACACGCGGGCGAAGCCATCTGGCGCGTGGATGGGCACGACAAGGTCACAGGCACAGAGCTTTTTGGCGATGATGTTGCCCCGGCAGGTACATTGGAAATCTATGTCATCCGTTCCCCTTACCACCGTGCCAGGTTTACACTTGGCGATCTGGACACTTGGGCCAATAAGACCCCTGGGATCGAAGCAGTCCTGACTGCGGCCGACATTCCCGGGCGCAACAACTTTGGCGTTATTCCCGACTTTGCCGACCAACCTGTATTCGCGGAGACCGAGGCTCGGTTCCGTGGCGAGGCTGTCGCCGCCATCATTGGTCTGCCCGAGATTCTGGCAACATTCGATCCAGCAGATTTTCCAGTAACGTGGGAAGAAAGACCCGCAGCGCTGGATTCACCGGACGCCATGACACCCCTAGCCGCGCAGCTACACCCAGATCGCGACGGCAACGTTATGTGTGCCGGTTTCGTGAAATGCGGGACACCAGAAACCGCGTTGGCCAACGCAGATGTTGTGGTCGAAGGCCATTTCCGCTCGGGCTTTGTCGAACATGGGTATATCGAGCCTGAGGCCGGGTTCGCCGAGATCGTGAACGGGCGGGTCGAAGTCCATGCCTGCACGCAAGCTCCGGTGATGGACCTGGACGCGCTGGAGATCATCTTGGGGATGCCGCGCGATCAGATCCGTATTGCCCCGACCGGGGTCGGCGGCGGGTTCGGCTCAAAACTCGATATTTCGGTTCAGCCTTATCTGGCTCTTGCCGCGCTCAAAACCGGCAAGCCGGTGCGACTGACCTATTCGCGGACAGAGTCCATGCAGTCCACCACCAAACGCCACCCTTCCGACTTGCGGGTCAGGATCGGGGCAACCAAGGACGGCCGCATCAGTGGGATGACATTTGACGGGCTGTTCAACACAGGCGCCTATGCCAGCTGGGGTCCGACCGTGGCCAACCGGGTTCCTGTTCATGCCTCGGGGCCGTACAAAATCACCGACTACCGCGCCGAAGCCAAAGGCATCCATACGCATTGCCCGCCGTCGGGCGCATTCCGCGGCTTTGGCGTTCCGCAATCAGCCATCGCGCAGGAATGCCTGTTCGATGAGTTGGCGGACAAGTTGGGCATCGACGCGCTTGATTTCCGCATCAACAATGCGCTGGAGAATGGGGTCCCCACCGTTTGCGGGCAGATCTTCGATCAGGGTGTTGGCATTCGCGCCTGCCTCGAAGCGCTGCGTCCCGCGTGGACCGACGAAAATGCAGCGGTTCAGGAATTCAACGCAAGAAACAATACCTTGAAGCGCGGCGTTGGACTGGCGGCAGGTTGGTACGGGTGCGGCAACACTTCGTTGCCCAACCCGTCGACGATCAAATCGGGCATCCGGTCAGATGGCAGTTTGGTCTTGCACCAAGGGGCGATGGATATCGGCCAAGGGGCGAACACCGTGATCACGCAGATCTTTGCCACGGCGCTTGGCGTCCCGGTTGCGCAGATCGAAATCATCGGGGCCGATACGGATGTCACGCCAGACGCGGGCAAAACCTCGGCCTCACGTCAGACCTATGTCTCTGGCAGCGCTTCACGTCTGTCGGGTGAATCGATGCGGGCGCAGATTCTGTCCCGGGTTAACGCTGGTCCTGCTGCCGTGATCACCCTGAGCGCAGGAACGATTGTGGTGGACGACAACGGGCAACAACACTCAATCGACCTGACCGTGCTGGAACCGGACGCCGAAGGTTACGTCCTGCGCGCCGAAGAAACCTATGACCCGCCCACAAAGCCGCTGGACGAAAACGGTCAAGGGATACCTTATGCTCAATTCGGCTATGCTGCGCATTTGGCTGTTGTCGAGGTGGACACAAAACTTGGCACGGTGAAACCGATCAAATTCATGGCCGCCCATGACGTCGGGAAAGCGATTAACCCGATGCTGGTCGAGGGTCAGGTGCAGGGCGGTATCGCGCAGGGTCTTGGCATGGCGCTGATGGAAGAGTACCTGCCCGGCCTTACCGAGAACCTGCACGACTATCTGATCCCGACCATTGGTGACATCCCCCCGATCGAAACTCTAATAATCGAAGAAGAGGATGCCCACGGGCCCTATGGTGCCAAAGGCCTGGGAGAGCACGTGTTGATCCCCACGGCCCCAGCCCTATTCAACGCAATCAAGCGCGCCTGCGGCGTTCGACTAACCCAAGGTCCCGCCACGCCAGCAAAAATGCGTACAGCAATCAAGGAATTGACAGATGGCAACTGAGCGCACAACACCGGAAAAAATCCGCTGCGACGCCTGCCCGGTGATGTGCTATATCGGAGACGGCAAAATCGGGGCCTGCGACCGTTATGCCAACCATGGTGGCGATCTAGTCCGCCTGGATGCGCTGACCATCATCGAAAGCACAGAAGACACACGGCTTGTCCCCTTTCTGAAGGATGGCAAAGATCCCGAAGATTGGGACGGCGACATCGTACAGGGCAAACGGCCCTTTGTGACGGCCGTCGGCGCAGGCACGACCTATCCCGACTACAAACCAGCGCCCTTCATCGTCAGCCAAGATGTGGCGGGCGTGGATATGGTCACCGTCGTGACCGAGGGGATATTCTCGTATTGCGGCGTCAAGGTGAAGATCGACACCGACCGTCATATCGGCCACGAACGCGATGTCGTCCGCGTAAATGGTGAGCCGGTCGGGCACGTCATGACCTCGGAATACGGGTCGAAGATGTTGTCGTTGGGCGGTGTAGAACACTTGACCGGCGGCACCAAGAAAGAAGGCCGGATCACCTGCGATGCCCTGCTTCGGCTTTGCAATCGCGAGGCCGTCGAGATGGTGATCGGCGATGAAGGGCATGAAACCACGGTGGTTGTTCAGGCCGGCAAAGCACCCATCATCAACGGGGTTGAGGAAAAACTGATGCGGGTGGGCTGCGGCTCGGCCACAATCGGAATGTTCGCCAAGCAATGGATTGAACACGTGGATGACGTGGTAGTGGTCGACGACCACATTACTGGCGTTCTGTCCGAGCATCAGGCTGGTAAATTACTGGATGTCGAACCAACGGGCATCAAGATCAATGGTCGTCGTTCCACCCCGGGTCGGTATTTTCAGGTTGCAGAGCCCGGCACCGGCTGGGGCGGTACGGATATCGAGGATCCGCTGAAAATTCTGGGCGATTTCAATCCAAAATTTGCACGAGAAGGTATGAGCCTTCTAATGGTATCCACCACCGGCGAGCAATATGGTTATTTTGAACTGGATGCCGACTTGAAACCT
This sequence comes from Ruegeria sp. AU67, assembly GCF_900312795.1. Taxonomy (NCBI): domain Bacteria; kingdom Pseudomonadati; phylum Pseudomonadota; class Alphaproteobacteria; order Rhodobacterales; family Roseobacteraceae; genus Ruegeria; species Ruegeria sp. AU67. The sequence goes on from NZ_OMPH01000011.1 coordinate 394,515, forward strand.
CAGCCTGTTGAAGTCCCCCCGGCGTTGGAAGCCTCTGCTGAGTTAATTGCTGAAAACTGCGAACCTTCGGTCTGTTCGGTTCTGTTCATGGGCGGCGCTGGCGGTAGCCTGCGGGCAGGCGTCACGGAAAACCCGGTTCGTCTTACGAAATCGGTCAAGGACTCGCTAACTTTTGTATCCTGCGGTGGGGCCGAGGCTTATGTCTGGCCCGGCGGCGGCATCACCGTGATGATCGACGTTCTGGACATGCCCACCGGATCGTTCGGGTACGTGCCAACACCGGCGCTGGTCGCTCCCATCGAGTTCACGATGCGAGTCAGCGATTATGGCACGCTGGGCGGGCACATGGATGAGATCAAGCCAGTTGCAGATGTCATCTCGGACGAAATCCGCAAGGTAGATCAGTTCGAAAACCAGCCCGACCCCATGTCTTCGAAAAATTACCGCTGGGCGAAAGGAGCATAAGGTCAGATGCACCCCGTCTCTGCCATATTGCCGTGTGGTCGCAGATTGCATCTGCAACACGGCCCGATCGACCTGATCGTCGAGGCAGATGGGGCGCGCGATATTGCATTTGAAGCTGCCCAGTTACGGTTCCAATCCTTGCTGCAGGGCTTGGTGGATGAACTGGGTTTGCTGAAAATGCCCATGACCGCTGAATGCGCCCGCCCTCAAGGACGGGTAGCGCGCCGCATGGATGAGGCTGCGCGCCCTCATTCCAACGTGTTTGTTACACGCATGGCCGCCGTTGCCGGAGCTGTCGCGGACGAAGTACTGGCGGCCATGCTTCACGCCACACCTCTGGATCGCGCGTCGGTCAACAATGGCGGAGATATTGCTGTTTATCTGGGCTCGGGTCAGGACTATCGCATCGCAATGAGCGGGCTTAACGGGTGCGATCTGGGCAGCATTGCTATCCGTGCAAGCGACAAGATTGGCGGCATTGCCACGTCGGGTCGCGGCGGGCGCAGCTTGAGCCTTGGCATCGCCGACAGCGTTACAGTGTTGGCCAGCAACGCAGCAGTGGCCGATGTGGCAGCGACGCTGATCGCCAATGCGGTTGATCTGCCCGGGCATCCGGCCATCCGACGCCTTCCGGCCAATCAACTGCGCGATGACAGCGATTTGGGCGACCTGCCCGTTCCGGTTTTTGTCGGCCAACTCTCTGCCCAAGATATTCAAGATGCCCTGTCACACGGCCTGAATACTGCCGAGACCTTGCTTGGACGCGGTTTGATCTCTGCCGCCCATCTGTCTCTTGGCTCCCACTCCCGCCAGACGGGCGCGTCTCGACTGGTGATCTCAACCACTCAAAAGGTTTCACAATATGCCTGACGTTCAACTGCGAAAGAAGCTGTTTTCGCTTGAAGAAATCTATCACGAAGGCGGACCGCTGTCCGACACCCCGCTTATGCGGGTGGCTGCCATGGCCGTGATCGCCAACCCGTTCGCAGGCCGCTACGAACCCGAAATTCAGGGTTTTATGGAAGACCTCAAACCTTTGGGTTTGGAAATGGCGCAAACCCTGATCGACATGTTGGGCGGTCCGGAAAACGTCCAAGGGTACGGCAAAGGGTCCTTGGTTGGCGAAGGAGGCGAGCTGGAACACGGCGCGCTGTGGCACGCGCCGGGTGGCTATTCAATGCGCCAGTTGCTGGGCACCGCCAATGCGATTGTGCCCTCATCCAAAAAAGTCGGTGGCGTGGGTGCGCGGCTGGATGTGCCGATCACGCATATCAACGCCTCATATGTGCGTAGCCATTTCGACAGCATGGAAGTGGGCTGCAATGACGCCCCCCGCGCGGGCGAGCTGGCCTTTTCGCTGGTCATGACAACCGGGCCGCGGGTGCATTCGCGCTCGGGCGGGCTTGAGGCCTGGGACATCAAAGGAGAGGACGGCCTAAGATGACAAAGATCCGTAAGATCGCAGTCAACGTTGAAGAAACCCATATCGAGGCAGGGCGACCGATCTCGCCCGCCACGCGCAAGGCGGTCGCCGTGGCCGTGATCGAAAACCCCTTTGCCGGGCAATATGTCGAGGATCTGACACCCCTGATGGACACCGGGGCAGAGTTGGGCGCTTTGTTGGGTCGCCGCTGCGTCGAGGCCCTTAACATCACACCGGAACAGGCCGAAAGCTACGGCAAATCGGCGATGGTCGGTGAGAATGGCGAGCTGGAACATGCCGCCGCCATCCTGCACCCCAAGTTGGGCGCGCCACTACGCAAAGAGGTCGAAAAGGGCGCTGCCTTGGTGCCTTCTTCGAAGAAGATGGGCAGCCCTGGGCAAGTACTGGACGTACCGCTTGGTCACAAGGACGCGGCCTATGTGCGCAGCCATTTTGACGGCATCGAAGTGCAGTTGAACGACGCGCCCCGCGCGAATGAGATCATGGTGGCAGTTGCGGTCACCGACAGCGGACGACCGCTGCCGCGCGTAGGCGGACTGACGAATGAGGAGGCAGAAGGCAAAGACGGGCTGCGCTGAATGTAGAAGCTGCGCTCTTTAGGGCTGACAACACATTAAGAAGCCGGGATAACTGGCCGTGAACAATGATCATTGGGAGGAATTTGAAATGAATCTGATCAGACGCACGGTACTGGGCGCGCTTGCGGCGCTGCCCTTCACCGGTTTGACGGCTAGGGTCAGCCTGGCCCAGGACACAATCGTTTTGGGTGAAGTAAACAGCTATACCCGTCTGCCCGCCTTTACCGAGCCCTACAAGAAAGGTTGGCAACTGGCGGTCGAACAGATCAACGCCGCAGGCGGGATCGACGGCAAGCAACTGGAAGTGATCAGCCGGGATGATACCGGTGATCCAGCCACCGCAATCCGGATCGCCGAGGAACTGGTCTCAAAAGACGGTGCAGTTCTGATCTTTGGCACCTTCCTGTCCAATATCGGTCTGGCCGTTTCCGATTTTGCCAAGCAGAAAGAAGTCCTGTTCATCGCGTCCGAGCCCCTGTCCGACGCGATTGTCTGGTCCAAAGGCAACAAATACACCTATCGTCTGCGCCCCTCGACCCACATGCAGGCCGCGATGCTGGCCGAACAGGCCGCCAAGCTCGACGCCGTGAAATGGGCGACTGTCGCGCCGAACTACGCCTATGGGCAGGATGCGGTGAAGGCCTTCAAATCCGAACTGACCAAATTGCGCCCCGATGTAGAATTTGTCGAAGAACAATGGCCACCGCTGTTCAAAATCGACGCGGGTTCCACCGTACGCGCACTTGAGGCCTCGAAACCGGATGCGATTTACAACGTGACCTTCGGCGGCGATCTGGCCAAATTTGTTCGCGAAGGTTCGCTGCGGTTCCTGTTCGAGGATCGCGACGTGGCATCATTGCTGACCGGAGAACCGGAATATCTCGACCCGCTGGGGGCTGAGGCCCCTGAGGGTTGGATCGTCACCGGATACCCCTCGACCGACATCACAACGGACGAGCATCAGGCGTTTGCTGAAGCCTATATCGAGAAGTTCGGCGAAGCGCCCAAAACCGGTTCTATCGTTGGATATAACTCGATCCTTGCCATCGCCGCAGCACTAGAAAAGGCCGATTCCATAGACACTGACGCCTTGCTAGCCGCGATGGAGGGCCTGACCGTCGACAGTAGCCCAACCGGCCCCTTCACCTTCCGCGCGGCTGACCATCAGTCCACGATGGGCGCCTATGTCGGCAAGACTGGAACGGTCGACGGCAAACCATCGATGGTCGACTGGTCCTATGCCGACGGGGCAGATTACTTGCCCACCGAAGACGACGCAGCAGCCTTGCGTCCGTCGGAATAAGTCGACTTTGGCGGGGCAATAACTGCCCCGCCCCACAAAAAGAACACGAACAAGGGACGGTGGCCCGATGGGGTTCTATTTTGCACAGCTACTGACTGGACTGGCGAACGCTTCCTCGCTTTTCCTGATCGCATCCGGGCTTTCGATCATCTTCGGCGTCACGCGGATCGTGAACTTTGCGCATGGCTCGTTCTACATGGTCGGCGCTTATCTCGCTTACACACTGGTCACGCTCTGGAGCGGCAGCATCCTTGGCTTTTGGATTGGCGTCATTTTGGCGGCAATGATCGTCGGGGGGATCGGCCTGATCATCGAACTCACTATCCTACGCCGCATTTACCACGCCCCCGAGCTGTTCCAACTGGTCGCAACGTTTGGCGTCGTATTGATCTTTCAGGATGGCACGCTGGCGATCTGGGGCGCAGAGGACCTTCTGGGCCCGCGCGCGCCGGGATTGGATAGCGCGGTTCGCATCATGGGTGAACCAATTCCCGAATATGACCTCGCCTTGATTGCTATCGGGCCGGTCGTATTGCTGGCCATCTGGCTGCTGTTTCACAAAACGCGATGGGGTGTTCTGGTGCGCGCTGCAACCCAAGACCGCGAGATGGTCGGAGCGCTTGGCGTCAATCAAGCCTGGTTGTTTTCAGCGGCTTTCGTTCTGGGGTCATTCCTAGCTGGCTTGGGCGGCGCGCTGCAAATCCCGCGCGAGGCGGTATCGCTGCAAATGGATCTGTCCATCATTGGTGAGGCCTTCGTTGTGGTTGTCATTGGCGGTATGGGCAGCGTGTCCGGCGCGTTTGTAGCGGCGGTTCTGATCTCGGTCCTTAACGCTTTTGCCATCCTGATCTTCCCGCAGATCTCAATCGTTTTGCCCTTCGTCATTATGGCGATTGTCCTGATCTTCCGGCCGCATGGCTTGTTCGGCAAACCCGGCAGCGAAAAGGGCGCGCCGGAAGAACCGGACCAACCACTGGCGCTGATGGATCAGAAATCAGCAATGGTGCTGATGGCCGCGCTGCTGGTGCTGGCGCTTAGCCCCTTGTTCACTGCTGATTTTACTTCGGTCCTGATGGTCGATGTGATGGTCGCAACCCTTTTTGCCGTATCGCTTCATTTCATGATGGGTGTTGGCGGCATGGTCAGTTTCGGACATGCCGCCTATTTCGGCGTTGGCGCCTATGGTGCCGCGATGGCGGTCAAATTCCTTGGGCTCGGCATGATCTCGGCTATGCTTTTCGGTCCGGTTTGCGCGGCCATTGCGGCGCTGTTTTTCGGTTGGTTCTGCGTTCGACTATCGGGCGTTTACCTTGCAATGTTGACCTTGGCGGCGGCCCAGATTCTATGGGGTGTCACGTTTCAGTGGCAGGAATTCACCGGCGGGGATGATGGCATCCTTGGCGTATGGCCTGCCAAATGGGCCAGCTCTGACAAGGTTTACTTCTACATTGCCTTCGTCCTTTGTATCGGCGGCATATGGGCTTTGCGTCGTGTGGCCTTCTCTCCATTCGGCTATATCTTGCGCGGCATACGCGACAGCCAAACCCGGGCTGAATCGATCGGCATCGATACCCGGTTTCATCAATGGATGGGCTTTGTGCTGGCGGGTGGCTTTGCCGGTTTGGCCGGGGTTGTCTTTGCATTCTCCAAGGGCAGCGTCTTTCCTGACAGCCTCGGCATCGCGCTGAGCATCGACGGTCTGATCATGGTTCTTCTGGGTGGCATTCATGCACTGGCGGGTCCGATCCTGGGGGCCGGTGCCTTTGTCCTGATCGAGGATTGGGTCACGCGGTTAGATTACTGGCGCTTTATCTTCGGGGCCATCATTCTAATCGTTGTCCTAGTGGCACCTGACGGGATTGCGGGCGGTATTCAACGTCTGTTGCGCGGCCTGAAAGGAGGTCGGGCATGACCAACGTTCTCGAAGTCCGCAACCTGTCCAAATCCTTTGGCGGCGTGCAGGCCGTGAAGGATGTGAATTTCGATCTGAAGGAAGGGGAATTCCTTGCCCTGATCGGTCCCAACGGCGCGGGCAAAACCACATGTTTCAACATGCTGAATGGCTACCTAAAACCGAATACAGGTTCCGTATCCTTGCGCGGCCAGGCCCTGATCGGACACCCGCCGCGCAAGATATGGCGTATGGGTGTCGGTCGAACGTTCCAGATTACGGCAACCTTCCTGTCGATGACCGTTGTGGAAAATGTCCAGATGGCGCTGATCTCGTATCACCGCCGGGTGTTTGACCTGTTTTCACGCGCAACGCGGATGTATGTGGACGAGGCAATGGCGCTGCTGGAACTGGTCTCGATGCAGGACCAGGCCGGACGGGCATGTTCGGAATTGGCTTATGGCGATCTAAAAAGGCTGGAACTGGCGATTGCCCTGGCGCATGAGCCCGCCCTACTGCTGATGGACGAACCGACGGCGGGCATGGCACCGTCCGAACGGCTAGCCCTAATGGCGTTGACCGCGGAAATCGTGGCCAAAGGCGGCGTGAGTGTGGTGTTCACCGAACATGACATGGACGTCGTTTTTGCCCATGCCCATCGTATTCTGGTGCTGAACCGGGGTGAGTTGATCGCCGAAGGCACAGGGTCTGAAATCCGCACCAACCCATTGGTCCAAGAGGTATATCTGGGCGGTGGCTCAGTCTTTGAAGCGGAGAGCGCCCATGCTTGACGTCAAAAACCTTGGGGCCTGGTACGGCCGTGCTCAAATCCTCAATGGTGTTTCGCTGAGCGTCGGCGAAAACGAGGTGGTTGCGCTCATGGGCCGGAACGGCGCGGGCAAATCAACCACCATGAAGTCCATCATGGGATTGGTGCGCCACATTGATGGCACCATCCGCTATGCAGAACGCGAGGTTCAGGGGAATTCCCCTCATGCGATCTGTCGCCTTGGCATGGGTTATGTTCCCGAAGACCGTCGGATTTTCGGAGATCTGACCATCGAAGAAAACCTCGAAGTCGGACGCCGCGAACCACGTCCAGATGCACCCGAATGGACACAGGACCACTTGTTCGAGCTGTTCCCAAATCTGGCTGAGCGTCGCAAGAACCTGGGCAAACAGCTTTCGGGTGGGGAACAACAGATGCTGACCATTGCCCGTACATTGATGGGCAATCCCAAGCTGGTCCTGTTGGACGAACCATCAGAAGGAATTGCGCCGGTCATTGTTGAACAGATGGCCCGCGTGATTGCGGAACTGAAACGAGAGGGGCTGTCGGTGCTGATCAGTGAACAGAACCTACATTTTGCGCGTATCGTGTCGGACCGGGCTTATATCATCGAAAAAGGCGAAATGCGGTTCGAAGGCAGCTTTATTGACCTCGACGAAAACCCAGAAATTTCAAATACCTATCTTGCCGTCTAATACCTTGGCCTTGTGGGAAGGACATGGCTTCGATTATTATAGTACGAACAATTGAATCAGGCAGGAGCCGTCATGACGGAATCGATTGAAAGCTATGCGCTTGACGACCAGGTCGGCTATCTTTTGCGGCTGGCCAATCAGCGCCACGCGTCGATTTTCCAGTCACACACATTGGACGGCCTGACGCCAACTCAGTTTGCTGCGCTGATCCGTATTGCAGATTTGGGCAAATGCTCTCAAAACCGGTTGGGACGGCTAGCGGCAATGGATGTTGCGACAATCAAAGGGGTCGTTGATCGCTTGCGTCAAAAGGGATTTGCGGTTGTCGAGCCCGATCCGGACGACAAGCGACGCACACTGATTTCGCTATCCCCCGAAGGCGAGGCCATGGTCGCGCGCATGAAGGATGTTGGTCAGCAGATCACCAACGAAACGCTCAAGCCACTGACGGCCGCCGAACAGCGCAACCTGATCCGGATTTTGCGCAAAATCTCATGATTTGACGGGCCGTTTGGCCGACGCCTTGTCCAATTTCAATTCAGACCGGGAAAACCGGATCGGAGTGCGCAAGCCGGGCACGCCTTCCGGGTTGATCTGCATCTCGCGATGCTGAATCTGCGGGTCGCTCAGCGCCTCGTGCACTGAATTGATCGGGCCACCGGGCACGCCATGTTGTTCAAGGGCTGCCAACAGATCGGTCTTGGTCCATTCCAGACAGGAACTCGTCAGCAATTCAGTCAACGCTGCGCGATTTTCCACACGATCCGCGTTGGATATGAACCGTGTATCGTCGATCAACCCCGGCAGGCCTAGTATTTGGCACAGGCTAGCATATTGCCGGTCGTTTCCGCAGGCGATGATGATGTGTCCATCCGCCACCGGAAACGCCTGATAAGGCACGATATTGGGATGGGCATTGCCCAATCGCGTCGGGCAATTGCCCGAGGCCAGATAATTCATCGCCTGATTGGCCAGAACGCCCGTCATGCAATCCAGCAAGCTCAGATCTACGTGCTGTCCCTGCCCCGAGCGCTCTCGTTCAGCAAGAGCAGCCTGAATGCCGATTACCCCGTAGAGGCCTGTGAAGATATCTGCAAAGGCGACGCCGATCTTTTGCGGCTCTCCCCCGGGGTCGCCCGTCAGGTCCATGATCCCGCTCATACCCTGGATAAGAAAATCGTACCCTGCCCGATGGGCATAGGGTCCATCCTGACCGAACCCAGTGACGGATGCGTAAACAAGTCCGGGGTTGATCTGTTTGACTCTATCATAATCCAGGCCGAATTTTTTCAGCCCGCCAACCTTGAAGTTTTCAATCAGCACATCCGCATCGCGGATCAGATCCAGCAACTTGGCCCGATCACCCGCATCCCGGAAATCCAATGCGATACTGTCCTTGCCCCGATTGGCCGCGTGGAAATAAGCGGCTGTCTTATCGCCGTCGCGTTCAATAAACGGAGGGCCCCATTTTCGGGTATCATCCCCCTCGGGGCTTTCGACTTTGAGCACATCCGCCCCCAGATCAGCCAATGTCTGCCCGATCCAGGGCCCGGCCAGAATGCGGGCCAGTTCGATCACTTTCAGTCCGTGCAAGGGGGTGCTCATGGGTTGAACCTTTCAAAACTCTGCTGCGATCGGCCAACTTGTGTCCGGGATCGAATCCTGCATCTCCCCCAACAGCATAAGTCCAATGTTTCGACAACCCGCTTGTCAGTCATGCCACCCTGCCGAAGCGCAGTATTTTCGTTAGTACACTAACTTTTTTCACTTTTGGGTCAAGAGTCCGACTCAGGAAAATTTCATTCGTACAGAAACGTATTGACAGGCACGCACTTCTCACAATACTCATTTGTATACTAACGAATAGGCGCTCCATGACTTATGTCGTCACCGAAAACTGCATCAACTGCAAATTCACCGATTGTGTGGAGGTTTGCCCCGTGGATTGCTTCTACGAAGGGGAAAATTCTCTGGTCATCCATCCGGACGAATGCATCGACTGCGGCGTGTGTGAACCGGAATGCCCCGCCGACGCAATCCGCCCGGACACCGAGGATGGGATGGAAAAGTGGGTCGAACTAAACGGCAAATACGCAGAGGCGTGGCCCGTCATCACCGAAAAGAAAGACCCGATGCCTGACGCAGACGACTGGAACGGCAAAGAAGGCAAGCTTGCGCTCTTGTCTGAAGCCCCGGCAGAATAGGAGACTAATATGTCGTTGGATTCTACGACCAAAACTGAATTCCCCATTCCGGCGGGCGTGTTCGCCCAAACCGTGACCGAAGTGAAGCATTACACCGACCGGCTGTTCAAATTCCGCATCACCCGCCCGGCTTCCTTCCGGTTTCGGTCAGGTGAGTTTGTGATGATTGGCCTGCCGAACGCGGAAAAACCCGTGTACCGCGCCTATTCCATCGCATCACCCAGTTGGGACGAAGAGATCGAGTTCTATTCCATCAAAGTCCCCGACGGCCCGCTGACCGAACACCTGCAGAAAATTCGCGAAAGTGATACGGTTTTGATGCGCAAAAAGCCCACAGGCACGCTGGTCAATGACGCGCTGTTGCCAGGCAAACGGCTTTGGATGTTTTCGACCGGAACCGGCATTGCGCCCTTTGCATCGCTGATCCGCGACCCCGAAACCTATGAGAAGTTCGACGAAGTAATCCTGACCCATACCTGTCGGGAAAAAGGCGAGCTGGACTATGGCAAAGAATTGGTTGCGGCGCTCAAATCCGATCCGTTGGTGGGCGAGATGGCGCAGAATTTGCGGCACTATTGCACCCTCACGCGTGAGGACTATCCGTTCAAAGGTCGGATCACCGACCTTATGGCATCGGGCAAAGTATTCGATGATTTGGACCTGCCGCCAATCTCACCTGAAACAGATCGCGGAATGATCTGCGGCTCGATGGCGATGCTTCAGGATACCAAGGCCGCGCTGGAAGGGTTCGGTCTGGAAGAAGGTGCGAACAACAAACCTGCAACTTTTGTGGTCGAACGCGCCTTTGTCGATTGACCAACCGGGGCTCTGCCCCGGCCCGACACCGGGATCTGGTGAAACGCTCTCACACCAGATCCCGCGTGTCTCGGGACTTACTGATTGTCCCGCTTTCCTGTCTTGTTCAGAAACGCCTCCATACCGGCCCGCGCTTCGGGCGAGGATTGGGCAATCGCCGCAGCCAGACTTTCGGTAAAGAAGCCATCGCTGGCCGACATGTCGTTGATGCGCGTGATCGCCTGCATCATCATGTAATTTGACAGCGGCGCATTCTCGGTCACACGCCGGGCCAGCTCCATCGCTTTGTCGAACACGGTTCCGTCCGGCTCAACATAATGCGCCAGCCCCAGTTGCAACCCTTCGTCCGAGCCATAACGGCGACCGGTCAGCATCATCTCCATCATCCGGCTGGCCCCGATGATCCGGCCAACACGTACCGTTGCGCCGCCACCGACAAAGATCGCGCGGCGTCCTTCTGGCAGTTCATAAAACGTATCTTGCTGCGACACCCGAATGTGGGCGGTCATGGCCAGCTCCATCCCGCCGCCCAGAACACCACCGTTCATTGCGGCGACGACCGGAACCCGTCCGTATTCGATTTTGTCGAAAATCCGGTGCCACAGGCGGCATTCATGCATCGCCCCTGCGGCGTCGCGCATCGAATGTTCCAACAGGTCCAGCCCGGCACAGAAATGCTGACTGGAGCTGCGGATCACAACGGCACCGATCTCATCGGGAAGGGTGTCGAAATAGTGCTCGATCTCGAACAGCAGCCCGTGATTGATCGCATTGAACTTGGCAGGTCGATCCAGCGTCAGGATACCAACCGGGCCGTCTGTCTCTGGGGTAATATGTGTATATTCCATTGCAAAGCCTTACTTGGGTTCCAGACGGATCGCGCCGTCCAGACGCACGCATTCACCGTTCAGCATGGTGTTTTCGATCATGTGCCCTGCCAGGCGCGCAAACTCAGCCGGCTGTCCAAGACGCGACGGGAAGGGAACCTTTGCACCTAGACTGTCCTGAATCTCTTGCGGCAGCAAATCCATCATCGGGGTCGAGAAGATACCCGGTGCAATCGCCATGACCCGAACGCCCGAGCGCGCAAATTCCCGCGCCGCAGGCAAGGTCAGACTGGCCACCCCACCTTTCGAGGCAGAATAGGCCGCTTGCCCGATCTGTCCCTCAAAAGCCGCCGCCGACGCGGTGTTGATGATAATCCCCCGCTCGTTTTCCTCAAGCGGTTCATTTTGCATGATCCGCTCAACCGACAGGCGCATGACATTAAAGGTGCCGATCAGGTTGATCTGAACTGTTCTGGCGAACCCGTCCAGCGCCGCCGGGCCGTTGCGCCCTACGATCCGCTCGCCATGTGTGACGCCGGCGCAATTGACGACAACACGGGGCAAACCATTGGCGGCAATTGCCGTGTCCAGCGCCACAGCAACCTGGGCGTCATTGGTGACGTCGCAAGGCGCGGCTGTCGCCCCCAGTTGCTTTGCGGCCTCGTCCAGCTTGTCGCCGGGCAAGTCGAACAGGGCCACTTTCGCCCCGCAAGATGCAAGAAATTTGGCCGTCGCAAACCCCAACCCCGAAGCACCGCCAGTCACGATTGCGGATGCGTTTTCGATTTTCATCACATGTCTCCCTGTGTGCCCCGAACGCCATGACGCAACGAAATCAGGCTTCGGTCTTGCGCGATTTTCTGATGCGTCATACCCGTTGAATCGGAAATTAGTGAACGATCAATAATACATTTGCATACTAACAATTTTTTGGATAGCCTGATTTTCAAATGATGCATCATGTCGCGCCCAGTGCGACCCGATGACAAGGAGAGGAAAAGTGAGCATTTCAGCCCAGCAAAAAGAACACGACTTGGGGTATCTCAAAAAATTCGCCCCTTCACAGGTGTTACGAGAAGATCTGGGCGATGGCGCTTTTGTTTTACGCAGCCCCTACCTGCTGGATATGGACGTAAAGTGTGTTTCCGAATATTTGGAACGCTGGGCTGAAGAAGCACCTGATCGCCTTTTTCTGGCAGAACGTGGGCCAGACGGTGAATGGATCAGCGTCACCTATTCCGAGGCTTTGGCGCAAACCCGCTCACTGGCTGCGTTTCTTCTGAACAAGGGACTGGGAAAAGACCGCCCGCTTTTGATTCTGTCAGGCAATTCGGTCCGGCACGGTCTGCTGATGCTGGCTGCTATGCATGTGGGCATTCCGGTGGTGCCGGTTTCTGTTCCTTACTCTCTGTTCGACGAGTCGCTGGCCAAACTGCGCCATATCGTCAGGACCACACATCCCGGCATGGCCTACGCCGATGATGCCAAGGGCTTTGCCCATGCTTTTGAGTTTCTCGCCTCGGAAGGAATCGAACAGCTGTCGGACAATGGCGCACTGACCTTTGAACACGCCCTGGAAGCTACAGCTGGCCAACCGGTTGCCCAAGCGCGGGCCACGATTGACCATGACACGCTGGCCAAGATTCTGTTCACTTCTGGCTCAACCGGGTTGCCCAAGGGTGTCATCGTTACGCAGCGCATGATGTTGGCCACTCAAGAAGCCGTGGTGCAGATTTGGCCGTTTCTGGAAAGCGCCCCACCTGTCGTGGTTGATTGGCTGCCCTGGAACCATACGTTCGGCGGCAATTTCAACTTCAACATGATGCTGCGCAACGGCGGTAGCTTTTATGTCGATGATGGCAAACCCGTGCCGGGCGAGATTGAAAAGACAATTCGCAACGTGCGCGACGTTTCACCCACCCTATTCTTCAACGTCCCGCGCGGCTTTGACATGCTGTTGCCGGTCCTGCGCAAGGACGCAGCCTTTCGCAGCGCTTTTTTCAAACGGCTTGATTTGATCTTTTTCTCTGGTGCGGGGCTGCCCGAACATCTTTGGGAAGGTCTGGAACAATTGGGCGTGCAGGAACGGGGCGAGAAAATCCCGTTTGTAAGCGCTTGGGGCCTGACTGAGGCGATGATGGCCACTTGTGTGCACTTCCCCATCGACAAGGCAGGCGTCATCGGTGTGCCGGGTCCGGGATCCGAGCTGAAATTTCTGCCCAATGGTGGCAAGCTGGAAATGCGGGTCCGCGGACCGCATGTGACAACAGGTTATCTGAACAACGCCGAAAAAACCGCCGAGGCGTTTGATGACGAAGGGTACTTCCTGACTGGCGACGCGGGACGTTTGCAAGATCCAAATGACCCATCAAAGGGCATCGTATTCGATGGCCGCATCTCTGAGAACTTCAAACTGATGACCGGCACTTGGGTCGCCGTCGGCAACTTACGTGTTGCGTTACTGCAGGCCCTTAGCCCGATTGCCTCGGATGCTGTCATTACCGGCCATGACCGGACCGAAATTGGTGCGCTGCTGTTCCTGAACATAGATGAATGCAAAACCCTGACCGGACGGGGCGACACATTGGCGGGTTACGCCGATGATCCGACTGTGCGCGCCTTCATCACCAAACGTTTGGCTGCATACAATACCGGGCAAACCGGCAGCGCCACACGCGTGAAGCGCGTTCGCATCGAACACGACACCCCGTCGGTTGAAAAGAATGAAGTCACGGACAAAGGCTATATTAATCAACGCCTTGCGCTAGAGCTTCGGGCTGACGCGGTCACTGGCTTGTACGATAGAGCCGAGGATGTGATCGTATCAGGAAAGGCCACCACATGATCGACTACACCGCCTCAGAAGCCGAGATTTCATTCGTCCTCCAGCATATCGGTCGGCCCGAGCGGCTGCCAGATTGGAGCGACGATCTGGCCGAGGCCGTAATCCCAGCCTTAGGCCGCTTCATCAATACCGAGATTGCCCCTTTGGACATGATCGGCGAGGAACAAGGCGCGCGTCTGGAAAATGGCCGGGTGCGGATGCCACCGGGCATGGTCGCCGCCTATAAACGCTATGTCGGTGCCGGTTGGCCGGGCCTTTGTGCGCCTGAAGAATATGGCGGGCAGGAACTGCCGCACATTCTGGGCGCGGTTCTGGCGGATATGCTGGCTGGCGCGTGTATTTCCTATGAGATGGTGCTGAGTCTTGCGCAGGGCTGCATTCGAACTCTGAATGCCTCGGGCAATGACGATCAAAAGGCGCGGCTGTTGCCGCCGCTGGTGTCCGGCGAATGGATGGCATCGATGTGCCTGACCGAACCGGATGCGGGGTCAGATCTGGGTCGGATCAAAACGACCGCTACGCCCGATGGTGATGGCTATGTGCTCAGCGGAACCAAAATCTTCATTTCGGGCGGTGACCACGACTATACCGACAACGTCTTGCATCTGGTGCTCGCGCGCACCCCGGATGCGGCACCGGGGGTCAGGGGCCTCAGCCTGTTCGCCTGCCCTGCCGTGTTACCCGATGGGACACGTAACCGGGTTCAGACCGTGCGGATCGAAGAAAAGATGGGGATGCATGCATCACCCACCTGTCAGATGGCGTTCGACGGCGCAAAGGCCGAATTGTTGGGCCAGGAAGGCCAAGGTCTGGCCGCCATGTTCACCATGATGAATGCCGAGCGCCTGGATGTGGCCCTGCAGGCCGTGGGCCAAATGGACGTGGCCTTTCAGCGTTCGCGTTTGCATGCCGCAGGTCGGCGCCAGGGCACGACATCAGAAGGCACGGCGCTGATCACCGAACACGGTGACGTTCAGCGAATGTTGCTGGATATCTACGCCTATACGCTGGGATGCCGGGCGATGGTCTATCGCACTTTTGTGGATATGGATTTGGGCGCCGATCAGGGGTTGCTGGATATCCTTACTCCGACCTGCAAGGCCTTCGCCACCGACGCAGTCAACGCGGCCTCAAGCCAAGCTGTACAAATCCACGGCGGCTATGGATTCTGCAAGGAATACCGCGTTGAACAGATCATGCGCGACTGCCGCATCATGGCTATTTACGAAGGCACCAACGGCGTTCTGGCGACCGGAGTGGCCCGCCGCGCGATCCGCGCAAATGGCGGTGCGGCAGCGCAGGCTTTTAGCGATTTGACCTCAACGGGCCCCAGCTCAGTCGAGCTGGCCGATGCGATCGACGCCTGGGAAACCGCAACCCAAGCCATGCAAAGCTATACAGATATCGGTCCGTCGGTCTCGGACTATATGCGGCTGACCGGGTTGGTATATTTTGGTCGCGTCTGGGCGGATCTCGAGGCCGCCGCGGACAACGCCCCGGAGCCCGAATTGTTGCGCGCCACTGCGGCCCATGTCCGGGCGCGCATCCTGCCCGAAGCCGGTTTGCTGCGGCACCGCATCCTTAATCCAGAATCCACGCATTCTGCGGCAATCTTTGCCGCGTGAACATCAAGGACGACACATGACTGACTTTACTCTTCCCGAAGCCAGCCCTCAGGCCGACGCGGCATTCCGTGCCGGTCTGGCCGCTGGAAAATTTCTGATCCAGCGCTCAAAAACCACCGGTGAATACAACTTCTACCCACGCGCCCTTTCCCCTTCAACCGGAGCAGACGATCTGGAATGGGTCGAAGCATCGGGCCGCGGCACTGTCTTTGCCTCGACTATCATCCGGCGTCCGGCAAAATACCGCGGTGACATCAACAACGTGCTGATTGATCTGGACGAAGGTCCTCGCGTGTTCAGCCGCATTGTGGACGTGGACAACGAAGCGATCACCATCGGTATGAAAGTACAGGCCGTTGTCATGACCCCCGACTTCGGACCCAACGCAAAATCCGGCGAAGCCGCCGTGTTCTTCAAGCCCGCGGAATAAGGAATTCAATCATGGCACATGCACTTCGCGGCAAATCCGCAATCGTTGGCAAAGGCTATTGGGGTTTGGGCAAAACGCCCAACACCTCACCATTGGAACTGATCGCCAAAGCCACGCAGAACGCGCTGACCGATGCAGGTATGGACCTGTCCGAGATCGACGGCGTCTGTGGCGGGACATTCTACCACTTCTTCCCCACCCTCTCGATCGCCGAGTATTTGGGCATCAAGCCAACCTGGGCGAACTCGGACATGGTGGGCGGATCGTCCTTCATGTCCTATCTGGTCGAAGCGACCATGGCGATTCAGGCGGGCTTGTGTAAGAACGTGCTGATCTGCTACGGCTCGAACGCGAAATCCGCGCGCGATCTCAACGGGTTGATCGAAACCCCGCAATGGGAACGCGCCTATGAACCAATGGTGCCGGTGCCGGGATATGCCTTCACCGCGCAACGCTATATGCACGAGTTCAACGTACCCAAAGAGCATTTCGGCCATGTCGCCATCTCGGCCCGGAAATGGGCCCAGCTGAACCCCGATGCGACAATGCAGGATGACCTGACGATGGAGGAGTATCTGAACTCGCCCATGGTTGCCGATCCATTGGCGGTTCTGGATTGTTGCCTGATGTCGGATGGCGGTGCCGCGATCATCGTGACCTCAGCCGACCGCGCAAAGGATTATCAGGAAAAGCCCGCCTATTTCCTGGGCGGCGGCAACGCGATTTCCCACCGCGAGATCAGCCAGGCCCCTGCCCTGACAACCACCTGTGCCGCCGAAAGCTCGAAACGCGCGTTCGAAATGGCCGGCGTCACCACCAAAGACGTGGACGTCGTCGAGCTTTATGATGCCTTCACCATCAACACACTGCTGTTCCTCGAAGACATGGGCTTTGTGAAAAAGGGTGAGGCCGGGGCCTTTGTCGCCGATGGCAACATCGCGCCGGGCGGCTCGCTGCCGGTTAACACCAATGGCGGTGGGCTAAGCTGTGTTCACCCCGGCATGTACGGCCTGTTCTGCTTGATCGAGGCGGCCACCCAGATACGGGGCAACGGCGGCAATCGTCAGATCGATGATGTTAATATTGCGATTGCCCATGGCAACGGCGGCACGTTCTCGAACGAGTTCACGACCGTTCTGGGCAGCGAAGCGGCGCTTTGAGCGATCAAAATAGGGGCAAATTCGCCCCCCGCTCCCAAAGTTTGAGGTTTTGCCAGTGCGATAGAACGCAACCTACCGAAGACGAACCCTCGGAAAAGGTCCGTTAGCGTCAGAAGCAGACAATCCAATTTCGTATTTTTGGGAAAGCCCTAAGCCCGACTGCTCATCTGGCGGTCGGGCTTAGGCATCAAACCTACGTTTCCCGTGTCTTTAAAGTACGGGTACGCGCGCTGCAGGAGGGGTCGAACGTGACCGTCCGGTTCGCATTTTGCCATCAATCATAACGGCCCCAACTCCGGGGATGTTGCCGACCGCCATGCCCTCCAAAACGTTCTTACCGTCCGATCCTTCTGGGCGGTCCATGAACACCAGATCGGCTGGGCGGCCTGATGCGACGATGCCTTGTGCAAGATCCCGTCTCTTTGCCACGTTTCCGGTGCCACAGCACCAAGCTTGTTCGGCAGGCAATCCGCCAATACTGGCCAGCAGAGTTGCCATTCGCAGCATTCCGTTCGGCTGTACGCCGGAACCCGCCGGGGCATCAGTTCCAATCAGGAAATCGGCAAGGCGACCTTCGGCCAACGCGCCTTCCAGCGTCACTATTACCGACTTCTCGTTGCCATTGTGTACCGCTTCAAGCGCTCCTTTCGCGTGACGGCAAAGCTCTCGGATTTCATCCTGAGAAATTGAGGTTGGTCCGCCATTGATATGACTGACTACGTCCGGTTGCGCCTCTAGTACATCTGCTGCTCGAACATCGTGAGAGCCCGCAATCGAAGGGCCGCCAGTATGCATAATGGTTTCAATTCCCAATTCCCGACACCAGCCGGTGACGCGGGCCGCGTCGGGACCTTTGGCAACTGTCCCAAGACCGATCTCACCGATATGCCGGATACCGGCCGCTTTGACGGCGACATAGAAGTCGCGATTAAAATCAAGTTCCGGCACCGGCGCGCCCGCCAAAACCTTGGCACCGGACGGTCGGAAATTTGAATAGCAACGTTGTGCCACCATCGCCAATGCCTTGACGCCTTCGGCATCCTTGGGCCGACCAGGCAGATGTACTTCGCCCGCGGAAATAAAGCTTGTGACGCCACCGTTAACATTCATTTCGATCCAGCCAATCTGGCTTTGGCGCGGGGTCCAATCGCCGAAAACCGGGTGGCAATGGCCATCAATCAGGCCCGGTGCGACCGCACAACCAGAGGCATCGATGACGCGATCCGCGTCGCCGGCCTCAAGGCCCACAATCACTCCGTCTTCGATGACAAGGCAATCACTGTCCGCAATAGGCGAGTCCAAATCACCGGTCAGAAGCAAACCGATGTTACGGATTAGTGTGCGACCCTGTTCCGGTGTGTCTTTTGGTGCGTCAGCCATCTGATCCCCCATTTAACGTGTGATTTCTGTTTCATATTCGGATCGAAAAAAGCGCGCCAAGAAATCGTTCGGCCGTCGTGCTTCCTTCATCCATTTTCATTAGTATACAATCGATATTAAGGCGCCTGTGTCAAGACCTTCTAACTGGCGCTACGCCGGGATTGGCTACCCTTGAACGGTTGATTGACCAGAGCCGACCAATCCTCGCCTGTTAGTAAGAAACCTACCTTCGGCAAACCACCGACTAGTACCGCGGCTTGGGCGCTGTTGCCCCTATTGCCGCGGGTCAGGAAAACGCTGTGATGACTTTGGCGTAGTTGTTCAGGATCTCAAGATCTTCATCCTGCGTGAAGTAACCGACGTGATGCCAGACGACGAATTCTTTGGTACCGTGTTTCTCCTTCAACGCACCAACCTGATCGATCACCTGGTACACGGCGCCTTTCCAGACCCGCCACATCGGCACATAATATGGCGGGGCGTTAGGGGCGAAATTGAACAATTCCTCAAAAACGCGGTAGTGCTGCCCGGCCTGCGCTTCGGTCGATCCGATGGTCAGATTGGATTGTGATGATATAAAGATGCCACGCCAGTGTATTCAGCCAGCGCGGCGTGTTGTCCCAACCAAAACCACAGAACAGTCGGCCACCGGGCACGTGATCGATCGTTGCCAGATCCTCGGCCAGACGCATCGGATGATGCGCCGTCAACGCCATACCCACCTGCCCCGCCATCAGGATCTTGGTGTTTGCAGCGATGTGCATGTTCCACAAAGGCGGATTGGTCGTGGTTTCGATCCCTTCCACCTGAAAGTGATGCTCGGTCATGCAAAACCCGGCATACCCGTTTTCGTCGGCAAATTTCCTCTGCTCAGCTATCCGCTCTAACAGCGTTTCATACCGAGCCGGGCAGCACGTCATCTTCGCCCTTTGAATGCATATAAAGTCGCACAAGGATGCGGGTTTTCAAGACTATACCTGCCTTTAGTGCCCGTTCACGAAATTCTACTGCTGACCGCTCAACGGAACTTGATTTGGGTCAAGAAACGCAAAAAGGGCTCTCTGTTTCCAGAACGCCCTTTAGCACCGCTGTCTGTGAAGAAGGAGGAGTTACAGACAGCGATCAGCCCGACATACAACGCCGGGTTCACCGGCCTGCATGATTAATTCGTGGCTGACAGCACGGGGCAATGCCCGCGCCATAAAGGCGCGCGCTGCATCCACCCGATCCGAATAATATTCTGGCGATTGAGCGCCCTCTGCAGCGGTGGCTACCCGTGCAATACGGGCGGACATCCAGGCCGATACGCTGAGGGCTACAATTTCCAGATAGTCGCACGCACCGGACAGCACGTCACCTTGCGCCGTGCCCAGCACCCAATCGGTCGAACGCCCAAGCCGGGATGCCGCATCGCGCAAGTTATTCTCTAAGTCAGAGAGGTCGTCGCCCAGTTTGCCTGCCTCGTCCAGCATATCGGCCACCAGACCCTTGATGACGGCACCATTGTCGCCGCGCACCTTACGCATAATCAGATCGCGGGCCTGAATGGCATTGGTGCCTTCGTAGATTTCAGTGATCCGCACATCACGCACCAGCTGTTCGACGCCATAATCTTTGATAAAGCCATGCCCGCCATGCATCTGCACAGCCTCATTCGCCATTCGCGATCCCATGTCAGACAAATAGGATTTAGTCACCGGAGTCAGCAGCGACAGATGCGCATCCGCCTCTTTGCGCTGTTCAGGCGTATCGGCGCGATGCGCCGCGTCTAACAGACCAGCGCCGTAATAGGCCATCGCACGGGCGGCATCCATTTCGCCCTGCGCGGTCAACAATCGTCGGCGCACATCCGCATGAGCAATCAGCGGATCAGCTGGGCCCGTCGGGTTCATAGGTTCCCCGTCCGTGCGACCCTGTAGTCGTTCGTGGGCATATGATGTCGCGGTCTGAACTGCGGCTTCGGCGACGCCTAACCCTTGCAGGCCCACCGAAAGGCGCGCGGCATTCATCATCACGAACATCGCGGCCAAGCCCTTGCCCTCTTCGCCGACAATCCAGGCTTTGGTGTCCTCGAAGGAAATGGCGCAAGTGGGTGATCCGTGGATACCCATCTTGTTCTCGATCCCGGCAATGGTGATCGTGTTCTGCTCGTCCGTCGTGTTGTTATCTGTATCCAGCATGTATTTCGGCGCCAAAAACAGGGACAGTCCACGCGGCCCGGGCTCAGCGCCCTCGACTCGTGCGAGGATCAGATGGGCGACATTTTCCGACATGTCATGGTCACCCCAGGTGATGAAGATCTTGTTGCCGGTGATGGCATAAGATCCGTCATCATTTCGAACGGCCTTGGTGCGGATCAGGCCCAGATCGGTGCCGCAATGCGGTTCGGTCAGGTTCATGGTCCCGGCCCAGTTGCCGGACGTCAGCTGAGGGCAATAGACCGCCTTTTGTTCGTCCGAGCCATAGGCCATCAAAGCTTCGACAACGCCAAAGTTCAGTTCGTGGATCAGGGCAAAAGCCAGATTGGTTCCGGCCATCCCTTCACGCAGGGCAGCATGCAGGACGAAGGGCAGTTGTTGGCCGCCATATTCTTCTTCCAGCGCCAGCGCGTTCCAGCCGTCTTCGCAGAATACCTTGTAGGCGTCCCCAAAACCGGGCGCGGCATAGACTTGACCATCTTCAAGCCGTGCGCCCGGGCTGTCGCCCGCCTCATTGCACGTTGCCAGATTGTCGCGCACAAACCCGTTGATCGCGTCAACGACCGCAAAGAACGTATCTTTGTCGCAATGCTCATACCCAGGCAGCGCCAGCGTCTTGTCGAGGTCAAGAACCTCGTCCAACAGAAAAGTAATGTCCCGCTGCGGGAGTTGATAGTCCATACCTATGATCCCTCAGTTTTTAAGCGGCTTGCCGGTCATCATGGTGTGGCGCATCCGTTCGAGTGTCTTATCCTGTCGGATCAGGCGCATCATGCCTTCGGCTTCCAGCCTGTGCAGCGCCTCCTCGTCCAGAACGCCGCCGTCGCCTCCGGCCAGTACGTGCGCCGTTTCACGCGCAATCTCGACCGTGTAGGGAGCGTCTGGCATCGCCTCGGCCAGTGCGGCCAGCTTTGGCTCCAGCGCGGCGTTGATGGCTGCGGCATCCAGTGTTATCTCGGCCTTGGGCGCGGGTTTGTACGCGTCAGCCAGCGCCAGAGCCGCCGCCTTGGCCTCGGCCAGAAGGCGGTCGCGGTTCATTACAACGCCGTCCGGCGCGCGCAGATAGCCCGCGTGTTGCGCCATCGGGGCAGAGCTGGTCATCAGCGCCACAGAAATCACATCGAACGCAGCCTCGGCCCCTTTGACGGGATCACCCAACTCCGCCGCCTTGAGCAGCAACAGGGCTGTGGTTCCGCCCCACGCAGGTAGCAGGCCAACATTGGCCTCGACCAATCCGATATTGCTTTCCAAAGCGGCCATGACCCGATCCGAGTGCATCAGGATTTCGCAGCCGCCGCCAAGGGCAAGCCCACAGGCGGCAGAGACAACCGGGAACGGCGCGTACTTGATCTTGCGCATCGCGGCCTGACCGATGGCCAATTGCCCTTCGACTAGATCCAATTCCCCCGCATCAGCACGATCCAGCGCTTTTTTCAGGTTTGCGCCCACCGAAAAGTGGTTGCCGTCCGACCCGATGACCATCGCTTTGAAGTCTCGGCCCACGACGTCCAGTGCTTCGCTCACGCCGGTCATCACTTGATCGTCTAAAGCCGAATTAGGTGCCCTGATCGTCAGCAGAGCGACACCATCACCCATATCGCGCAGCACAACAGCCTCGGTCTGGAACACAGGAGCAACCGTCAGGTCCGATGCAAAGATCACCCCCGGCCCACGCGGTACGTCTGCCTGTTCGCCCGAAGGCAACAGCACCTTACGGTTACGGCCCTGACCTGAATAAATCCCGCCGCGTTCAGCGGCCAGCGCCAGCAAGGGCGGCGTGTCCTGACCCTCGGCCTTCAAGCGAGCCACAATCTTGTCCGCACCAATCTTGTCGATCAGCTTGAATGGGCCCATACGCCAATTGTATCCCAGCTCCATCGCTGCATCGATATCCGCCGGGTTGGCGGTAATCTCGGGCACGCAATAGGCCGCATAAGACAAAGTCGGCCCCATTACGGCCCAGGCATAATCAGCCAACCGATCACTGGCCTGATCAATAAAGTCGACGCCAAAGCTTTTGGCAAACTCCGGACCCTTGGCCTGCGCACGATACTCTAGCGTTCCCAGATCAACGGCTTCGGCGACTGTTTCGCCATTTTCGTCCTTGGATCTGCGATAGAAACCCGCACCGACCTTGCGACCGGCCAAACCCTTGGCGGCCATCTGATCGAACAGCTCCAGACCGTCGGTGTGGAATTGCTGCGGATCATCAGCCTCAAGCAGATTGCGCATGGACAGGCGCGATTTGCCCATCAGGTCGATGCCGATCAGGTCCATCAACGCGAATACACCCGTTCCGGGCACGCCGAAGGGACGGGCCAGCACTGTATCAGCCTCTTCAACTGTGATGCCACGCGCCACGGCCTCGCGGGCAGCGGCGTTCATCCACAGCCCGCCCAGACGGTTGGCGATGAAACCGGGGCGGTCGTTGCAGGGCACGACGGTTTTGCCGAGGCGTTCATCGCTGAACGCACGCGCACGTTCCGCAGCAGCCGGATCTGTGTCCGGTCCGGTCACAAGCTCAACCAAGCGCATATAGCGCGGCGGGTTGAAGAAATGCACGATGATGAACCGCTTGCGCAGGCTGTCATCCATCTGGCTGACCAAATCGGCCAGCGGAATGGTCGAGGTGTTCGAGCTCAGCAATGTATCGTCGCGCAGGTAAGGCGCAATTTTCGCATAGAGCGCGTGTTTGATGGCGAGGTCTTCCAGAACGACCTCAACCACCCAATCACAGGTCGAAAGCTGATCCAGATCATCATCCAGATTGCCCGCTTTCAGCCGGGCCGCATAGGCCGGGTCGGCCAGTTGCGGCGCGCGGCCCTTGGTCACGCGTGCAACAGCACATTTGGCCAACATCGAGCGGTCTTCGGCATCCTTTGGGACGATGTCCAGCAAAATGACTTCGGCACCGGCATTGGCGAAATGGGCGGCAATGCCTGCCCCCATCACGCCCGAGCCGATGACAGCAACTTTGTTGATCGCAGTCATTTAGAGAACCTCGAACAGACCAGCAGCACCCATGCCGCCGCCGATGCACATAGTGGCAACGATGTACTTCGCACCGCGTTTCTTGCCCTCGATCAGCGCGTGACCGACCATACGCGTGCCCGACATACCATAGGGGTGGCCCACGGAAATCGCGCCGCCATCGACGTTCAGGATCTCATTCGGGATGCCCAGCTTGTCACGGCAATACAGGGCTTGCGATGCAAAGGCCTCGTTCAATTCCCACAAGCCGATATCGTCCATCTTGAGGCCATTACGTTCCAACAATTTCGGCACTGCAAACACCGGGCCGATACCCATCTCATCGGGTTCGCAGCCCGCGACGACATAGCCCATATAGCGACCCAGCGGCTCAAGCCCGCGCTTTTCGGCCAGCTTCTCTTCCATCACAACCTGGGCCGAGCCACCATCGGACAATTGCGAGGCGTTGCCGGCGGTGATCCACTTGTCCTCACCCATCACTGGGGTAAGACCCTGCAGGCTTTCCAGCGTGGTCGAAGGACGGTTGCACTCGTCCTGCGTCAGCGTGACCTCTTCATAGGTGATCTCGCCGGTTTCCTTGTTCTTGTTTGCCTTGGTGACTTTGATTGGCACGATCTCGTCATCGAACTTGCCCGCAGCCTGAGCCGCGGCGGTGCGCTGCTGCGATTGGAGGGCAAATGCATCCTGCGCCTCGCGGCTGATACCATAGCGTTCGGCCACAGTATCGGCGGTCGCGATCATCGGATCGTAGAACCCACGAATGTTCTGCGCGATCCAGTCCTCTTTCAGGCGATAGGTGTTATCGCGGCCCATCACCAGCGAAATGCTTTCTGCTCCGCCGCCAACGACAACGTCACAGCCATCCACCATGACCCGAGAACACGCGCGCGTCAGGGCCTCAAGACCGGACGAGCAGAACCGGTTGATGGTTTGGCCCGATGCGGTCACGGGCAGACCGGCGCGCATGGCGACCTGACGACCAAGATTGCCGCCGTTTGCACCTTCGGGGACGGCATTGCCGATGATCACGTCCTCAATTTCAGACGGGTCAACACCGGCGCGTTTGACCGCCTCGGCGACAGCATGGCCACCATAAACGGCGGGGTGAGTGTCGTTAAAAGCACCACGAAAGGCCTTGCCAATTGCAGTACGGGCGGTCGAGACGATTACAGCAGAACGCATTAGATTGATCCTTGAAGGAAGTATTAGATGTCAGTGGGCAGCTTGTAGTCGGCGTATTGCTCACGCAGATGCAGCTTTGAAATTTTGCCGGTCGCGGTGTGCGGAAGCTCGGCCTGGAACACCACGTCGTCGGGCGTCCACCATTTGGCGATCTGGCCGTCATACAGCGCCAGAATGTCCTCGCGGCTGACATCCGATCCCTCACGCTTGACAGCAACGATCAACGGGCGTTCATCCCATTTACGGTGTTTGGCGGCGATACAGGCAGCCTCCAGAATATCCGGGTGGCTCATGGCGATGTTCTCCAGATCGATCGAGGAAATCCACTCGCCGCCCGATTTGACGACATCCTTGGTTCGGTCGGTCAGGCGCAGATAGCCTTTCGGGTCGATCGCCGCGACATCTCCGGTGATGAACCAACCGTCCTCGGTAAAGGCATCAGCACCGGCCCCGCCCCAATAGCTTTCAGCAACCCAGTGACCGCGAACCTGCAACATGCCAGTGGCGACGTCGTCATGCGGCAACAACTCGCCTTCGTCATTAACGATGCGCATCTCGACCCCATAAAGCGCACGGCCCTGTTTGGTTTTCAGCGCAAGGCGGTCGTCGATTGGCAGTTTATCCTCGCCCCATTTGGGCACCGAAAGCGTCCCGACCGGGCTCAGCTCGGTCATGCCCCAGCCATGCACCACGTCGATCCCGTGGCCTTTTTCGATCTGCTCGATCAGAGACAGTGGCGCAGCGGAACCTCCCATCATAGCGCGTTTGACCGTTTTTAGCGTGGCGCCCTGCTGATCCAGATATTCGAACAAACCTAGCCAGACAGTCGGCACACCCGAGATCATCGTGACCTCTTCGTCGTCCATAAGTTCGCGCAGCGGGGCCGGATCCATGCCCGGTCCGGGCATTACCAGTTTGGTGCCGTTCATCAGGGCCGCATACGGAATACCCCAGGCACAGGCGTGGAACATCGGCACCACGGGCAAAGTGGCGTCACGCGAGCTGAGCGCCAGCCAGTCGCCGCCGGACACGCCCATGGCGTGCAGCACGGTCCCACGATGGGAATACAAAACGCCTTTGGGATTGCCAGTTGTGCCAGATGTGTAGCACAGCGCCATGGCCGCGTTCTCATCCAGTTCGGGCCAGTCATAAACCTCGGGCTTGCCAGCTATCAGAGATTCGTAGTCACTGACGGGAGTCTTCATTTGCGGCACCTGATCCGGGCCAGTCAGGCTGAACCAGGCCTGGACACTGGGGCAGCGGGCCGAGACAGCATTGATCAGCGGCGCAAAAGTCGTGTCGAAGAACATATGCGTGTCTTCGGCGCCGTTGATAATGAACGCGATCTGATCAGGTTGCAGGCGCGGATTGATCGTGTGGCAAATCGCACCGATGCAAGCCAATGCATAATAGAGTTCCAGATGCCGATTGTTGTTCCAGGCCAGCGTCGCGACGCGGTCACCCGGTCCCACACCCAGTTCGGTCAAAGCGTGCGCCAGTTGTTGGGTCCGTCGCCCCATATCCGCAAAGCTGTAGCGATCAATCGTCATGTCCGAGTTGCGCCAGACGATCTGGGCTTCGGGATGCGCACGCATGCCATGACGGAAAATGCTGGTCACCGTCAGTGGCATCGTCATGATCTGACCGGGAATCGTCGTTTTTTCTGCGCTCATTTTTTGCCTCTCAATGTGTTTTTCTGCATCTGCGTCCGTCACAGAGGCGCAGGCGGCATTTCTCCGATGTCCCGTTCGATCCGCCACGACATTTGCAAAACGCCCAGATCGTCAAAGCGATGTCCGACCAGTTGAATACCGATCGGCAACCCGTTGCGGTCTAGTCCGACCGGAATGCTGGATGCCGGTTGCTCAGTGAGGTTGAACAGGAAGGTATTGGCCCAGCTTTCGAACGGCTTATCGGGGTCAGACCCCGGCAGGTCGGCAGCAAAGGCGGTGTCCGGTGTCGATGGCAGCAGGACAAAATCATGGCCGTCAATCAGCGCCAACGCACGTTCGCGCAACACCTGCGTGTGGTCGAAATTCCGCTGATGCTCAACAGCGGACAAAGCGCGTGCATCGTTGGTCCAGTCGCGAATATAGGGCGTTTTCGCCTGTTCGGCCTCGGGTTGGCGCATCAGCTCGGACAGGGTACGTATTTTGTAGAACGCCTCGGCGGGACCCCAGTCCGTTCGACTGAACGGTGCGGTTTCAAGATAGGTGACCTGAACGCCCATATCCCGCAAAACCTGTGCCGTCCGTTCCAGCGCTGCCTGAACATCTTCCGCCACCGGTTCGCCCAAGCCCAGTTCGGGGATGACCAGAACCGACATGCCTTTGCGGTCGCCGCGCGTCAGGCGCGAAACATAGTTCACGCCGTCCCGTGCCAAAGCCGCGAAATCGCGCGTATCCTCTCCGGTCAGAACATTCATATGCAGCGCGACGTCGCCAAAATTGCGGGCCAAAGGCCCCGCCGTGATCGCCGGACTGTTGCAGACGTAATAGGGCACTCGCCCTTGGCTGGGCTTCAGCCCGGCCAGGCCGCAATACGAGGCCGGCAGACGAATGGATCCCACGATGTCGGTCCCAATCGAAACCGGCTCGATCCCGGCGGCAACACTGGCCGACGCGCCCGAAGATGATGCGCCTGTCGTGCGCGATACATCCCATGGATTACGGGTAACCCCATGCTTTGAGCTCACTCCGCCTGCAAGAATGCCATAATCGCACATGGTATTCTTGCCCAGGATCACGGAACCGGCCTCACGCATGCGTGCGACCGTGGGATGATCGGTTGTGCTGACCGATATCTCACCCGCCGCCGAGCCGCGATAGGCGGGCATACCGATGCAATCCATTGCGTCTTTGACTGTTGTCGGCACGCCATCCAGCGGACCCATCGGTATGTTGTCGTGCCAACGTTTTTCGGACGCCCGGGCCGCTTCAAGCGCGCCCTCGGCATCCACGTGGTAAATCGCATTGATCCTAGGGTTAATCGACTCAATACGGGCCAGCGCTGCCTGCGTGACCTCGACTGGAGACAGCTCTAGCCGGGCAAAGGCCTGCACCATGGCACGCGCCGAAAGTTGGGAATAGGGGGCGGTCATTCGGGGACTCGATCAGATAAAGGGGATCAGTCTTCGGTGCGCTGGACGTAATAGACCTTGGCCGCAATCTTCCAACCCTCGCCGGTGCGAACCAGCGACAGGTAGTCGATGAAGTATCGCGGCTGCACGGCGCAGTCGATCTTGACAAAGGCCGTGTTTGGCCCCGACTGGTCGATCGAAATCGTGTGGCCATAGACCGGATAGCCTTTGGATTCAGGGCTTTCGCGGCCGCCGATGACCTCTTTGTACTTCTCAAGCGTCATGTGGATATAGCTGCCATCCTCGTTGGCGCAGCAAAGATCACATTCCGGCAGAAACATCTGGTCGGTCTTGCTGATGTCTCCGTCATGCAGGTTTTCGATATACGCCTGCATCAGGGTTTCGATCTCGGCGAATGCGGTCATAGGATATCCTCGGTCATGAGTGTCTTGAAACGCAGGTGGTATTGGCTGTCAGGCGGCCTTGTTGGAAAGCAGGTCCTGGCGAAACCGTTTGAGGTCTTCGATCGTGCCGACCTTGAGGCCGTGCCGGGCCCCAAATTCCAGCAGATCCGGCAGGCGCGCCATTTCACCGTCATCATTCATGATTTCGCAGATCACGCCGGCATCCCCCTGCCCGGACAGGCGGGCCAGATCAACTGCGGCTTCGGTGTGGCCTTCGCGTTCCAGCACACCGTGCGATCTCGCCACCAATGGAAACAGATGCCCGGGCGAAACCAGATCGACCGAAGAGCCGCTGTCGGATGCCAAAAGTGCAATGGTCCGCGCCCGGTCGCTGGCGGAAATGCCGGTGGTCGTGCCTTCTTTCGCATCCACCGAAATGGTGAACGCCGTATGATGTGGATCCGTGTTCAACGCTGTCATGGGATAAAGGCTGAACTGCTCGGCCCGCTCGGGCGGAATGGCCATGCAGATCAAACCCCGACCAAAGCGCGCCATGAAATTTACCGCGGCCGCATCCGCGCAGGCGGCTGGAATCACCAGATCGCCCTCGTTCTCGCGGTTTTCATCGTCGACAAGAATTACCATACGGCCTTGTTCGCAATCCGAAATGATCTCTTCGATGGGCGACAGCTGATAAACTTCATGCAGATCGAACACGGTCTTCCCCTTATCCGTTCAGAGGCTTGATGACGCCTTCGGAAAATTCGATCAGAGCTTCCTGCTCGATCTCGTCGCCAAAGTAGTTCACGTGGTGCCAGACAAAGAATTCGTCGATCTGATACCGCTCGGCCAACTCACCAACCTGATCCAGAACCTGTTGGCGCGAACCGTCCCAGACACGGCCCAGTGGGACGTGATAGGGCGGCGCGTCGTAGGCCGAGAACCACAGGTTGTCGAACATTTCGCGGTACTGTTTGGTCTTGGCGGGAGTCTTGCCCATCATCAGATGCGCACCCAGAGCCAGAACGTCGTTGTTGGTGGTTTGAGGCAGCCCGTTTTCATGCGCGGCCTTCAGACAGTTCTCAAGGATCACCGGCATGAATTCTTCTTTGTCCGCTGTCACGAAGGACACCATTTTGGCCCCTTCTGAAGCCCAGAACTTGGCAGTTTCCATCGAATACGAGAACGGCGCATATACTTTTGGGTGCGGCTTTTGCAGCGGCCGGGGAACGATGCCCGATTTACGCAGAATCTTGTTGCTATCAACCGGGCTGTTACCGCCCCAAATTTTGGTCGGATTGAACTCCCACTCGACATTCGACGGGAAGTTCCAGAACTCGCCCTGATGTTCGGTCAGGTCGTCGGTCCACAGCGATTTGATCAGGCGCCAGTTTTCGTACAGCGCGCGACGGTTGCGCTGGTCGGCCTCGGACTTGTCGGATTCAGCCGAGGTGATGTCCAGGTGCTGCCCCATGGTCGCTGTCCAGCGCGGCGTGTTCCCGCGCGAGAACCCTGCGAAGACTCGACCGCCGGTCATGTGGTCCAGCATGGCGATGTCTTCGGCCGTCTTGATCGGGTTCATCGCGGTCAGGTTCATCCCCAACTGACCAACTTTGAAGTTCTTGGTGTGCTGGGCGATGTACATGTTCCAGAACAGCGGGTTCGTGGTGCATTCAACGCCTTCGACCTGCATGTGGTGCTCAGTCAGGCAGAAGCCGTCATAGCCCAGCTCTTCTGCAAGGACCATCTGATCACGCATCGTGTGCATCATCTTGTTGAACCGAGCAGGGTCACGTCCGGCAAGCTGAGTATCCTCGCCATACTGGCGTGCGAATGGAATGGCGAGAATCTTGAACTTCATGCAGGCGTCCCCTGGTGTGTTATTGAACGTTCACTAACATTCCCATGCAACCAGCAATTTCGTCAAGCCCCGAATTGTTTTTCCCGACGTCGCAACGACACTGCGACGATTTCCAACTGGACAAGAGATAGGGATTTCAACATGTTGCCCTCAGGTAGGGTCCTATGGAGGCAAGCCGCGTGTTTTTGTATTCCGCTGCGCAAGTTGATGAATTTATTAATAAATCGCAGCTAGATGGCGTGTGCGTTGCGCTGGCGATTGATGCTTCGCGCGAGGAACTCAAACGCCTCGGCGACACGTTGCATCCAACACTGGTCAACACGTCGGCCACGAATCTGGCAACCCCGGGACAGGGGCAAATCGAGGCTCAGGCCATCCGCATGTCGCCAGAAGATTCGCTGCTGACCTCATACCGTGTCTCGATCGTTCAGGCCGGGCACAATCCCGGGGAAGCCGCCACGCTGATGGAAGTGACCTGCACGTTCTCAGTCGATGCGCAACTGGCGGAAACGCCGAAATCCACACAGGCCGAAAAACCGCCCCGCGCCCTGTCCGAAACCGCCGAGGAACGTCGGCGACAGATCTTTGAAGGCGCGTGCAAGGTGATCGCCAAGCATGGGTTCGGCAATGCATCGATGCGCGAGATTGCCAAAACATCTGGGCTGTCGGTTCCGCTGATGTACAAGTACATCAAGGACAAAGATGACATACTGCACTTGATCACTACGATGTGCATGCAGGACATCATCGACTTTTTCGATACCGGAGAACTGTTCACTGGCCCCGCCGATCAGAACCTTGAAAAAGCGGTTGAACGGTACATCGACTACATTGGTGAAAATCGCCGCTATATCAATCTGGTCTATTCGGAAACACGGTCCATGTCTGCCGAGAACCGCGCGCGCGTTTTCGATATGGAACGTGATTTCATGGGGCGCTGGAAAGGTATTCTGGACAAAGGGGTCGAGCAGAAAGTGTTCCGCCCCATGAACACAGAGCTGATGGCCAATTATCTGTATTTCCTTTGTAATGTCTGGTCACTCCGGCATTGGAGCATCGGAAAGTTCCCGGAAAGCGAGATCCGGACCAGTCTGAAGGCGCTTATCATGGATGGCGTTTTGGTCAGGGCTGCTCCCTCCAAGAAATCCTGAGCGAACCATCAACCACTCTGGGTGGTTGATGCACAAACGATTAGGCAATCAAGTCGCACATCTCTGTCGCTTCCGGGCGATTTGGTCGCAAACCAACTTGCGACACGTCTTGGGCGTGTCAAACTGCGTATATGACAACGCTCTCTAGTCCAAACCCTCTGGATCGCCGCGCAACCGGTTGTGACCTCGTCGTGAGTGTATGATGGCTGGCGCTCTGCGCCCATTGCCATCTGCCCAGACAACGGACAATTCGGACACCCTCATGACATCTCAGACCTTACGCCTGGCCATTGATATCGGCGGCACCTTTACCGATACGGTGCTCGTCTCGGACGATGAGACCATTTTGGCTTCGACCAAGACGCTCACGACGCACCAAAATCCTGCAGATGGCGCGATGGAAGGCGCAAAACGTGTCATGGCGGAATCGAGCCGGTCGTTGAATGAGGTGACAGGTTTCATCCACGGAACGACGCTGGCGACTAATGCATTGATCGAACGTCGAGGCGCTGTTGTGGCAACTGTTACGACCGAAGGGTTTCGCGACATTCTGGAAATCGCGTATGAGCGGCGATATGCGCAATATGACATCAACCTGGAAAAGCCGGACCTGCTGGTCCCACGCGAACGGGCGCTGACCATTCGCGAAAGAATGGCTGCCGATGGGAATGTGCTGATCCCGCTGGACGCCAGTTCGATAGACGCGCTGTTGGCCGAACTGGATGCCACCGGTGCAGAAGCGGTCGCAATCTGTTTGATGCATGCCTACGCCAACCCGTCGCACGAACGCAGGTTGCGCGAAATTCTCGCGGAAAAACGCTCCAGCCTGACAGTTTCAATTTCCTCTGATGTCAGCCCCGAGGCGCGCGAGTTCGACCGGCTTTGTACCACGGTCGCCAATGCCTACATCCAGCCACTAATGGAAAGCTATCTGGCGCGCTTTGCCTCACGGTTCCAGACAGAAGGCGTGACCTGTCCGATCCTGATGATGACGGCCAGTGGCGGAATGTGCACCGTTCAGACGGCCTCACGCTTTCCGATCCGGCTGGTCGAAAGCGGCCCGGCGGGCGGAGCAATTTTGGCCGCACGGATCGCAGCGCGGGCTGGGATTGACGAGGTTTTATCTTTCGACATGGGCGGGACGACTGCGAAGCTTTGCCTGATTGACAATACAAGGCCTCAAACCTCGCGCCAATTCGAAATCGCGCGGGCCGCGCGGTTCATCAAGGGGTCGGGCATGCCTGTACGTATCCCTGTGGTCGAAATGATCGAGATTGGCGCGGGCGGCGGCTCAATCGCCGGGGTTGACCGTCTAGGTCGGTTGACAGTGGGTCCAAAATCGGCCGGATCAGAACCCGGTCCGGCGGCCTTTGGGCGGGGCGGCACCGAGCCAACCGTGACTGACAGCGACATCACTCTGGGCTATATCGTGCCGGACACATTTGCCGAAGGGTTTATCAAGATCGACCCCGAAGCATCTGAAGCTGCGCTGAACCGGGTCATCGCCGCGCGTCTGGACACGAACGGCACTGCGGCGGCGGACGGAGTCAGTCGCATCGTCGATGAAAGCATGGCCAGTGCGGGTCGAATGCATGCGGTGGAGTCGGGCAAGGACCTCGGTTCGCGCACAATGATTGCTTTCGGCGGCAACGGCCCCCTGCATGCAAGCCGGGTGGCCCGATCCGCAGGGGTCCGTCGCATCGTGATCCCGCCCAATCCAGGCGTCGGGTCCGCGGTCGGCTTTCTTTTTGCTCCGGTAAGTTTTGAGATAGCCAGATCACGCTACTCTCTACTGGAATCCCTGGATCTGGAACGGGTCAACACCCTGTTTTCCGACATGATCGACGAGGCAAGCCGTGTGGTTGCCCAAGGCGCAGGTGATGCACCCACCGAAACGCAACGCACGGCCTTCATGCGCTACAACGGTCAGGGCCACGAGATCGAGATTGCTCTGCCCGATCGCAATTTAACTTTCGAAGACATAGAGCCGCTGACTGATGCGTTCGAGGCGGAATACGGTAAACAATTCTCGCGTCCCGTGCCGGGAATGCAAATCGAGATCCTGAACTGGGCTGTCCGCGTCGCAACCCCAGATGCGGATGTTCCAGATTTGCCGGAAACACCGTCTCTGACAACGATCACACCAGCCCAGACCCGCCCCATCTCCTGCGATATAGATGGTCAGATAAAGCAGGCTGGTTTTGTGTCACGCGACAGCCTGAGCCCGGGCGACCGGGTTTGCGGCCCTGCGCTGATCACGGAACGGCAGACGACGACTTTGGTCTCATCAGACTTCTCGGCGTATTTGGATGCCATTGGAAACCTCATCCTTATCCAAGATCAGAAAGGAGGTGTATGATGACTGCCGATCAGTCCCCCGCCCGCCTGCAAGTCATGTGGAACCGCTTGCTTGCGGTGGTCGAAGAACAAGGCCAAACCCTGATCCGCGCCGCATTCTCACCCATTGTGCGCGAATGCGGCGACATCTCTGCCGGGATTTTTGACGCCGGGGGTCGGATGCTGGCACAGGCAGTTACCGGAACGCCCGGACACATCAACACGATGGCCGAAGCCGTGATGCATCTGCGCGGTCATTTCCCGGTTCAGAACATGAGGCCCGGTGATATCTACATGACCAATGATCCTTGGCTGGCTTCGGGACACCTCAACGACTTTTTGCTGATGATGCCCGCATTCAAAAACGGCAAAGTCGTCGGCTTTACTTCATGCACTTCGCATCTTGTGGATCTGGGCGGCCTTGGAATGGGCCCCGAAGGGTCAGACATCTATGATGAGGGCCTGCTGATCCCACCCTGCAAACTGGTCGAACAAGGCGTCCCGAACGCCTTGCTTTTGGACATTGTCCGCGCCAACAGCCGCGAGCCTATTGCTAATGAGGGCGACATATATGCACTGGTCGCTTGCTGCGAAGCGGGCGTGAACCGCCTGCTCGATATGATGGATGAGTTCGGATTCGACGATCTGGATCAACTGGGCAGCTACATCATCGACACCTCGCGCCGC
This sequence comes from Ruegeria sp. AU67, assembly GCF_900312795.1. Lineage (NCBI taxonomy): Bacteria > Pseudomonadati > Pseudomonadota > Alphaproteobacteria > Rhodobacterales > Roseobacteraceae > Ruegeria > Ruegeria sp. AU67. The sequence continues at coordinate 428,858 of NZ_OMPH01000011.1, forward strand.
GGCACGCTTGAAGCCATCGCTGAAGTGCCCGCAGGCACCTATAGAAACCTTCTGAGGATGGACGGTTATGAAAAAGAACTGGAACTGCACGCGACCTTGACGGTCAGCAAAACGGGCATGCATGTGGATTTCACGGGAACGTCGGGCTGTTCGAGCAAGGGTATCAATGTGCCGCTGAACTATGCGACCGCCTATACCGTCTTCGCCCTGCGCTGCATCGTCGGGTCTGACATCCCCAACAACGCCGGATCACTGGAACCGTTTACAGTGGACGGCCCAAAAGGCTGCATCCTCAATGCACAACGCCCCGCCCCCGTAGCAATGCGGCACACGCTAGGACAGGTAACACCGGATCTGGTGCTTGGATGCCTGCATCAGGCCCTGCCAGATCAGGTCCCCGCCGAGGGCGCGTCCTGCATGTTCGATCTGCCGATGCGGCACGCACCCGAAGTCGCGCGTGATGGAGGTCGGGAATTCGCGGTTGAACCTGTGCATAATGGCGGGACCGGTGCCCGGCCACATGCGGACGGCTTGTCTGCAACAGCCTACCCTTCGGGCGTGTTCGGATCTCAGGTCGAGATCACGGAAAGCGTGGCCCCGGTCACAATCTGGAAGCGCGAACTACGCCAGGATTCAGGAGGTGCAGGCAAGTATCGTGGTGGTCTCGGTCAACGGATCGAGATGACCTCGGCCAATGGCGCACCCTTCCTCGTTTTCCTGTCGGTTGAGCGCCTCAAATTCCCCGCCCTGGGACGCATGGGTGGAAAACCCGGTGCACCCGGGCGCATTCGTTTCTTAGGTGGCGAAAATGATATCCCGGGCAAAGGAGAGCTGCGCGTTGAACCGGACGATTTCCTGATCTTTGAAACCCCTGGGGGCGGTGGTTTTGGCGACCCGGCCGAGCGAGACCCGCAGGCAATCTCCCTAGACATCACGCGCGGTCTGATCAGCGCAGAAGGCGCAAAATCCTACGGGGGCGCATCATGATCCGCCCGGTTCCCCACATAAGTGCCATGGCGGCCTATGCGCTGGCCGACCTTGGCGGTGAAAACACCATCTCGTTGGCCCAGAACGAAAGCGCCTTTCCCGCAAGCCCCGCAGCCATCAAGGCGGGGCGGGACGCAATGGCCGATCTGCAATTGTATCCTGATCCGGAATGGTCGGAACTGCGCACAGCAATCGCAGATGTGCATGGGCTCGATCCGGCACGGGTGCTGTGCGGAGCGGGCTCGATGGAGCTGATCGGCTGTTTGATCCGCGCCTATGCCGGGCGCGGTGATCGGGTCCTCGGCACGGATTACGGATATGCGTTTGTCGCCTCAGCCGTCGCTCAGGTTCAGGCCGATTACGTCAAGGCGCGTGAAGTGGATCTGACCGTATCCGTCGACGATATCATCGCTGCGGTGACACCTGAAACGCGGATCGTCTTTGTCTGCAACCCTGGCAATCCGACCGGCACCCTGATTTCGATTTCCGAAATCATTCGTCTACGAGAAGGGCTGCCCACCGATGTTCTGCTGGTCGTCGATCAGGCTTATGCCGAGTTTTCCGATCACATGCATGATCCGGCCGACTTCTTCGCGCTGACCGATCGAGGGGACACCGTGATCAAGCGCACCTTTTCCAAGGCCTATGGCTTGGCGGGAGCGCGCGCAGGATGGGGGTACTTCCCGCCCGAGATTGCGGCTGAACTGCGCAAATTGCTTAACCCAAACAATATTTCCATCGCTTCACAGGCGGCGGCAACTGCCGCGATCCGCGATCAGGCGCATATGCAAAATGTGGTTGCCCGCACGAATGAAATCCGTGAACGATTTGCCGTGGAATGTCGTTCGTTGGGCCTAATCGTTCCTCAAAGCCACACAAACTTTGTGCTATTGCGCTTTGCCTCAACGCAGGATGCGCAACGGGCAGACGCGGCGCTGCGGGCGGACGACCTACTAATGCGCGGCATGGGAGGGTACGGCTTAACCGACTGCTTGCGCGCTACAATCTGCGAGACACCGGTCATGGATCGGTGCCTGACCGCCCTGAAGGGAGCACTGAAGTGACCGAAACACGAACCGCAGCCAAAATCGGTGTTCTGGTACCCTTCACCAACACCAACCTCGAACCGGATATGGAGTTGTTGAGGCCGCCCAACACTACAGTCCATTTTCAACGCATGGGCGGATATGACGTGGATGAAATCCCCGGTTCGGATCAGATGGCGGGGTTGGGCGCATCGGATATCACTCACGACCTGCGGATGATCTCGGGCATACGCCCCAATGTGGTGTTGTATGGCTGCACCTCGGCGACGCTGACCCACGGACCGTCTTTTGATGCAGAGTTGGCCCAGCAGATCAAGGCAGGCTCGGGTGCAGTTTCGCTGACCGCTGCGGGGGCGTTGATCGCTGGGATCAAAGCAGTCGGCGCAACAAAGGTCGGCTTTTCATCGCCCTATTTGGGAGAGATCAATGCCCAAGCGATGGATTTCATGGCCCTTAACGGTATTGAAACCGTCAAATGTGCCGATGTCGGCCGCGAGCTTGGCAATTATGGGCAAGGTGAACTGACCCCGGACGACGTGTTCGACCTGGCGTGCAGGGCCGATCACCCAAATGCGCAGGCAATCGTCCTAAGCTGCACAGACATGCGCTCGGTCGAGGCAATTGAACGGATTGAGGCCGCGCTGAACAAACCCGTCGTTACTTCCAATCAAGCGATGGTCTTCAGCCTATTTAGGGTGTTGAACTTGCCGCGTCACAAAGCGTTACCCGGGCGTCTGTTCGACAACTTGTGATCACGGCATAGCAAGCGCGGTTTTCCCAAGACCGCTCAAAGTTCTTGCTGCAAAAGACCGGTCGCCCGAACCTGCGCGTTCTTTGCCCTGCGGCCTGCCCGTTTTTCGGTACCACGCTTAGCGTAACCCTTCAAAAATGCAGGACCTCCGGGACGTCACAGCACGCGCGACAGGAACGCCTTGGTGCGTGGTTCGTGTGGTTGGGAAAAGAGCACCTCGGGCGGGCCCTGTTCCAGGATGCGTCCGGCATCAAGGAAACACACTTTGTCTGCCAGCTCACGTGCAAAACCCATTTCGTGGGTGGCTAGTACCATGGTCATACCCTGCTTTCGCAGGTCCCTCAGCACGTCCAGAACCTCGCCTACCAGCTCGGGATCCAGTGCGCTTGTAATCTCGTCAAACAGCATGATCTGCGGCTCCATCGCCAGCGCACGGATGATAGCCACTCGCTGCTGCTGGCCGCCCGATAGCTGGTCTGGATAGTGCTCCATCCGGTCACCCAACCCAAAGCGCGTGAAAAGCTGGGTCAGCCGCGGGCGCAGGTCGTCTCTGCTCAGTCCTCGTACACGACGTGGCGCGAGCATCACGTTTTCTGCCGCCGTCATGTGGGGAAAGAGATTATAGCTCTGGAACACAATGCCGATCTGTTGACGCACCGGCTGTGGGTCCAGTCCCGGTTCAGAGATGTCTTTCCCGTCCAGCCAGATCTCGCCGTCATCGATGGGTTCAAGCAGGTTCATGCAGCGCAAGAGCGTGGATTTGCCAGAACCTGAAGCGCCAATCAGGCACACCATTTCGCCCTCAGCCACATCCAGGTCAATGCCCTTGCATACCTCGTGATCATCGAACCGTTTCCGCACCCCGCGCAAGGATAGCTTCGCTGTCATGTACGGGCCCTGTTCTGCTTGTTCATAAGGTAGTCCGCATACCGCGTTGCTGGTATGGTCAGCGCAAGAAAGATAAGCGCTGCGCCCACGTAAGGTGTAAAATTGGCATAGAGCGATTTGTAAACACCAGCCTGACGGAAAATCTCAACAGGGCCGATAAAGGATAAAAGCGCCACGTCCTTCTGCAAAGCGATGAACAGGTTCATATTGGCAGGAACGACGTTTCGTATGGCCTGTGGCAGGACCACATAGCGCATGGTGTCCTGATCACTTAGCCCCAGTGAGGCCGCGGCGGATCGCTGCGACTGATGGATAGAGTCAATGCCCGAGCGGATCACTTCGGCCACATAGGCCGAATAGACCAAAACCAGCGCCAGCGTGCCCCAAATGTAGGGGCTGTTCCAGGGCCTCGGCAGGCCCAACCCGGGCACGCCAAAGCCAATAATGTAGATAACAAGAACCACGGGCAGGCCGCGGAAGATGTCCGTATATGCAATGCCGAAAAGCCGCAGCGGAAAAAGTGCTGGTGCGCGCGTGTCCCGACACAGCGCGATAACCAGACCCGTGATCGCGATAAGCGGTGCAGACCACGCAAAAATCATCACGTTCATCAGAAAGGCTTCGAGCAATCCAGGAAACGTCTCGGCGAAAACCCGGCCGTTAAAAAACGAGCGTTGTACGGCCTCCCAACCGGGCGCGAGGGGGACGAGGACGACGATGGCAAGAGCCACGCTGACCACTGAAATCAGCGCGATGCGATTTGAGCGACGCCGTACCTCAGCTTCATAAACCTCGCGACGCGTGGGCGTCGCGGCAGGGCGCTCAACCGAGTCTTTTTGCAATGACGTTTCTTCCATCTATTCGATGACCGGTACACCTGTAGCCTCGGACAGCCATTGGGTTTCAATCGCGGCAAGCTCGCCGCTTTCGGTCAGTTCTGTGATGGCTGTGTTGACGCAGTCCTTCAACGCATTGCCCTCTTCCATCAAAACGCCGAACTGATCAGGACTTTCGGATTGCCCCGCAGGGAACTGACCAAGCAAAGCACCGTTTTCGACCACGACAGCCGACAGATAGAGTGCCGTAGGAAGGTCATAAATTGCGGCATCGATCTGGCCGGCCATGATGGCCGCATTCACATCAGCATTGTCGTTGTAAAGCAGCGGTTCACTCGAAGGTTGGATCACGTCGTTCAGCATCGGGATCGCTGTCGTCGTGGCCACAGCGCCCCACTTCAAATCCTTGAGGCCGTCCAACGTCGCTTCTGCGCCGGAATCGACAACGTTCTGGGTGGTCAGAACCGCCATGGCCGAGGTGTAATAGGGCAGGCTGAAATCAACCATTTCTTCCCGTTCGGGAGTGATCGAGTACTGCTGCATGTTGAAGTCAAAGTTCTTAGCGCCGGGCTGAATCGCCTCGTCAAAACTTGTACGAACCCAGGTGACATTGTTCTGGTCGAATCCCATTTTTTCGGCGATTGCATAAGCAACGGCGGCTTCGAATCCTTCGCCGCTTTCGGGCGCGTCATTCATAACCCAAGGATAGTAGGCCGGATTACCTGTTGCGATTGTCAGGGTGCCTTCTGTTAGGGTCTTGCCTTTGGCGCAGGTCCCATCGCCTGCAGCAAACACCGAGGTCGTCGAGAAAAGTAAGGCCAGAGCTGGGCCAGCAATCAGTTTCATCAATCTTCTCCCTGTTTTTGTTTGGTCACAGGTTCTTATGCGCAGGGGGATTTGTCTAGGTGTTTGATCTCGCGAATTGATATCGCAGTCTTTTCATTGAAAAAGGAGGAGACACAATGCGACCAGCCTGTCGAGGCAACACCGCGCACGGTAGCCAAGCGGCTGACTTGCACGGCAAATCTGCCACGAAGGGATGCAAGTAAAATAAGGGAAGACGACGAATTTGAATGAAGACTAGCAGCCACTGAGGATGCTTCGCGCGGCATCCTGCTCGTTCCATGTTTGAACCGCCTTCAGGACTTGGTATGACGCTGCCAACCAAGCAGGCTGAAACAGGCAAACAAAATGGCGGCGACACAGACAATCGAGGGCCCGGCCGGCGTGTCGAAGACATAAGCCGCCCGCAACCCTGCCACAGCAGACGTCGCCCCGATTGCCGCAGCAATCAGAGCCATCGTTTCCGGTGACCGCGCCAGATTTCGCGCAGCAGCGGCTGGTATGATGAGCATCGCCGCTATCAACAAAACACCCACAACTTTGATGGCGACTGCCACCGTGACGGCCAGTGCAAGCGTCAGTATCAGTTGTTCGCGCTTGGGATCGAACCCGCTGGCATAGGCCAGTTCCTCGTTCAACGTCGCCGTCAACAGCTGGGACCAACGCCAGGCAATCAAAATTACAACCAGTGCAGCACCACCCCAGATGACGGCCAGATCCGAACGGGAAACGGCCAGAATGTCGCCAAACAAATAGGCCATCAAATCAATCCGGACACCGGACAGAAATGAAACCGCCACAAGGCCAAAAGCCAGAGCGGAATGTGCCATGACACCCAGCAACGTATCCATTGCGTACCCACGACCTGCCAACAGCGTCACGGTCAGCGCCATCAACAAGGCGACGGCCAGCGCACCTGTAAAAACCGACATCTGAAACGTTAGCGACAAGGCCACGCCAAGAATGGCTGCGTGCGCGGTGGCATCGCCGAAATAGGCCATACGGCGCCACACCACAAAACACCCCAACGGCGCCGCAGCAAAGGCCACGCCTACACCGGCCATCGTGGCTCGGGTCATGAAATCATCAAGCATTATTCTGCGGCTTCCTGTGAATCTGTTCCATGGTCATGATGATGATCGTGGTTGTGATCATGATCATGGCGGTAAAGGGCAAGCGCACCACCTGTTCCGGTTCCGAACAACGCGCGGTATTCGGGGGCCGAGGCCACAACCGCAGGTGAGCCCTCGCAACAGACATGGCCGTTCAGGCAGATCACCCGGTCCGAGGCGCTCATCACCACGTGGAGCTCGTGGCTTATCATGATGATAGCGCACCCTGTTTCCTGACGCACGTCTTCGATCTGGCGATAGAAAGCAGCCGACCCGGGCTGATCCAACCCTTGCGTGGCCTCATCCAGCAACAGGATTTCGGGTCGGTTGATCAAGGCCCGCGCCAGCAGCACGCGCTGGAATTGTCCGCCCGAAAGCTGTGACATCTGGCGCTTGAGCAGATCGGGCACACCGGCCGTTTCCAGCGCAGTCGCGCAATACTTCTTTGACGCGCGATGGGTCAGCCGCATAAACCGTTCGACGGTGATCGGCAGGGTCGGATCGATATGCAGCTTTTGCGGGACGTAGCCAATTCTCAGCCCCAGCTTTCGGTTTACCTGCCCGGCAGACGGTTTGATTGCACCGATTATGGCGCGCAGCAGGCTTGTCTTACCCGAACCGTTAGGGCCGACGATGGTCACAATTTCACCAGGTTCGACCCCCATGTTGATGTGCCGTAACACGGTATTGGCCCCATAGCTAACGCTGAGGTCTTCTACGGTAATCAGGTTCATTTCTACGCCTTTTCGGTGCAGTCGGGGCAAACGCCTTCGGCTTCTACAACGGTCCGCTCGATCTCGAAGCCCACTGCCCGCGCGGCTGCACCCAGCTCTCCCTTCGCGGGTGTTGAATGTGTTTCGGCCACAGCATCACATTTCCTGCAAATCATGAAGGCCGGGGAATGCGTTGCCCCGGGATGCGCGCAGGCGACAAATGCGTTCAACCGTTCGATTTTGTGGACAAACCCGTTCTCGACAAGAAAATCGAGGGCGCGGTAAGCCACTGGTGGCTGCGATCCGAAGCCTTCGTCGCGCAATCGATCAAGAATTGTATAGGCACCCAAGGCCCGATGTTCCTGCAGCAGCATCTCCAAAACCTTGCGCCGCACGGGAGTCAGCCGCAGACCTTCTTCTTTGCACCGGGTCTCGGCAACGGTCAGACTACTTTCGACGCAGTGCGCGTGGTCGTGCTTTTGGAATCCGACAAGGGCGGAGTCTTCAGCAGGTGCAGGTCTCATCTCACTTGTCATGTTATTCCATATCATATATACCACTCGCAACGTTATAAAATCACATAGAGGGATTGATGTCCAGAAAGCTTCTTCCTGTTTCGATCACGGCTGCGTTGATGGGGGGCACAGCGATGGCCGATGTCCCAAATGTTGCAGTTGATATTGCACCGGTGCACTCATTGGTGGCGCGCGTGATGGAAGGTGTTGGCGCACCGAACCTGATCGTACAAGCCGGCGCGTCCCCGCATGAATACAACCTCCGCCCTTCCGAGGCGGCTGCCCTGCAGAAGGCGGATTTGGTATTCTGGATGGGCGAGGACCTGACCCCATGGATGGAAGGCGCAGTCGAGAACCTGGCCAACGGAGCGACAGTCACCCCCCTGCTCGAAGCGGATGGCACCGTCCTACTGAATTTCCGCAAGGACGCGCTGTTTGAAGCGCATGATCATGGCGATGAAGATCACGCTGAAGAGGAAGACCATGACGATCATGGTCACGAGGATCATGCCGACGACAAAGACCATGACAATCATGACCACGAAGAGCATGCCGCGGATGAAGACCACGATCACGGGGATCATGCAGAACACGACGACCACCATGACCACGCGCATGGCGATCATGATCCGCATGCCTGGCTTTCGCCCAAAAACGCCGACATCTGGCTGAACGTGATTGCCGCGCAGCTTTCTACGGCGGACCCAGACAATGCGGGTGCATATTTCGCAAACGCGGCGGCTGCCCGCGAAGAGATGGCAGCCCTCGCCGCTGAAGTGAGTGCAACTCTGGAACCTGTACGCGGCAGTAACTTCATCGTTTTCCACGATGCTTATCAGTATTTCGAGAACGCCTTCGACTTCCCCGCGTCGGGTGCGATTTCGCTTAGTGACGCGTCAGATCCAAGCCCGGCGCGGATTTCTGAGATTCAGGGGCGCATTCGCGAAGAAGGGATCAATTGCGTTCTGTCAGAGCCGCAATTCAACCCCGGCATCGTCGCCACTGTCTTGGACGGAACCGAAGCGAATACCGGTGTGATAGATCCACTAGGTTCTGATATTGAACCCGGGGCTAAGCTGTACCCGCAAATGATCAGGAACATCGCAAAAACATTGGCGGAATGTCTGTGATCTGACCGGCAGCCCGTTTTGGCATGGAAATCCAGAGCGGGCTGACCTGAATGATCGCCGGGTGCAGAATAACCGGAGCTGCAGGACCACTCCGCACACTCGCCCGGCGACGTGAGGTAACCACCCTGATTTGTTGACGCAGGCTATTTGCCCGCATACGAACTTGCCCACATGCAGGAAACCCACAGCCGACGCGGCACAAATTCCGCCGGACATCCAAGGAATAACGCCATGAGCGAACATATCATCGTCAGCACTCAGGATCGCGTCACCACAGTCACGATTTCTCGCACAGACAAGAAAAACGCGATCACTTTTGCCATGTATACCGCGATAGCTGAAGCCATCGAAGAATACGGTCAAACCGATCAAGCCCGGGCGCTGGTCATCACTGGTGAAGGCGATGTGTTCACAGCCGGGAATGACCTGCAAGACTTTATGACAGGCGGTCTTCCGGCGGGTGACGCTGAAAATCCGATTATTCGGTTCCTGAATGCGATCCGGGATTGTCCGAAACCCCTGATCGCCGCAGTCAACGGTTCTGCAATTGGTGTTGGCCTGACCATGCTGCTGCACTGCGATCTGGTCTATTCCGCGAACAGCGCTAAATTCAGCGCTCCATTTGTCCAACTGGGTCTGGTGCCCGAGGCAGGTTCTTCGATGTTGCTGCCTGTGTCCCTCGGTATGGCAGTCGCCAATGACGTCTTGCTGGCCGGGCGGGTTCTGACGGCATCCGAGGCCCTGAACCACGGGTTGGTCGCGCGCGTCTTTGCCGACGGTGAGTTGATAAGCAAAGTCCAGGAGATCGCAAAAGCCATTGCAGCCTCATCCCCGGTAGCACTCAAACAGTCCAAGGCCCTGATCCGCAATCAGCGTGAGGAAGTGGCCGGACACATGGCCGCGGAAATCAAGATTTTTGCCGCGCAGCTACAATCCCCAGATTTCGCCGAAAGCGTTGCGGCCAAACTGCAAAAACGCGCACCGAATTACAGCTGACCCGCGCCTTTGAGGGACTACGGCTTTCCTCGCCTCGAAGGCAGCCCCGGTTATTTCGGAAACGAAAGCTGAGGCACAAAACGCCACTGACGCAAACCCAAGCTGAAACCAACCTTCCGTTATGGGCCTACATGGCGAATAACGGAAGGATAGCAACTTAATTTCATTACCGGGCTGGTCAATTCCGCCCGGCAATGGAATCAGTGCGCATCAACAAATTTTGATTCGCCCTGACACGCTTTAACAAGCCGAAAAAGGGCGTGCCCTGTGGCTGTTGGATGGCGTTTCACCCGATAGCCGCGTGAAGTCAGAGGAAAAGCATGGGCCTAACCTGCTATGACGTGATGGTACCGTCTGAGGTACAAAAGTCCATTCTGCCGGATGAAAGCATCGCCACGGCCTTCAACATCATCAGGGGCAGCCGGGCACGATTTCTGCCTGTCGTGGCTGAAGACGGAACTTATGTTGGCGTCTTTACTGCCCCAACGCTGCTGAAACTGATCCTGCCGAAAGCGGCGACAATCGGTCTGAATGATGATGCGTCGCGCGTCGCGATCGACTCGCTCAGCTTCATGAACCTGACGCGGGAAGATTTCGAACAACAGATGGAGCGGCTGAAGACCGAAAAGGTTCGCGACAACATGTCGAGGCCCTCGAACATCCCCGTTGCTGCACCCGACACGCCAGTGATGGAAGGTATCTTCCTGATCTACAAATACAAACGGCACGTGATCCTTGTTGAGCCCGAAACCAACCGTTTTGTTGGCACCGTAAGCGCCAACTCGCTTTTGGATCGCGCACTCAGCTAACCCTATACAAACCGGACTAAAACTTTGGCTACGCATTCGACGTCACACGGAGAGGCCGCTCTCTCTGTTCCACAACTATTGGGCATAGATCCGCTTTGGGTCGCGACCGGAATTCTGATTTTGGTTTATGCGGTCCTGATCACAGAAAAGGTCAACCGCGCCATTTTGACGATGCTGGGCGCGTCCCTGATGGTCCTGTTTGGCATCATCAATCAGGAACAGGCCGTGGCGGGTGTGGACGCCAACACTCTGGCACTGCTTATCGGCATGATGGTCATCGTGGGGATCACCAGCAAATGCGGATTGTTCCAATACGTAGCGATCAAGGCCGCAAAAGCGGTGAAAGCCAATCCAACCGGCATCCTGATCATGCTGACGCTGATTACGGCGGTGTTTTCGGCCCTGCTGGACAACGTAACGACCGTATTGCTGATCGCCCCGATTACGCTGCTGATCACTGAAGCCCTGGAAACGCGTGTGTTCCCGTTCTTTGTCGCCGAGATCCTGGCCTCGAACGTGGGGGGAACAGCGACGCTGATCGGTGACCCGCCCAACATCATCATTGGCTCGGCCGCAGGGTTGAGCTTCAACGATTTCGTGGTGAACCTGGCGCCTATCTCGGCCATATGTCTGGTTGTCCTGACCGGCATTATTTACCTTATGAACCGCAAGGAACTGGCCCGCATTCCGAAATCGGCCAGCGATCGGATTATGGGGTTCAACGAATCCGAAGCGGTCACTGATATTGTCTTGATGATCAAGTCTCTGGCCGTTTTGGCTCTGGTTTTGCTGGGGTTCACGCTGGGGCACAGCTACGGCATTCAGCCGGGTACGTCAGCGTTGGCCGGTGCGGGCCTGTTGATGCTGCTGGCCTATGGCCACCAAAGCGGTGAAGAACAATCCGAGTCGGTTCACCACATCTTTGGTGAAGTTGAATGGGTCACAATCTTTTTCTTCGGCGGGCTGTTCGTCATTGTTGCCGGTGTTGAACATGTTGGCCTCTTGGCGTTCTTTGGTGAGAAAGTGCTGGAGCTGACCCAAGGCGACATGATGTGGACCGCGTTCTTCATCTTCTGGGCCTCTGGCATCCTGTCGGCCATTCTGGACAACATCCCGTTTGTAGCAACGATGATCCCCCTGATCGAATCCACCGCAGATACATTTGGTGGCGAAGACGCGATTGAACCCCTGTGGTGGTCGCTGGCGCTTGGCGCCTGTCTAGGCGGCAACGGCACGTTGTTGGGGGCAAGCGCCAACCTTACGGTGGCTGCTTTTGCGGAAAAGGCCAAGCAGCCCATCGGCTTCATCGCCTTCGCCAAAATTGCATTCCCGATCATGATCCTCACCCTGATGATCGCGAACGTCTATATTTGGCTGCGTTACTTCTGACCTATGGCCCTTTGAACCAAACGTATTACAGGTTCAAAGGGCGTCCGACTCCGGACAGGTTTACTTGCCCGCATGTGACACGCACCGCGCTGAGGCACCGAATTTGGTTGTCTTTCTAGCCAATCCCCCCTAGTGACGGCCTCACCTCGGGGAGCACGGCCTGCCGCGCTGAGATGCTTATCAAGCGAACCCGTAGAACCTGAACCGGCTAGAACCGGCGGAGGGAAGGGTTTCGGTTTCATCCATCCTTGCCCTCTCGCCGCAATGGAGGATGACATGAAACATCTGCTAATTGCTGCGGGACTTCTGAGTGCAACTACGGCCATCGCCGCCGACAAGCCTCAGCTAACCGTTTACACCTATGACAGCTTTGTATCCGATTGGGGCCCCGGCCCGCAGGTCAAAGAAGCCTTTGAGGCAACCTGCGACTGCGAGCTGAACCTCGTGGGCGTCGAAGATGGTGCCGCACTTTTGTCGCGTGTCCGGCTTGAGGGTGAAAACTCTGACGCCGACGTCGTGCTTGGTCTGGATACCAACCTGATTGCAGCGGCCCGGGAAACCGGCCTGTTTGCGCCCAATTCCGTTTCTGCCGACTTCGCGCTGCCGATCGAATGGACCGATGACACGTTCACACCGTATGACTGGGGCTACTTCGCCTTCGTTCACAAAGCGGATGCGACCGCGCCTGCGAACTTCCGGGAGCTGGCGGACAGCGACACCAAAATCATCATCCAGGACCCTCGCTCGTCCACGCCCGGTCTGGGTCTGCTGATGTGGGTTAAAGCGGCGTATGGTGATGATGCACCCGAAATCTGGGCTGGTCTTTCCGACAATATCGTGACGGTCACAAAAGGCTGGTCCGAAGCGTACGGCCTGTTCCTTGAGGGCGAGTCGGACATGGTTCTCAGTTACACGACATCTCCGGCCTATCACCTGATTGCCGAGGACGATGGCAGCAAGGCAGCGTCCGCTTTTGACGAGGGCAACTATCTGCAAGTTGAGGTTGCGGCAAAGCTGGCCGCGACGGATCAGGCCGAATTGGCGGATCAGTTTTTGCAGTTCATGGTCTCGGATGCGTTCCAGCAAATTATACCGACAACCAACTGGATGTACCCGGCCGTAACCCCGGCAGAAGGTTTGCCTAAAGGGTTCGACACCCTGACAGTGCCGGCAAAGTCGCTGCTGTTCTCCCCCGATGAAGCCGCCGCCGTGCGGGATCAGGCCCTGGCAGAATGGCAGAACGCGCTCAGCCAGTAAGCCCATGGCCCGGTATCGGTGCGGCAGCTCTGGTCGCCGCGCTAATCCTGGGCACTCTTACGGCGGTTGCACTGCGTGCTGAAACCAGCGGCGGGTTCAGTCCCGCCGACTGGGCTGCGCTGCGCTTCACGCTGACCCAGGCCACGCTGTCCGCATTGTTCAGCGTGGTGTTGGCCGTGCCGGTTGCGCGGGCTTTGGCACGTCGGAGGTTCCCCGGCCGACGGGCTTTAATTGCGCTTTTGGGTGCGCCCTTCATCCTGCCGGTCATCGTTGCCATTCTGGGTCTGCTGCAAGTCTTTGGCCGGTCGGGATGGATCTCGGACTTCCTTGGCATTTTCGGCCTGCCGCCCATACGCATCTACGGATTGCATGGCGTCGTGCTGGCGCATGTGTTTTTCAACCTGCCCCTGGCCACACGCCTTGTGTTGCAAGCCTGGCAGGAAATTCCTGCCGAACGGTTTCGCCTGGCTGCACAACTGGGCTGCAATGGCAGGGCCATGTTTCGACTGATCGAGATGCCCATGCTCAAACGGACCCTGCCCGGGGTTCTGGCGGTAATCTTCGCCATCTGCCTGACCAGCTTCGCCGTCGCCCTGACCTTGGGCGGAGGGCCACGGGCCACAACGATCGAACTGGCAATCTATCAGGCCTTCACCTACGATTTTGACCTGGGCCGCGCCGCCTTGTTATCCGCCCTGCAACTTGCCCTGACAGCTGCGACCGCTTTAGTGGCGCTGAAGTTTTCGCGCGGGGACGGTTTTGGAACAGGTCTCGATCGCGCCTTGCGCCGCTGGGACGGGGGTGCGCCGACGATAGATATATTCTGGATCGTCGCAGCGGCCGTCTTTTTGCTACTGCCTTTAGCATCGGTCGTAATTTCGGGATCTGCCGGGTTGTTTGACATGCCCGCAATCGTTTTTCGGGCCGCGCTGATCTCGGTCCTTGTTGCCGCTGCAAGCACCGCAGTCCTGCTTTTGCTTGCTTTGCCTATGGCCACCGCCGTCGCGAGCGGCCGGTACGGGCTTGTGGAACTCAGCGGCATTTTGGGTTTGGCGGCATCACCACTGGTGATCGGTACGGGCCTGTTCATCTTAATCCGGCCTTTGGCAAACCCGACGACATTGGCTCTGCCTGTCACTGCTTTGGTAAATGCTGCGATGGCCCTGCCCTTTGCTTTACGCATTCTGGTCCCCGCCGCGCGCGACATAACCGCCAGGCACGGACGTCTCGCGCTTTCATTGGATATGACAAAATGGACGTTTTTCACGCGCATCTTGCTACCGCGCATGCGTCCACAGATCGGTTTCGCCGCTGGCCTTGGGGCGGCTCTGTCAATGGGTGATCTGGGTGTGATCGCACTATTCGCCGATCCGCAGATCGCGACCCTGCCCTTGCAAATCTACCGCTTGATGGGTGCCTATCAGATGCAGGCTGCTGCCGGCGGGGCATTACTGCTGCTGCTGCTGTCCATGGGCGCATTCTGGCTATTGGACCGAGGAGGGCGCTGGCATGCTGAAGCTTGACGACTGCGTGATTGAAAACGGGAATTTCACCCTAAACGCCGATATCCAGATCGAGGTTGGCAACAGCATTGCCATTGTCGGCCCGTCCGGGGCGGGCAAGTCCACATTGCTGGAGACCATCGCTGGATTTCGGGATCTGAAAAAGGGTCAGATTTTTTGGAGTGGACAACAGATTTCCAACTTGCATCCCGGCAAGCGCCCTATGGCGATGCTGTTTCAAGACGGAAACCTGTTTCCGCATCTGACGGCTGAACAAAACATCACCCTGGGACTGCGCCCAAACGGTCGGTTGTCCGAAGACGAGGATGCTCAAGTTCAGTCCGCTCTGGGCCGGGTTTCTTTGCATGGTATGGGCACGCGCAAACCCTCGGAACTGTCCGGAGGACAGCAAAGCCGGGTTGCCCTGGCCCGCGTACTTGTACAGCGGCGCGAACTGTTGCTTTTGGACGAACCGTTTGCAGCCCTTGGACCAGCCTTGAAAGCCGAAATGCTGGATTTGGTGGCCGATCTGGTGGCCGAAACCCAAACGACCCTGTTGATGGTCAGCCACGATCCGCAGGATGCACGCCGTATTGCCGACCAAACCATACTTGTTGCAGACGAAACGGTGCATGCCCCCGTTCAGACAGCGGAACTCTTTGACAACCCGCCGCCAAGCCTGCGTGCCTATCTTGGCTAGCGGTGATCCCGCCTTAGAAGTCAACGAGGCGTTGTAACGGGTCGCCAAGCTAAATATCGTTCAAAGATGGTCAACGAAGACAAGCATACGCAGCACACTGGCGTGATCGACAAAAGCGCCCAGGCGCAAAGCAACCGCCAAACAAGGTTGAAAATCCGAATTTCCACTCTGCTGACGCTGACCATTGGCGGACTGGTGGCAATATCGGCTGGCGCAGTTCTGTTGGTTTCGACTTATGCCAATTTTCAGAACACGACGGAATTGTTGAATACGTCTGCCGCGATGATCGTCGAATCCATCGAAGACGATATCTTCAGCCTGACGACACCGATCGAGGAACTGGCACAATCCCTACAAGAAGACGCAAGCACGGGTGAAGTCGATCTGCACGACACCGATTTTCTGAAAGCCTACTTCAAAGGCGTGGTGGCTTCGGTCCCATATCTGACCGATCTCGCCATCGTGTATCCTGACGGCAGCCTGTTCATTTCAACACATATCACCGATGTTGAGGGGCCACGTTTAATAACGTCATACGAGCCTCCGGCTGCAGGCACGCTTCAGTATCTTAAAGATGTCAAAGGCTATGATGGTTTGTTCTGGAACGAACCCTTCTTTGACCAGGGCCGGACACATATCTCAGCGACTGTACCTGCCTATAAAGACGGTATTTTCCTCGGGGCCGTGCTCGTTTCTTCTACTGTTCACCATTTCTCGGGCATGGTCGACGAGTTAAGCGGGAAATACGGGGCAACCGGTTTTGTTCTGTACGGTGACAACCGCGTTCTGGCCCATCCCAAATTGCTGAACTTGTCTGCAAACACTTTAAGCTCAACCGCCCCCTTACATTCGGTCGCAGCACTTGATGACGCGGTCATCTCACAAATGCTGATGCAGCCACCCGAGTTTCAGGGCAACGATGGAACATTTGTCGGATATGTGGTCGAGGCGCTGGACGGAGAACACCTGGTTTTGACAAGCATCGTCAGCGGCTTCGGATCTGAGCCGTGGGTGATCGGCCAGTATTCTCCACTGAGCGATTGGAGCAACCAATGGTCCCGGCTGAGTGATGCCGCCCTGGTCAGTCTTGGTTTATTGATCGCTTCGGTCATTGCGGCGCTTGTGTTGGCCAGACGATTGGCGGCACCCATTCACAGGTCGACCGAAGAAGCCATCAAAATCAGCGAGCTGAATCTGAACCAAATCGACCACCTGCCCCCCTCTCGGGTCTCTGAACTGAACCTTCAGGCTGTGGCCTTCAACAAGATGCTCGACGGGCTGCGCTGGTTTCAAACTTATTTGCCCCGAACCCTTGTACGGCAAATGCTAAAGACCGGAGACCCTAACCTTGTGTTGCCGCGCGAAGTCGAATTGACCGTCATGTTCGCCGACATCGTGGGGTTCACACCCGCATCCGAGGCCATGACGCCACAAGCCACGGCAGCAATGCTGAACCGGCATTTCGAAATCCTGAACCGCTGTATAGAAGCCGAGGGCGGAACGCTCGACAAATACATCGGCGACGCGGCGATGGCGTTCTGGGGCGCGCCCCAGGACCAGACGGACCATGCCGAACGCGCCTGCCGGGCTGCAATGGCAATCAAGCGATCACTAGCTGAGGCTGGCGTCGAGTACGGCGTCAAAATCGCGGTACACACCGGGCCGCTGATTGTCGGCAATATCGGGGCCGTCGACAGGATGAATTACACGGTGATCGGCGACACAGTGAACACCTGCGCCCGGATCGAAACCCTGGTAGGCGAGCTGCCAAGTGACGAGCAAACCAGAATTTTGATCAGCGATGCCACAGCCCGACTGATCAGCCCGGCTTTTCATCTGATCGACTGTGGCGAATTCACTGTCAAAGGACGTTCAAGGAAAGTGAATGTCTACCGCCTTTGCGATGCAGATAAGACCCTTCGACCCTCAGCATAACCTGCCAGGAATTCCAGTGGCCGTATAATGGTCACTCCGTGCGCCGCAGTTGTTTTGGTGTTTTGCCGTATTCGGCCTTGAATGTCTGGGCAAGCGTAGAGGTTGACGCAAAACCGCAGGCTATGGCGATGTCAATAATCGGCATTTGTGAGTTCGAGACCAGAGTAAACGCTTTTTTCAACCTGATCTTTCTATAAAATTTTCCGGGCGACGTGCTCAGGTGCAGCATGAACTGACGCTCTAACTGCCGGGTAGATACGCCCACGCGGCGGGCAAGGCTGGCCGTTGGCAACGGGTGTTCGGTGTTTTCTTCCATGATACGGATCGCGTTTTGCAGCCGCTTTTCCAGGAAATTCGGGTTCGCACTCAGGCCTTTGGGTTGCTCTTGCGCGTGGCCCCGAACGTCGTTCAGCATCAATTGACAGGCCAGTTCAGCCCTATCTTGAGGCTCAAGAACCTCGACCAGAATGCCGATGATCGCCTCGGCGGTATGACCGTGCCCGGCGCAAGTCAGCACTGTTCCATTTCGGGCAACAAGACTTTCAGAAAGCATTGGGTAATCCCCTATCTCACGCAGCAAACCAATGTCGCGCCAATGTGCCGTGACCGGCCCGGATTGTTGCACTGTCGCCTTGATGTATTCGCGTGCCGCGTCCGAAAACAAGGCAACCGGTCGTTTGTGTTTTTGCATTGCCCGGACGCGTCGCAGCCATGTGCTGACATCTCCCAACTGACCGCCCACAACACACAGGCAGTCGCTCAGATACTGGTCAGAGATGGCAGGCGTTGCCCGCACAATCAGGTCTGAACTGCTGGACACCAGACCGGGCGTGTCCGACGAAATCTGCCACCGAAAAAGATCGCGGTTGAGAACATCATTTGCCGTCTGCAAAACTGCAATGATGGATGACAGCTCCAGATAGGCAAATTCCGCCTGAACAAAAATCTCGAAAGCTATTTGCTGTTCAGTCTTCGATTTGTCTGTGGGTGTTAACATTCGACGAGATCTTGTTGTTCTTTATCAGCGCGATAGCCCCTTAAAAGACCCGATCAATCTTTAGGACAGCCGAACATCAATTGGCGAGGACCCAGTTTGAACCGATCGTGGGGTTGAAAGCAAGGAACAAGTCCGCGTGTCCGGTCGCAGAGGCAATCGCGACCGAGCTCTTCCGGCCACAACCGTACATACTGAAATGCAGGAGCCTATCTCCAACCTATGCTAGGTGAGCACCTGATGCGCGTGAAACGTAACGGTTTCACGGATTCCTAGAATTCAATAACCGGGCTGTCCGTAGACGGCAACAGTAAGACCTATTTCTCGCTCAGCCCTGCACTTGAAATTGGTCGGGATCGGCAGAACAGCGAGACGCTGGCACTGCGTGCATACGGAAAATCGGGGCGCCCTATTTCAACAATACTGACACGACCGTGACAGCCCGCCTTGGCGATGGGCCCAATTTCACCAACTCGACAGACGTCGACAACCTATTCGCCGATGTTGAGGCGGGTGCGACGTTCTTTACCAAGGGCGAAAAGCCCATTCAGATCGGCTATCAGGGTCGTTTCTCAGACAACACGTGCATCAACTGCGCCTTCATCAAAGGCAGCATCAAATTCTGAATGAATAAGATGTTCAATCGACCGCGCGCGCGACAGGGTGGAGGGCTCTTTCCCCTGTCGCAACACCAATACCAAATTGTTCTTCAGCGCGGAGATTACCAAGTTGCCCAGAGGATCCGCTAGTTTCCCAGACACCTACCTATTTTCATTTGCGCTATCTGATTTCGAAGTCAACCAGCGACGATGGAGCATACATCACCGCTGGTGCCGCCTAAAGACCATGTGTATTGCTTGAGACTGTTGGGACAGAGTCCCATGGCGCGGGACTTCGACAGTCAGGTGGCGGAGATCGAGATCCGTGTTGCCGTGCTCAACCGAAACACCGATTTTGGCATACCTGTGGCTGAGCCCGCGGGATAAACCTCTAAGGAAAAAGGGGAAGTACGACACCTGACCGATTTGTGCCACAAATCCAGAAGCTTGGACCAATTGCCACAATATCCGTCAATTAGTGAGTTTCTTCGCGGATCATATCCGCCGTTTTCTCTGCAATCATCACAACCGGAGAAGCCCTATTGCCGGATACGATTTTTGGCATGATAGATACGTCAACCACCCGTAATCCCGACAGTCCAAGCACCCTGATTTCCGCACCGACCACAGCAGATGCATCCGAGCCCATCTTGCAGGTGCCGACAGGATGGAAAATATCCTAGCGATATCACCTACACCTTTCACCAGGTCTTCCTCTGTTTCCATCGCTGGGCCGGGCAAGATTTCTTCAGGCTGATAGGATTTCAGAGCGTTCGCCGTCATAATATTCCGCGCCTGTCGCACCGATTTTGCTGCAACGCGTTTGACGTTTTCAGTCGACAGGTAGCTCAGGCGAATATCAGGCTGTGCTTCGATGTCTTTCGACTGAATATGGCAAGTGCCCACGCTTTCTGGTCGCAAGTTGCAAACCGAGATAGTAGTCGCAGGGAAGGGTGAAGCGAATCACCCAACTTGTCGGTGGACGGCGGCCGCACATGGTATTCCAGGTCGGGTTCGGCGGCTTGTCGATCTTTGGGATATGGTTGGCTTCCCGATGCATGTTCGAAGGCCAGCTGTCTACGCCATGGGTCTCAAGCACGGACAGAACCTTGCCCACCTCTTCATGCGTGCAATCAGTAGAAATCATGCCCGCGAAAAGACCCAGGACGTAAACACCTTAACTTGACCGGATTTGACTGCTACTTTTTTTTGGTGCTTGTAATTCCGCGCCAGTCTTCCGGTGGAGGCCTGTCTAACAGGCTTTGGGCGCGGGCCATCATGGCGACTGACGCTGGATCTCCGTTTCGTGTTCGGTCCGCAACCTCAAATGCGGCAACAGCTTTTTCAAACTGCCCTGCCCGGTAGTGCGCAAGGCCTTGTTCATAGGCCTCTATCCAGGCAAATGACCCGTCACCCCCATCTGCCATCGCTATCAGTTCGTAGACCACCAGCTCTTCAATGCGTCCGAATACGGTAAGCGTGTCCAGTTCGCGCACCTCGATTGTGCCGGCAGCCTGTTGTCTCGTTTCCGGCCCAATGAGGATCAGCGTGCCATAATCTTTGTTGGCTCCTTCCAACCGGCTGGCAACATTCACAACATCGCCAATCGCGGTGTAGTTCAACCGCTGCTCTGATCCGATATTTCCGACCAGAGCCTCGCCGCTGTTCAGCCCGATCCTGACACGCAAGGGATTGCCGTCATCGTCTTCAATTCCGGATGCGCCCACTGCAGCGACAAGGTCCAATGCTGCGCGGCAGGCGTTTTCAGCGTGATTCACATCCTTGCGCGGCGCCCCCCAAAACGCCATCACCGCATCACCCATGAATTTGTCGATCGTCCCACCATTTTTAGCGATAGCCGTGGAGGCCGCGCTAAAGAAAGGCTCCATCAGTTGGGTAATCTTGGGGCCAAGTTTCTCGGACAGCCCAGTGAAACCCGTGACGTCGCAGAATAAAACAGAGATTTGCTTCATCTCTCCGCCGGGCTGTATCTTGATACCCTCAGCAAGCAGCATGCGCACGAGATCTGTGGGTACGTATTTTCGGAATGCTGACAAACCAGCCGCCATGCTGGCGGTGGCCGCAGAAAGATTGGCTAGCTCAGACAGTTTGGACGGTCTGCGCTCAATTTGTTCGACGTCAAAGCGCTCAATCTTACCAAGGTCTTCGGCGATGCGGGCCAACGGATTTGCCACGACTTTGCGGATCAGCCAGATCGCTAATCCGGTTGCGACAACTACCACAATGATCAAAACGTAAATCAGATTGATCAGCGTCTCGTCGATCCCCGAAAGAAAGGCCGATTCAGGTATGACGGTGGCAACGCGCCAGCCGTAAAACCCCAGGGGCGTCAGCGCCACCGCATAAGGCACGCCGTCAATGACGACACGTTTCGTCAATGTGCCAGAGGCATTTGCTTGTGGGTCAGCCAACAGCCTTTCGCCCGAGATCATGGCGACTTCATAAAGTTTGCCTTCGCCCATGCGCGCCGGAGTAACCTCATCCGCTTCGGCATCGGGGACCGCAATAACTTTTCCATCTGCGCTCAGGATAAACGCCGCGCCAAATTCGCCGGGCGCAAGCGTGGCAAGAAACCGTGACAAACGATCCGTTTCGATCGCAACTGCCAGAACGCCTTGTCGCGCTCTATTGACGTCTATCGGACCGGCAAAGGCGTAAACGGTTCTGTCACTATCCGGAAGGTCGCGCGCTTCGATCCACCCAGAGGAGTTCAGGCCCATGAAGTTTTTAAACCAGGCATGTTCGCGTGGATCATAAGATGTTTCGGTAAAGGTCCGCTCTTCGAACTGTATGTCACCGGGAATGAAGATGTAGCGGTCTTTCCGCAGCATTCGGTCGCGGATTCCCTCATCGATTTCAATCATCTCAAGCCCACCATCACCCAGGCGATGTGACGCGAAAAAATTCCCGTCAGGCCAGCCGAAGAACATCCAAGAGATATTCGGCTGCGCCTGCAATTGTGACAGGAAAACAAACTCCCGCTTGTCGGCCTGTCGCGTCGCGATGACGTTCTGAACAAAGATCGTGCGAACGGCCGCCCAGGCGGCTTCGGCCGATCTGAGTGTCACGCCAACCTCGATACGGACAGTGTTCGCGATCTGGCCGTTTATTTCTGCTGCAAGCATGCGGCTATTGTCGCGCGCTGTTGTCCACCACAGGGAATGAACAATAAACGTCGACACTCCGATAGACACAGCCACCAGAATTGACACAGCAATGCCTACACTAAATCGCAATTAACTCTCCGCCAAAAAGCCACGTGTTTCAGTATTGAATTGAGACAGCTAAGAGAGCAAAGTTTTCTTAGACCCAGACCCTAAATCTCACGCAACTGTTAGGCGTTTAGTCCCGACATTTGTTGGATGGGATTGACAATGGATTGATCCGGTTCTGAAGTCCGGATTTTGCAGATGTATTCGTATGGCGTGAGACCGCTTAGTGTCTTCAAACGACGGGCGTAGTTGTAG